>NZ_JBIAWG010000010.1:0-90133 GCF_042895285.1 Streptomyces sp. NPDC001406
TGCTGGAACGCCCCTAGTCAAGGGTGGCCCGGAGGGCCATCGCCGAAGGCGACGCGGAGCGGAACGCAGTGGAGCGGAGCGCCCTTTACTCGGGGTGTGGAAGCACGACACTGGCAAAGAAGCGGGCGGCCCCCACGGTCACTTCGCGGCGTACGTGAGGAAGCCGGCCCAGGCGGTGCCGGAGAAGGTCACGTGAGGGCCGACGGGGTTCTTGGAGTCGCGGACGGCTATGTGGGGGGTGAGGTCGGCGACCTCGACGCAATCACCGCCGCTGCTTCCGCTGTACGACGACTTACGCCACTGCGCGCGCTTCAGGTCCAGCTTGCTCCCCATAGCATTCCTCCATCACGCGGGCGATCAGGGCCGCCGACTCCCTCGGTGAGAGGGCTTCGGCCTGCAGGCGAGCGTAACCGACCGAACGTTCCCTGATCACCTGCGGATTGGCCGTCATGTGGCCCGAGTCGTAGTTCTCGTTGTAGTACAGGTCGGGGTGGTCGTCGAAGCGCAGGAGGTTGAACGAGCCCATCAACCCAGTGTGCTGTCCAGCTGAGAACGGCAGCACCTGGAGTTCCATCCACGGCTTGCCGAACAGCCCCAACAGGTAGGTGAGTTGCTCCCGCATGGCTTCCCGGCTGCTGATCTCCCGGTGCAGAACCGCCTCGTCCAGCACCACCCACAACACGGGTGGCTGCTCCCGCGCGAGGATGCGTTGTCGTTCGAGCCGTGCCGCCACCATCTCGTCGAGCCGCTCCGTCTGTTCGACGCCGAGCACTGCCCGCGCGTAGACCTCCGTCTGGAGAAGGCCGTAGATCAGTTGGCACTGGTACGTAGAGATGTACGCCGCCTTCGCCTCCACCTCCGCATACGGCTGAAACCAACTGGGCAACTGGCTCCGCAAAACCAGCCCCACCAACCGCGAGAACAACCCACCCGTCCCCAGAGCCGCATCCAACCGCTCGGAAAAGTCCCGTTGCGGGACCTTCGCCGCTGTCTCGATCTGCCCGATAAGTGACCCCGTGCAGAAGACGATCGAACCCAGCTGCGCCAACGTCAGCCCCGCCGCCTCCCGAGCCCGCCGAAGCTCGTACCCGTAGTAGTCCAGCGGCGACGCACTCGGGTCGAGTTCGCGGCTTCGCATGGCAACCACCTCCAGTCACCGAGAGTAGCTAGGCATGCGCAATCGAGTGACGAGTTGTGGAAAAACAAATTCATGCAAGCACGCTTGATTGTTTCTGCTGGCGCTGCCATGCTCCCCCCATGTCCGATCCGACGCCCGTGTTCGACGATCTGCGTGACGAAAGCGAAGAACTCGACCGGCTCGTGGCCGAGTTGAGCCCGGAACAGTGGGCGCTACCGACCCCCGCGCCCAAGTGGACCGTCGCCCACCAGATCGCCCACCTCGCCTGGACCGACCGCTCCGCCCTCCTCGCCGTCACGGACGCCGACGCCTTCCACGGCCTGGTCGAGAAGGCCCTCGCGGCACCCGAGACGTTCGTGGACGAGGGTGCCGAGGCCGGTGCCCAACTCGCGCCCCCGATGCTGCTGTCGACCTGGCGCGAGGGGCGTGCCGCGCTCGACCGGGCCCTGCGTGAGTCCCGGGCCGGCGCCCGCTTCCCGTGGTACGGGCCACCCATGTCCGCCGCCTCCATGGCCACCGGCCGACTCATGGAGACCTGGGCCCACGGCCAGGACGTCGCCGACGCCCTGGGTGTGGTCCGCGCACCCACCGACCGGCTGAAGCATGTGGTCCGCATCGGTGTGCGCGCACGGGACTTCGCCTTCGGGACTCATGGGTTGCCCGCACCCGCCGAGGAATTTCGCGTGGAGATCCTCGGTCCCTCCGGGGATGCATGGGCCTACGGTCCCGAAGACGCCTCCCAGCGTGTCACCGCGCCCGCCCTCGACTTCTGTCTCCTGGTCACCCAGCGTGCCCACCGCGCCGACCTCGCCGTACGTGCCGAAGGGCCGGACGCCGACCGCTGGCTCGACATCGCCCAGGCCTTCGCGGGCCCGCCCGGCAGCGGACGTCCCCCGAAGGGGGACGCGGAGTGACGCTGCGCATAGGCAACGCCTCCGGCTTCTACGGCGACCGGTTCGACGCCATGCGCGAGATGCTCACCGGCGGTGAACTGGACGTCCTCACCGGGGACTACCTCGCCGAGCTGACCATGCTGATTCTGGGCCGGGACCGGCTGAAGGATCGCGCCGCCGGTTACGCCCGTACCTTCCTGCGGCAGCTGGAGGAGTGTCTGGGGCTGGCGCACGAGCGGGGCGTCAAGATCGTGACGAACGCCGGGGGCCTCAACCCGGCCGGGCTCGCCGACGCCGTACGGCAGCTGGCCGATCGGCTCCAGATCCCTGTGCGCGTCGCCCACGTCGAGGGCGACGATCTCACCGCCGCCCACCCGGGCAGCCTCGCCGCCCATGCCTACCTCGGCGGCTTCGGTATCGCCGGCTGTCTGCGCGAGGGCGCCGACATCGTGGTCACCGGGCGGGTGACCGACGCGGCCCTCGTCACCGGGCCCGCCGCCGCCCACTTCGGCTGGCAGCCGGGGGAGTACGACCGGCTGGCGGGCGCCGTCGTCGCGGGGCACGTCCTGGAGTGCGGGACGCAGGCCACCGGCGGTAACTACGCGTTCTTCGGGGACGGCGACGTACGGCGGCCCGGCTTTCCGCTCGCCGAGATCCACGAGGACGGCAGCTGCGTCATCACCAAGCATCCCGGCACCGGCGGGTTCGTGGACGTCGGTACCGTCACCGCGCAGCTGCTGTACGAGACCGGCGGCGCCCGGTACGCCGGGCCCGACGTCACCGCCCGCCTCGACACGATCCGTCTCACCCAGGACGGGGCCGACCGCGTCCGTATCGAGGGGGTGCGCGGGGAGGCCCCGCCGCCCACGCTCAAGGTCGGGCTCAACCGGCTCGGCGGCTTCCGCAACGAGGTCGTCTTCGTCCTCACCGGGCTTGGTGTCGAGGGCAAGGCCGCGCTCGTGCGGGAGCAGATGTCCGACGCCCTTGCCAAGTCGCCGCCCAGTGACGTCCGGTGGGAGCTCGTGCGGACCGACCGGGGGGACGCGGACACCGAGGAGACTGCGAGCGCGCTGTTGCGGCTCGTCGTACGGGATCCCGAACAGGGGGTCGTGGGGCGTGCGCTGAGTGGTGCCGCGATTGAGCTGGCGCTGGCCAGTTACCCCGGGTTCCATGTGGTCGCGCCACCGGGGAAGGGCGCGCCTTATGGGGTCTTTGAGAGTGTGTACGTTCCCCATGGTGACGTCGACCAGGTGGCCGTCCTTGATGATGGGCGGCGCCTCCATGTGGCTGCGCCCCATGACACGGTCGTAATCAGTGACGTACCGTCGCCGTCCCTTCCGGACCCCCTGCCGGCAGGGCCCACACGCCGTGCCCCCCTCGGCTTGATCGCCGGCGCCCGCAGCGGTGACAAGGGTGGGAACGCCAATGTCGGGGTCTGGGTGCGCTCCGACGAGGCCTGGCGATGGCTTGCCCACGAGCTGACCGTTGAGCGGTTCCGGGAGTTGATCCCCGAGAGCCGTGAGCTGACCGTCGTTCGCCATCTCCTGCCCAACCTCCGCGCCCTGAACTTCGGCGTCGAGGGAATCCTCGGCGAGGGCGTCGCCGCCCAGCACCGTTTCGATCCACAGGCCAAGGCCCTCGGCGAATGGCTGCGCTCCCGTCATCTGGACATCCCGGAGGTTCTCCTGTGACCGTCCTCTCCTCCGCCCTGGACAGCAACGGCCAGGACTACCGGGCGAACCGCGAGGCCATGCTCGCCAAGCTCGCCGACCTCGACGCCGAGCACGCCAAGGCGCTCGCGGGCGGCGGCGAGAAGTACGTACAGCGGCACCGGGGGCGCGGCAAGCTGCTCGCGCGCGAGCGGATCGAGCTGCTCCTGGACCCGGACACACCGTTCCTGGAGCTGTCGCCGCTGGCCGCCTGGGGCAGTGACTACGCCGTGGGCGCCTCCCTCGTCACCGGTATCGGGGTGGTCGAGGGTGTCGAGTGTCTGATCACCGCCAACGACCCGACCGTGCGCGGCGGCGCCAGCAACCCCTGGAGCCTGAAGAAGGCCCTGCGTGCCAACGACATCGCGCTCGCCAACCGGCTGCCCTGTATCAGCCTGGTCGAGTCCGGGGGCGCCGACCTGCCCTCCCAGAAGGAGATCTTCATCCCCGGAGGCGCCATCTTCCGGGACCTGACCCGGCTGTCCGCCGCCGGAATCCCCACCGTCGCCGTCGTCTTCGGGAACTCGACCGCCGGTGGCGCCTACGTCCCCGGCATGTCCGACCACGTGATCATGGTCAAGGAGCGCGCGAAGGTGTTCCTGGGCGGGCCGCCGCTGGTGAAGATGGCGACCGGCGAGGAGAGCGACGACGAGTCCCTGGGCGGCGCCGAGATGCACGCGCGCGTGTCCGGGCTCGCGGACTACTTCGCCGTGGACGAGCAGGACGCGCTGCGGCAGGCGCGGCGCGTGGTCGCCCGCCTCAACCACCGCAAGGCGTACGACGATCCGGGCCCGGCGGCCCCGCCGAAGTGCGACCCGGAGGAGCTGCTCGGCATCGTCCCCGGCGATCTGAAGATCCCCTTCGACCCGCGCGAGGTCATCGCCCGTGTCGTCGACGCCTCCGACTTCGACGAGTTCAAGCCGCTGTACGGGACGAGCCTCGCCACCGGCTGGGCGTCCCTGCACGGCTATCCGGTGGGCATCCTCGCCAACGCGCAGGGCGTCCTGTTCAGCGAGGAGTCGCAGAAGGCCGCCCAGTTCATCCAGCTCGCCAACCAGCGCGACATCCCGCTGCTCTTCCTGCACAACACCACCGGCTACATGGTCGGCCGGGAGTATGAGCAGGGCGGCATCATCAAGCACGGCGCGATGATGATCAACGCGGTCTCGAACTCGCGCGTGCCGCACCTGTCCGTGCTCATGGGCGCCTCCTACGGGGCCGGGCACTACGGCATGTGCGGCCGGGCCTACGACCCGCGCTTCCTGTTCGCCTGGCCCAGCGCCAAGTCCGCCGTCATGGGCCCGCAGCAGCTCGCCGGCGTGCTGTCGATCGTGGCCCGGCAATCGGCGGTCGCCAAGGGGCAGCCGTACGACGAGGACGCCGACGCGGCCCTGCGCGCCATGGTGGAGCAGCAGATCGAGTCCGAGTCGCTGCCGATGTTCCTGTCCGGGCGGCTGTACGACGACGGCGTCATCGACCCGCGCGACACCCGCACCGTCCTCGGCCTGTGCCTGTCCGCCATCCACACCGCTCCCTACGAGGGCGCGCGCGGTGGCTTCGGCGTCTTCCGGATGTGAGGCTCATGATTTCGACTCTGCTGGTCGCCAACCGGGGCGAGATCGCCTGCCGGATCTTCCGCACCTGCGGTGAGTTGGGAATCCGGACGGTCGCCGTGCACTCGGACGCCGACGAGAACGCCCTCCACGCGCGCGTGGCCGACACGGCGGTACGGCTGCCGGGTGCGACGCCCGCCGAGACGTATCTGCGCGGCGACCTGATCGTGAAGGCGGCCGTCGCGGCCGGCGCGGACGCCGTGCACCCCGGCTACGGCTTCCTCTCCGAGAACCCCGACTTCGCACGCGCCGTCCTCGACGCGGGCCTGGTCTGGATCGGCCCGTCCCCGGAGGCGATCGAGGCGATGGCGTCCAAGACGCGCGCCAAGGAGCTGATGGGGATCGAGCCGCTGCGCGAGGTCACCGCGGCCGATCTGCCCGTGCTGGTGAAGGCGGCCGCGGGCGGCGGCGGGCGCGGGATGCGGATCGTCCGCGCCCTGGAGGAGCTCGACGGCGCGCTGGAGAGCGCACGTGCCGAGGCCGCGAGCGCCTTCGGGGACGGCGAGGTCTTCGTCGAGCCCTATGTGGAGCGCGGCCGCCACGTCGAGGTGCAGGTCCTCGCCGACACCCACGGCACCGTCTGGACGCTCGGCACCCGCGACTGCTCCCTCCAGCGCCGCCACCAGAAGGTGATCGAGGAGGCCCCGGCACCGGGTTTGAATCCCGAACTCACCACCGAGCTGTACGAGATGGCCGCCCGCGCCGCCCGGGCGGTCGACTACGTGGGCGCCGGCACCGTCGAGTTCCTCGTCGCCGACGGCAGGCCCCACTTCCTGGAGATGAACACCCGCCTCCAGGTCGAACACCCCGTCACGGAAGCCGTGTTCGGCCTCGACCTGGTCGCCGAGCAGATCCGGATCGCCGAAGGCCACGCCCTCGCAGCCGACCCCCCGAGCGCGCGCGGCCACGCCATCGAGGCCCGCCTCTACGCCGAGGACCCGTCGCGCGACTGGGCCCCGCAGACCGGCACCCTGCACCACCTCGCCGTACCGGACGGCGTCCGCCTCGACACCGGCTACACCGACGGCGACGACATCGGCGTCCACTACGACCCGATGCTCGCCAAGACCGTCGCCCACGCCCCCACGCGCGCGGAGGCCCTGCGCAGGCTCTCCGGCGCCCTGGAGCGGGCGCGGATCCACGGCCCCGTCACCAACCGCGAGCTGCTGGTCCGCTCCCTGCGCCACCGGGAGTTCACGGCGGCCCGCATGGACACCGGCTTCTACGACCGCCACCTCGCCGACCTGACCGAGCCGGCCCCCGACCCGTACGCGCCCCTGGCCGCGGCCCTCGCCGACGCCCACGGCCGCTCGCGATTCGGCGGCTGGCGCAACCTGTCCTCCCAGCCGCAGACCAAGCGCTACCTCATGGCGGGCGAGGAGCACGAGGCCCGCTACCGGCACACCAGGGACGGCCTCGCCGCGGACGGCGTCCGGGTCGTGCACGCCGACGCGCGTCTCGTCGTACTCGAAGTGGACGGCGTACGGCGGAAGTTCGACGTGGCCCGGCACGGCGACCGGGTGTACGTCAACGCCACCGCCCTCACCGCCCTGCCCCGCTTCCCCGACCCGACCGAACACCACGCCCCCGGCTCGCTGCTCGCCCCCATGCCCGGCACGGTCGTCCGCATCGCCGACGGCCTGGCCGAGGGAGCCGCCGTACGGGCGGGGGACCCCCTGATCTGGCTGGAGGCGATGAAGATGCAACACCAGATCACCGCACCGGCCTCCGGCACGCTCAGCGCCCTGCACGCCACCCCGGGGCAGCAGGTCGAGGTCGGTGCCCTGCTCGCCGTCGTAGAGGAAGTACAGAAGGAGGTTCAGGACCAGTGAGCGCCACTGTGGAAACCGAGGAACACAAGGCCCTACGATCCGCCGTCGCCGCCCTCGGCAAGCGCTACGGCCGCGAATACCTCGCCCGCGTCGTCGCCGAAGGCGCCCAGCCCACCGAGCTCTGGGCGGAAGCCGCCAAGCTCGGCTATCTCGGCGTGAACCTCCCCGAGGAGTACGGGGGCGGAGGCGGCGGCATCGCCGAGCTCTCCATCGTCCTCGAAGAGCTGGGCGCCGCCGGCTGTCCTCTCCTCATGCTCGTCGTCTCGCCCGCCATCTGCGGCACCGTCATCTCCCGCTTCGGCACCGAGGAGCAGAAGCGCGCCTGGCTCCCCGGACTCGCCGACGGCACCCGGCTCATGGCCTTCGGCATCACCGAGCCCGACGCCGGCTCCAACTCCCACCGCATCACCACGACGGCACGCAGGGACGGCGCCGACTGGCTGCTGACCGGCCGCAAGGTGTTCATCTCCGGCGTCGACCACGCCGACGCCGTCCTGATCGTCGGCCGCACCGAGGACGCCCGCACCGGCAGCCTCAAACCCTGCCTGTTCATCGTCCCGCGCGACGCCGAGGGCTTCCAGCGGCGGCAGATCGACATGGAACTGCACGGCGCGGAGAAGCAGTTCGAGCTGGTCCTCGACGACGTACGGCTGCCCGCCGACGCGCTCGTCGGCGACGAGGACGCGGGGCTGCTCCAGCTCTTCGCCGGGCTCAACCCCGAGCGGATCATGACGGCCGCGTTCGCGATCGGCATGGGGCGCTACGCCCTGTCCAAGGCGATCGAGTACGCCCGCGACCGCACTGTCTGGAAGACCCCGATCGGCGCCCACCAGGCCATCGCCCACCCCCTCGCGCAGGCGCACATCGACCTCGAACTGGCCCGCCTCATGATGCAGAAGGGCGCCCACCTCTACGACGCCGGGGACGACATCGGCGCCGGTGAGGCCGCCAACATGGCCAAGTACGCGGCCGGAGAGGCCTGCGTGAAGGCCGTCGACCAGGCCGTGCACACCCTCGGCGGCAACGGGCTCACGCGCGAATTCGGGCTCGCCTCGTTGATAACGGCGGCGCGCGTGGCTCGTATAGCACCGGTGAGCCGGGAGATGATTCTCAACTACGTTTCCCACCAGTCCCTCGGCCTGCCCAAGTCGTACTAGGCCGTACCGGCGCACCCCGTCGCCCGAGGAGGAACCGTGTTCCGCAGCGAGTACGCAGACGTCCCGGCCGTCGAACTCCCCATCCACGAGGCCGTTCTGGGCCGGGCCGCCGAGTTCGGCGACCATCCCGCCCTGATCGACGGCGCCGACGGCACCACCCTCACGTACGGACAACTGGACCGGTTCCACCGGCGCATCGCCGCCGCGCTCGCCGACGCGGGTGTCCGCAAGGGCGACGTCCTCGCCCTGCACAGCCCGAACACCGTCGCCTTCCCGACCGCCTTCTACGCCGCCACGCGCGCGGGTGCCACCGTCACCACCGTGCACCCGCTCGCCACGCCCGAGGAGTTCGCCAAGCAGCTGCGGGACTCGGCCGCCCGCTGGATCGTCACCGTTTCGCCGCTGCTGGAGTCGGCCCGCCGTGCCGCCGAACTCGCGGGTGGGATAGGGGAAATATTCGTCTGCGACAACGCGCCCGGACACCGTTCCCTGCTCGACCTGATCGCCTCCGACGCGCCCGAACCGGACGTCTTCACCGACCCGGCCGAGGACATCGCCGTACTGCCCTACTCCTCGGGCACCACCGGCGTCCCCAAGGGCGTGATGCTCACCCACCGGCAGATCGCCACCAACCTCGCCCAGCTCGAACCCGCCATCACGGCCGGACCCGGCGAACGCATCCTCGCCGTCCTGCCCTTCTTCCACATCTACGGCCTCACCGCGCTCATGAACGCGCCCCTGCGCAACGGCGCCACCGTCGTCGTGCTGCCCCGCTTCGACCTGGAGACGTTCCTCGCGGCCATCGAGAACCACCGCATCACCGGCCTGTACGTCGCCCCGCCGATCGTCCTCGCCCTCGCCAAGCACCCGGCCGTCGCCCGCTACGACCTGTCCTCCCTGCGGTACATCATCAGCGCCGCCGCACCCCTGGACGCCCAGCTCGCCGCCGCCTGCTCCGAGCGCCTGGGCCTGCCGCCGGTCGGCCAGGCCTACGGCATGACGGAACTCTCGCCGGGCACGCACGTCGTTCCGCTCGACGCCATGCACCAGGCACCTCCCGGCACGGTCGGCAAGCTCATCGCGGGCACCGAGATGCGCGTCGTCTCCCTCGACGACCCCGGCAAGGACGTGGGCAACGGCGAGCCGGGCGAGATCCTCATCCGCGGCCCCCAGGTCATGAAGGGCTACCTGGGCCGCCCCGAGGCCACCGCCGCCATGATCGACGCCGACGGCTGGCTGCACACCGGTGACGTCGGCCATGTGGACGCCGACGGCTGGCTGTTCGTCGTCGACCGGGTGAAGGAGCTCATCAAGTACAAGGGCTTCCAGGTGGCACCCGCCGAGCTGGAGGCGCTGCTCCTCACGCATCCCGGCATCGCCGACGCCGCCGTCATCGGCGTCTACAACGAGGACCACAACGAAGTCCCGCACGCCCACGTCGTGCGCCAGCCCACCGCCGGCGACCTCACCGAGGACGAGGTCATGGCGTACGTCGCCGAACGCGTCGCCCCCTACAAGCGCGTCCGGCAGGTCACCTTCATCGACGGCGTGCCCAGGGCCGCCTCCGGCAAGATCCTCCGCCGGGAACTGCGGGCACTGCGGGATCTGCGGGAACCGCGCGAACTCAGGGAGCCGAAGTGACACTGATCGGACGCACGCGCGCGCGTGGCATCGAAACCCTCAGCCTGGACTCGGCCGACACCCGCAACGCCCTGTCGGCCGCGCTCGTCGGCGAGCTCGCGGACGCGCTGACCGAGTGCGCCAAGGACGGTGACGTACGGGCCGTGGTCCTCACCCACTCCGGCAACACGTTCTGCGCCGGAGCGGACCTGCGCAATCCGCCGCACCCCGACGCCCTGGTCGGCGTGCTGCGGCAGATCGTCGAGCTGCGCAAGCCCGTCGTGGCCCGGGTGACCGGACATGTCCGCGCGGGCGGGCTCGGGCTGCTCGCCGCGTGCGACATCGCGGCCGCGTCCGCCGCGTCCAGCTTCGCGTTCACCGAGGTGCGGATCGGGGTCGCGCCGGCCGTCATCTCCCTCCCGGTGATCCCGCGCGCCGACCCGCGTGCCCTCGCCCGCTACTACCTGACCGGGGAACGGTTCGACGCGGCCGAGGCGGCCCGGATCGGCCTCGTCACGGCGGCCGGGGACGACGTCGACGCCGTGCTGGAACCCATCCTCGACGGGCTGCGCCGATCGTCCCCGCAGGGCCTGGCCGAGACGAAACAGCTGCTCACGGCTAGGGTGCTGGAAGCCTTCGACCGGGACGCGGCGGATCTCACCGCGCTCTCGGCCCGGCTGTTCTCCTCCGCGCAGGCGCGTGAGGGGATGACGGCCTTCCTGGAACGACGGGACCCCTCGTGGGTGATGTGAGCGCAAGATGAGTGTGAGCGCGAGATGAGTGTGAGTACGGCCGAACGCGACCGCCTGCCCAAGCAGGACCGCAGCCGGGCCACCCGGCAGCGGCTCCTGGAGGCCGCTGTGGCCTGCCTGGCCGAACACGGCTGGGCGGGCTCCACGGTCTCCGTCGTCGCGGAACGCGCCGGAGTCTCCCGCGGCGCCGCCCAGCACCACTTCCGTACCCGTGAGGACCTGTTCACCGCGGCCGTCGAGTACGTCGCCGAGGAACGCTCCACGGCCCTGCGCGCCCTGTTCCCCGAAGGCGCCGCCGACCGCCGCGCCGTCGTCTCCGCGCTCGTCGGCCTCTACACCGGCCCCCTCTTCCGCGCCGCCCTCCACCTGTGGGTCGCCGCCTCCAACGAGGACCAGCTGCGCCCCCGCGTCACGGAGCTGGAGGCCCGCGTCGGCCGGGAGACCCACCGCATAGCGGTCGAGCTTCTGGGCGCCGACGAGTCCCGCCCCGGCGTCCGCGAAACCGTCCAGGGCCTCCTGGACATGGCCCGCGGCCTGGGCCTCGCCAACCTCCTCACGGACGACACGGGCCGCCGCGAGCGGGTGGTGGCCCAGTGGACGGCGCTGCTGGAGAGCGCGCTGGGCTGAGGGGTGGGTCCCAGGAGGCGCCGATGGAGGTCGGGGCTGACGGCGGGTCTCGGGGGCGACGGCGCGCCCGAGTAGCTGATGGCGGGGTCTGGGGGCTGGCTGCGGGGCCCGAGGGATTTCGCCGTGCCCAAGGGGTACGGCCGGAGCGGGCGCCGCCGAGGTTCGAGAGGGATTGCGACGGCGTCCGAGGGGCTTGGGACGCGGGCCGAGGCGTTTGACGCCGGGTCAGGGGCAGGGGCCGGAGGAGTGCCGACGGGCTGAGGGCTGGGCCCAGGGGTTCGCTGACGGGTGTCGGGCTGACTGCGGGCCCGGGGTTTCCACCGGGCCAAAGGGGTACGGCCGACGCGTGCCGACGGGGCTGACGCCGGGATGCGGGCGCCGGCGGGGGGCGGGGGGTGTCCGCGGGCCCCACCGGGATTGTTGGTGGGGCGCGTTACCCTTGGCGCATGCCTCCGATGCTTGTTCGACGCCGTCACGTGGACTACGTGCGCGTCACGAGCATGGGCTGTCGGCTTTCGGCCTGAATCAGCCCCTTTATTCTCCCCTTTCTTACGGCATCCTGGGCGCCGCCCTACCCTCGGCGGCCTGCCCGTGGCCCACACACCCTGTGGACGCATTCATGACGACGCACACCGCGACGAACCCGTCGTACGATCAACTTCCGATCATCGACCTGTCTGCCGCCGACCGCGGCCCCCAGGCCCGCGCCCTCCTCCACGCCCAGCTGCACAGTGCCGCGCACGACGTCGGCTTCTTCCAGCTCGTCGGGCACGGAGTCACCCGCGCCGAGACCGACGCGCTGGTCAGCGCCATGCGTGCCTTCTTCGCGCTTCCCGCGGCCGACCGGCTCGCCCTCGACAACGTGAACTCGCCCCACTTCCGCGGCTACACCCGCACCGGCGACGAACGCACCCAGGGCGCCCGCGACTGGCGCGACCAGCTCGACATAGGCGCCGAACGCCCCGCCCACGTCCCCGCACCTGGCGAACCCGCCTACTGGTGGCTGCAGGGCCCCAACCAGTGGCCCGCCGCCCTCCCCGAACTGCGCACCGCCGCACTCGCCTGGATCGACCGGCTCAGCGGCGTCGCCGGCCGACTCCTGCACGAGCTGCTCGCCGCCATCGGCGCCCCCGCCGACTTCTACGACCCGGTCTTCGGCGAGAGCGCCCACCCGCACCTCAAGCTCGTGCGCTACCCCGGCAGCGCGGGCGACGGCACCGACCAGGGCGTCGGCGCCCACAAGGATTACGGCTTCCTGACGCTGCTGCTCCAGGACACGGTCGGCGGACTGCAGGTCCAGCGCGAGGACGGGCTCTTCCACGACGTGCCGCCGCTGGAGGGCGCCTTCGTGGTCAACCTGGGCGAGCTGCTGGAGGTGGCGACGAACGGCTATCTGATCGCCACCAACCACCGCGTCGTCAGCCCGCCCGGCGCCACCGAGCGCTTCTCCGTCCCGTTCTTCTACAACCCGCGGCTCGATGCCCGGGTGGAGCCGCTGCCCTTCCCGCACGCGAGCACCGCCCCGGGCATCACCGACGACCCCGCCAACCCGCTCTTCGCCGAGTACGGCTACAACGAGCTCAAGGGCAAGCTCAGAGCCCACCCGCTGGTGGCGGAACGGCACCATGCGGACCTGCTCAGCCCGGTGTGAAAAGCGACTCTGAAACGCGACTACTGAAACGCGACTAGTGGGCGATGTCCGCGTAGCCCTCGACCTCCTGTGGGCTGCGCGGCCCCGGCCCCACATACCGCGCGGACGGGCGGACCAGCCGTCCCGTCCGCTTCTGCTCAAGGATGTGCGCCGACCAGCCCGCCGTACGGGCGCATGTGAACATCGACGTGAACATGTGCGCCGGAACCTCCGCGAAGTCCAGCATGATCGCCGCCCAGAACTCCACGTTCGTCGCCAGAACCCGGTCCGGACGGCGGTTGTGCAGTTCCTCCAGCGCCGCCTTCTCCAGCGCCTCGGCGATCTCGAAGCGCGGGGCGCCCAGCTCACGGGCCGTACGGCGCAGCACACGCGCGCGCGGGTCCTCGGCCCGGTACACCCGGTGCCCGAAGCCCATCAGCCGCTCGCCCTGGTCCAGGGCCCGCTTGACGTACGCCTCCGCGTCACCCGTCCGCTCGATCTCCTCGATCATCCCGAGGACCCGGGACGGGGCACCGCCGTGCAGCGGCCCGGACATGGCGCCCACGGCGCCGGACAGCGCGGCCGCCACATCGGCGCCGGTCGAGGCGATGACCCGGGCGGTGAAGGTGGAGGCGTTCATGCCGTGCTCGGCGGCCGACGTCCAGTAGGCGTCGACGGCCGCGACGTGCTTGGGGTCGGGCTCGCCCCGCCAGCGGATCATGAACCGCTCGACGACCGAGTGGGCCTTGTCGATCTCCCGCTGCGGCACCATCGGCAGGCCCTGCCCACGGGCGGACTGGGCGACGTACGAGAGCGCCATCACCGCGGCGCGGGCGAGGTCGTCGCGGGCCTGCTCCTCGTCGATGTCGAGCAGCGGTTTCAGGCCCCACACCGGGGCGAGCATGGCGAGCGCCGACTGTACGTCCACCCGGATGTCACCCGAGTGGACGGGAATGGGGAACGGCTCGGCGGGCGGCAGGCCCGGATTGAAGGCTCCGTCCACCAGCAGCCCCCATACGTTGCCGAACGAGACATGACCGACGAGGTCCTCGATGTCGACCCCCCGGTAGCGCAGGGCGCCACCCTCCTTGTCCGGTTCGGCGATCTCCGTCTCGAACGCGACGACTCCTTCGAGCCCGGGTACGAAGTCGGACATCAGGCGGCTCCTAGATGGTGTGTGCGGCGCGGCGGAAGAATGCCTGGAAGCGGGTGCCGCAGCGGCTCCACGGTCACTCTCGGGACTCGCGGTCCGAAACGGTCACCCCGGTGATGCCCCGAACGGTTGGTGGTCACCCAACCGGAACGGCATCTGAACGATATCTCCGAGTGCCACCTTTGGGGAGCCCAAGCGGCACTCAGTGCCACGCGAAGTCGTACGTGCATACGGCAAGATGACCGCGTGACCGACCATGAACCCATCCTCGACCCGGCCGCCATGCGCAAGCACTACCGGGTCGAAGGCTTCGAGGAGAGCGATCTCGCCGCTCACCCCATGGACCAGTTCACCCTCTGGTTCGAACAGGCCGCACGGGCTGCCGCGGGCGGCACGATCTACGAGCCCAACGCCATGGTCGTCTCCACGGCGGACGCCGAGGGCCGCCCCAGCTCACGCACGGTGCTGATGAAGCAGTACGACACGCAGGGCTTCGTCTTCTACACGAACTACGACTCCCGCAAGGCGCGGGACCTCGCCGCGAACCCGCACGTCTGCCTGCTCTTCCCCTGGCATCCCATCGCCCGCCAGGTCATCGTCACCGGCACCGCCCGCCGCACCGGGCGGGACGAGACGGCCGCGTACTTCCGCACCCGCCCCCACGGCTCCCAGCTGGGCGCCTGGGCCAGCGCCCAGTCCTCGGTGATCTCCTCCCGGGCCGAACTCGACGCCTCCTACGCCGAACTCTCCGCCCGCTACCCCGAGGGCGAACAGGTCCCGGTGCCCCCGCACTGGGGCGGCTTCCGCGTCGCGCCCCGGACGATGGAGTTCTGGCAGGGCCGGAACAACCGCCTCCACGACCGCCTGCGTTACGTCGCCGAGCCGGACGGCACCTGGAGGTTCGAACGCCTGAGTCCCTGAAGCGCAAGCAGTCCCGAAACGCAGACGACCCGCGAGCTCGGGTCCTTCGCCTCTCGGGCGAAGAAGCCGGCCGGACGTACCGGCGAGCTCGCGGGTCGGGTGACTGCTGGGATTGGGCCGGCTGCACGCGTCTTTCACGTGCTGGTCCGGCACCGCACTGAGTGTGGTGGCGAGCCGCTAGCCCGCAGTCACCTCACGCGTCCGGTTTTCATACATCTGCCGAACCACCTCCCTTCTCGTGTGCATCACACACTAGGAACCGTTCGGCCACCGATCAACCATTTTTTCGCTGCCACGACCGCCCTCGCGGGCGGCGCCCGCCTCGTAGTCTGCTCGGGTGACTGATCTTCGGATAGAGGCCGTGGCCGGCGAGGCCATGCTGGAGCAGTGGCGGCACGTCCACAACGTGATCGTGCCGCCCGCCGCGATGGACCTGGACGAGGTCCGTGAGCGGGCGGGGCGTTACCGGCTGGAGAACGCGTACGTGGGGGACGCGCTCGTCGGCTGTTCCACCCTGCGGCCGCCGCAGGGGGAGGACGCGGTGGCGACGGTCATCGCCCGCGTGCTGCCCGAGTACCGACGGCGCGGATACGGGGCCGCGCTGTACGAGAACGGTCTCGCCCACGCGCGCGTGCTCGGTGCCCGGGCCGTCGAGACCTGTGTCCTCGCGGTCAACGAGGACGGGCTGCAGTTCGCCGCGAAGCACGGGTTCACCGAGGTCGAGCGGTATGTGCTGGACGGCGAGAGCGACCTGTGGGTGGATCTCAGGCTCGCGGCCGACGGGGTCTAGAACTGGTCTAGAACTCGGTTCGGGGCAGGTTCGGGACGCGGCGGTCTGTTACAACGATTCCTTCAATCTTGCGGGAACCAAGTGTGTGCTGCGTCACGTTCGAGTTGAATGAAAGGGAGTGAGCGAAACTTTCGCGCCGTACGTGCGGACGCAGCCTGCAGGGGGTCCAGGTGAGTGCTTCCCGGCGTAGTGGGACCACCGATGAGCTGGGGCCCGACGAGCCCGAGCCCACCGGCGGCGGACCCGTGGCCGACGACGGCCCGGACGGCTCGGGCGGCTCCGATCTGCTGGCCGCCCTGCTGGACGGGATGGACGCGGCCCTGTGCGCCTTCGACGCGGACGGGGTGGTGACGCACTGGAACCGTGAGGCGGAGCGCATCCTCGGCTGGACCGCGGCCGAGGCGGTGGGCAGGCACGGGTTCGCCGGCTGGGCGGTGCGCGAGGCGGACGCCGAGGAGGTCGAGGAGCGGCTGCTGTCCGTGATGCACGCCCCCGGTCGGCAGGTGCATGAGTTCGCGCTGGTCACGAAGGACGGGGGCCGGGTCCTCGTACGGACGCAGTCCGCCGCCGTACGCGGTCCGGACGGGAAGCCCGCCGGTGTGTACTGCGCCTTCAGCGAGGTGCACGCGCAGATCGACCTGGAGCGGTCCATCGCGCTCAGCGAGGCGCTGTTCGAGGACGCGTCGTGGGGTGTCGTACTGGTCGACGCGGATCTGCGGCCCGCCGTGGTGAACGCGCACGCGGCCCGCGCGCTGGGCATCGGGCGCACGTCCGTGCTGGGGCGGCCGCTCGGCGAGCTGCTCGCCCAGGGGGTCGAGGAACTGGAGAGCGCGCTCACGCATGTGCTGGCCGAGGGCGCGCCGCCCGCGCCCGCCGAGATGTGGGTGAGCGTGCGGACGCCGGAGGGCGAGAAGCGGCGCTGCTGGCGGAGCGGGTTCCTGCGGCTGGCCTCGCCGCTCGCGGAGGAGCCGGTGCCGCTCGGGGTCGGCTGGCTGTTCCAGGACGTGACCGAGGCCAAGCAGGGCGAGCAGGAGGCGGCGACGCTGCGCTTCCGCGCCAACCAGCTGCACCGGGCGGCCCGGGCTGCCGCCGAGTGCGAGGACCCGGCGGAAGCGGTCACCGTGCACCTCGACTTCGCGCTCGCCGGTTTCGCCGACCACGCGCTGATCGACCGGGTGGCGGGCGATGCGCGGGCCGACGGGGAGACGGGGCCGGTACGGCTGGTGCGGGTGGCCACGACGCCCGCCGGGGCGCCGGGGCCGAGCGTGCTCACCGGTCACGCCGGGCTGCCCGTGCGCTACGAACAGGGGCATCCCGCGCTGCAGTGCGTGGAGCGGGCCGGGTCGGTGCGGGCCGATGCCGGGTCCGTCCCGGCGGAGCGGGCCCGGGAGTGGGCCCTGGCCCGGCAGTGGCCGGGTGACGCCGTGCACGCGTTGTGCGCGGTGCTGCGCAGCCGGGGGCGGACGCTGGGCGTCGTGACCTTTCTGCGCGGGGCCGGGCGGAGCCGCTTCGAGCGGACCGACGCGACGTATGCGGAGGACGTGGCGGTGCGGATCGGGGCGGCGCTGGATCTGGCCGGGGTTCTGGCGGAGAAGTAGGTACCGGTACGCGGGTCGTCAGTGCCGGTAGAAGATCCGGTCGCGGTACTGCTCCATGATCCGGCTGTTCCACTCGTGGCCGCCGTCGACGTTGCCGGAGCGCAGGAGCGGGGGCTCGATGCCGCGGTCGGCCAGCGTGGTGGCCGTCGTGGCCATGACCGCCTGGAGGAGGGCGGCGGTGACGACCGTGGACGCGGGGGCGAAGGGGGCCGGGATGGCCTCGTGGGTGAGTTCCGCGTCGCCGACCGGGATCTTCGAGTCGAGGACGATGTCGCAGTGGTCCTTCAGATACGTCCCCGAGGCGTGCCGGGACTTCGTCTCCGAGGCGTACGCCACCGAGGTCACGCCGATGACGCGGATGCCCAGGGCGCGGGCGTTCATGGCCATCTCCACGGGCAGGGAGTTGCGGCCGGAGAGGGAGATGATCACGAGGACGTCGCCGGAGCGGATCGGTGCGGTGTCCAGGACGGCGGTGGCGAGTCCGTCCACGCGTTCGAGGGCGGAGCCGAGGGTGGCGGGGGTGACGTCGACACCGACGACGCCCGGGACGGCGAGCAGGTTCATCAGGGCGAGGCCGCCGGCGCGGTAGACGACGTCCTGGGCGGCCAGGGAGGAGTGGCCGGCGCCGAAGGCGAACAGGCGGCCGCCGGCCTGGACGGTGTCGGCGAGCAGGGTGCCGGCGGCCGTGATGGCTCCGGACTCCTCGTCGCGGGCCCGTTGCAGCAGGCCGATGGCGGCGTCGAAGAACTGGTCGGCCGGCGTGCCGTCGCTCATGCGGTGCCCCTTCGCAGCGTCTGTGTCGCGGATCACCGTGCGGTCTGGACCAGTGCGGTGTCAATACGGCCGGGGGGCTGGGGTGCCGGTGTTCGGTGGGTGCCCTCTGGTGCGGCCGGCCGGGGGTGGGTCGCTTGCCCGCGCGTGCGGGGTGCCTCCCCCAAGCTCTCAACTACGTTCGAGCAGGGGGACCCCCACCGCCCACCCGTGCCGCCTGGGGGTCCCCTGCTCGAAGAGCTTGGGGGAGGCACGACTGCCCGCAGCTGGGTCGCTTTTCGCGGTGCGGCACGGTTGTCAGTGGGATCCGGCAGAATTGGTGACAGGGCCAGCGCACGCGCCGGACTTCCGGCAGAGGTAATCGAGGGGCACGTATGTCCGGACTGATCGACACCACGGAGATGTATCTCCGCACCATCCTCGAACTCGAAGAGGAAGGCGTTGTCCCCATGCGCGCCCGCATCGCGGAGCGGCTCGACCAGAGCGGGCCGACGGTCAGCCAGACGGTCGCGCGGATGGAGCGCGACGGCCTCGTGTCCGTCGCCAGCGACCGCCATCTGGAGCTCACCGATGAGGGCCGCCGCCTGGCCACGCGGGTCATGCGCAAGCACCGGCTCGCGGAGTGTCTGCTGGTCGACGTGATCGGCCTGGAGTGGGAGCAGGTGCACGCCGAGGCGTGTCGCTGGGAGCACGTGATGAGCGAGGCCGTCGAGCGGCGCGTGCTGGAGCTGCTGCGCCACCCGACCGAGTCGCCGTACGGCAATCCGATCCCCGGTCTGGAGGAGCTCGGCGAGAAGGACGGTGCCGACCCGTTCCTGGACGAGGGCATGGTGTCGCTGGCCGACCTCGACCCGGGCTCCGACGGCAAGACGGTCGTCGTCCGCCGGATCGGCGAGCCCATCCAGACCGACGCCCAGCTGATGTACACGTTGCGCCGGGCGGGTGTGCAGCCCGGTTCGGTGGTGAGCGTCACCGAGTCGGCGGGCGGTGTGCTCGTGGGCAGTGGCGGCGAGGCGGCCGAGCTGGAGGCGGACGTCGCCTCGCACGTCTTCGTCGCCAAGCGCTGACCGGCCCCGACTTTCGTATACATCAACTCCCGTGCTGTAAGGGGTAGTTGTGGCGCCCCGCCGAACGTGCCGAATCCAAGATTCAGTGCGCCGAATCGCAGCGCTCGGGCGCTTCGCGTGCAAGGCTGTCGCGAGAGGCATATGACCTGAGGGGGCGGGGAGGATGTGCCGCAGGCATGTGGATGGCCCCGGCGCCTGGTGGCGCCGGGGCCTGTCCTCCCCTGTGCTGACCCGGAGCCCCGAGCTCTCAGGGTCATCCCCCTCGGACCGTTTTCCCCGAGCGGTCCGCCTCCCGCTGAAGAAATCCCCTCGACGGCGGCGATCATGCCTCGAAAGGTGTCACTCGATTGAGGGGTGTTGTCCGCAGAGACAGAATTTTCGAATAGGCATTCGATAATCTGGGGTCGGAACACAGGCAACGCAGCGGTACGACGGCACGACAGCAGCGGTCCGAGCGGAGCTAGGGGGGTGCCAGCCCATGGCACGGCGCATCGACGTGACGGGAGCCGGCGGCGTACGCCTCGCGGCCTGGGAGTTCGCCGACCCGCCCAAGTCGGACCCGGACCAGGCGCATCCCGGCGTGCTGTTACTGCACGGCCTGATGGGTCGCGCCTCGCACTGGGCCTCCACCGCCCGCTGGCTCTCGGAGCGGCATCGCGCCGTCGCCCTCGACCAGCGCGGCCACGGCCAGAGCGACAAGCCCCCGCAGGCCGCGTACACCCGTGAGGCCTATGTCGAGGACGCCGAGGCCGCCCTCGAACAGCTCGGCCTCGCCCCGGCCGTCCTCATCGGCCACGCCATGGGCGCGCTGACCGCCTGGCAACTCGCCGCCAAACGCCCCGACCTGGTGCGGGGCCTGATCATCTGCGACATGCGGGCCTCCGCGCTCGGCGCGGCCTCGCAGCGCGAATGGGCCGACTGGTTCAAGTCCTGGCCCGTCCCCTTCGCCACACTCGCCGACGTACGCAAGTGGTTCGGCGAGGGCGACCCCTGGGTCGAGCGGCCGAACGCCGCGCGCGGGGAGTTCTATGCCGAGGTCATGCACGAGTCCCCCGACGGATGGCGCCCCGTCTTCGAGCCCGAGCAGATGCTCAAGTCCCGGGAGACCTGGGTGTACGACGCGCACTGGGAGGAGCTCGCGCAGGTCCGGTGCCCCGCGCTCGTCGTGCGCGGCCTCGACGGGGAGCTGGGCCGGGCGGAGGCGCAGGAGATGGTGCGGGTGCTGCCGCTCGGCGAGTATGCCGAGGTCGCCGATGCGGGGCACCTTGTTCACTACGACCAGCCGGTGGCCTGGCGGGCGGCCGTCGAGCCGTTCCTGGACGCGATGAGCGTCGACTGAGGGCGCCCAGGAGCTCGGGAGGTTCTGGTTTGTGGCGGGTGCGGGTCGAGTGTGACTTGTCGCGCCCACGGGGCGGAGCCGCAAGTCGATACAGCCCCGCGCCCCTGAGGGGTTGCAGGCGCCGTCAGCCCTTGCTCACCGCCGTCAGAATTTCCGGCAGGTGCGCCGCCGTCCGCGGGGCCGCCAGGCGCAGGCCGATCGCGGTGATCCCGGCCCCGTACGCCGCGCCTACCGGGAGCAGCAGCCACGTCCACGCATCCCCGTCGGCGCTCACGTTCAGCCAGATGGTCAGGGTGATGACGGGGGCGCACAGCAGGGCCGCCGCGACCATGCCGCCGAAGATGGAGATCCAGGCGAGGCTCCCCTGGCCGGGTGCCACGTTCTTGTGGCCCTCCTGCGGGATCGAGTAGGGAAAGCGGGCCGAGGTCCACGCGCCGGTCGCCAGCATCGCCCCGAGCAGCGCGAAGGACAGCCCGAGCACCTCGGGCAGCCGCGCCCAGTCGCCGAGCATCGCCGTCGTCAGGACGGTCACCAGCGTCGCGTACGGCAGGGTGATCACCAGCAGGGCAAGCGCCCGGCCGCGCAGCTCGACGTACGCGTCCCGGGGTGACGCGATGGCCATCGCCACCATCCAGAAGGCGGAGGTGTCCTGGCCGAACTGGTTGTACATCTGGATGCCGAGCATCCCGGCGGCGAAGCACGCGAAGTAGATCGAGCCGGTGCCCTGCAGCGCGTTGAACACGGGCACGATCAGGCCGATGGCGAGCGAGGTCACCCAGGCGGCCTTGGTCTTGGGGTCGCGCCAGATGTAGCGCAGGCTGCGCTCCATGACCGTACCGGTGCGGCCGGCAGGGAGCGGTCGCCCCAGGCCGCCGGCCGGGCGTTCCCGGGCGCCGGGGTCGGCGGCCTGGAGGGTGGAGCCGTCGGGGGAGGTCATCAGCCGGGTCAGACCGCGCGCCCACACCGCCACCAGGAGGCCCAGCGCGGCCGCGCAGAGCAGCAGTTGGGCGGCCGCCGTCCCGTACGACCCCTCGCTCACCGAGTGCACCGCGCCCACCGCCGACGCGGGCGGCAGCCAGCGAAGCACGTCGGCCACCGGGGCCAGCTGTCCGAGCCCGGCGGAACCGAGGCGCTGGGCGCCGAAGTTGACCAGCTGCGCCCCGATCGCGATGACCAGGCCGCTGAGTACGGCCAGATCGCGGCCCTTGCGGCTGGTCAGCAGCCGTACGTTGGCGGTGGCGACGGTGCGCGCGAGCGCCACGCAGACCAGCAGCGCCAAGGCGACGCCGGCGACGGCCGTGACGTAGGCCGCCGTCCCGTGCGCCACCGAGAGCACACAGCCCGCCAGCAGGAGCAGGGTGAACAGCGGCCCGATGCCGACCAGCGAGGCCGCCAGCAGGGCCCGTACCAGCGGGCGCGGCCGCAGCGGCAGCATCACCAGGCGGGTCGGGTCCAGGGTCTCGTCCCCGCCCGGGAAGAACAGCGGCATCACCGCCCAGCCCAGCGCGAGCACCGACGTCCCCAGCAGGGCGACGGCGTCGGCGTGCGCGTGTCCGCGCAGGGCGAGCAGGCCGAGCAGTTGCAGGGCCGCGAACAGCAGCGCGACGACGGCCGACGCGACGAACGCGGCCCGCCGCCCGCCCGACTGCCGCAGCCCGTTGCGCAGCAGGGACAGCTTCAGCCGTACGACGGTGGAGGTCACGGCGCTCATCGGGCCCCGCCGCCCAGCCAGTCGAGGTCGGAGGCGGCGTCGCGCCCCCGGGCGCCCACGAGCTCCAGGAACGCCCCCTGAAGGGTCGGGTGTGCACCGCGCACCTCGGCCAGCGGGCCGGTCGCGCGGATGCTTCCCGCCGCCAGCACCGCGACCCAGTCGCACAGCGACTCGACGAGCTCCATGACGTGGGAGGAGAAGACGACGGTGGCGCCGGAGGCCGTGTACCGCTCCAGGACGCCCCGGATGGTCTGCGCGGACACCGGGTCGACCCCCTCGAACGGCTCGTCGAGAAAGAGGACCTCGGGGTTGTGGAGGAGAGCGGCCGCGAGCCCGATCTTCTTGCGCATGCCGGTCGAGTAGTCGACGACGAGCTTGTGCTGGGCCCCGGCCAGATCGAGGACGTCGAGGAGCTGCGTGGCCCGCTTGTCGACCTCGCCGCCCGGCAGCCCGCGCAACCGCCCGGAGTATCCGAGCAGTTCCCGGCCCGACAGCCGCTCGAAGAGCCGCAGTCCCTCGGGCAGGACGCCGATCCGCGCCTTGACCGCCACCGGGTCCCGCCACACGTCGTGGCCCACGACCTCGACGGACCCCTGATCGGGCCTGAGCAGCCCGGTCACCATGGAGAGGGTGGTGGTCTTCCCGGCTCCGTTGGGTCCCACGAGTCCGATGAACTTCCCCGCGGGCAGCTCCAGATCGATCCCGGCGACCGCGACCTGCTGCCCGAACCGCTTCCAGAGCCCGCGCACACGTACGGCTGCCGCTGCTGACACCACTGCTGCGTCCGTCATGCTGAAACCCTACGGGGGAGCAGTCGGCCCGAAAGGGCGCAGGGGCTGTACGAGGCTCGGGGGACTGTGCGGACGGCGAACCGCTACCGATCCCGCCCGCACGCGTAGGCGAGCGTCGAGATCAACTCCTCCGCGTCCGGCAGCCACCGGTTCGCGGACGTGGGCCGGCGGGCCCACTGCACGGCGCCGCCCGACCCGAACCGCGTGGGCGGCGCGGCCACATACGCCCCCTCGCCGAGCGCCACCAGGTCGAGCGAGCCCGGGGACCAGCCGAGCCTGCGCACCGAGTCCGGCACCTTCGAGGACACGCCCGGCAGTACGAAGAAGTGCATCCGCCGGTCCGGGGTGCGCGTCACCGGCCCCAGCGTCAGCTGCATCCGCTCCATCCGGGCCAGCGCGAGGAACCCGGCGGTCTCCGGGACGGACAGCGCGTCGAAGGTCCGGCCGGTCGGCAGCAGGATCGACGCCGCCGGCTGCTTCTGCCACATCCGGCGGGCGACGGTCGCGCTGCCGGTCGCCTGGGTCTGCCAGTCCGCGCGCTCGGGATGCGCCCCCGGTGCCGCGCACGCCACGTGGTCGCAGGAGCAGCGCTGCACCCCGTCGACGGCTTCCAGCCAGGTGCCCGGGAACACGTCCCAGTGGCGTTCCTCGGCGTAGCGTACGGCGGTCTCCAGCAGCGATTCCCCGCGCTGCTTCGGAATCTGGGCGGCTTCGGTGCCTGCGATGGTCTCGTCCACGTTCCACTCAACTCCCGCGCTCACCTGGAGTTACGGGCGTAGCGCGCGCGGGGGAGGAGCATCGATTCGGCGGCCGGGGCGCATGGGTGCATGAGCGGGGGCGCGCGGGAGGAACCGTGGCGTGGGCTGGGTAGCCACGTGTGGGGGTCGGCAGCAGCCTTTACCCCGGCAATCCTCGCATGTCCCGCATTTTCGGTATGTCCGCGGGGCATCGATCTTCACGGCCGGATCTTTCCGCTTCAGGGGTTCGCAGGGGGTTATGCCATGGCCGCGAGGCCTCTCGTCGCGCGACAGCCGAACGAACGGCTGCAGGCGCTCATCCAGGAGGCGGGGTGCTCGAACGCCGGGCTCGCCCGCCGGGTCAACATGTGCGGTGCCGAGCACGGTCTCGATCTGCGCTACGACAAGACGTCCGTGGCCCGCTGGCTGCGCGGACAGCAGCCGCGGGGCCGGGCGCCCGCGATCATCGCCGAGGCGCTCGGCCGCAAGCTGGGCCGTACGGTCACGATCGACGAGATCGGCATGGCCAACGGCAAGAACCTCGCCTCGGGCGTGGGTCTCCAGTTCTCGCCGACGGTACTGGGGGCCATCGAGCAGGTCTGCGAGCTGTGGCGCAGTGACGTGGGCCGGCGGGACTTCCTGTCGGGCTCCTCCGTCGCCGCGTCCGCGCTCGTCGAGCCGAGCCGCGACTGGCTGATCTCGGCGCCGGACTCGCAGGTGGCGCGCCAGGCGGGACCGCGCGTGGGGCACTCCGACGTGGCGGCCGTCCGCGCGATGACGCAGGCGCTGACCGAACTCGACCACCAGTACGGCAGCGGGCATGTGCGCCCGGTCGTCGTGCACTACCTCAACAGCGTCGTCTCCGGGCTGCTCGCCGGCTCCTACCGGGAGGCGGTCGGCCGCGACCTGTTCGCCGCGGTGGCCCGGCTGACCGAGCTGGCCGGGTACATGGCCGTCGACACCGGCCAGCCAGGACTCGCCCAGCGCTACTACATCCAGTCCCTGCGCCTGGCGCAGGCAGCGGGCGACCGCGGGTACGGCGGCTATGTGCTGGCCGCCTCCATGAGCCACCTCGCAGCCCAGCTCGGAAACCCGCGGGAGATCGCACAGCTCGCGCGGGCGGCGCAGGAGGGGGCGCGGGGGCGCGTGACCCCGCGCGCGGAGGCGATGTTCTTCGCGGCCGAGGCCCGCGGTCATGCCCTGCTGGGCGATGCGCGGGCCGCCCAGGTGGCGTCCGGGCGGGCGATCACCGCCATGGACTCGGCCGACGCCGACTCCGGGGACGACCCGGCCTGGATCGCGCACTTCGACGAGGCCTACCTGGCCGACGAACTGGCGCACTGCCACCGCGACCTCGGGCAGGCCGAGGCGGCGGCGCGGTGCGCGGAGCAGTCGCTGGCCGGGCATCCCGAGAAGCGGGCGCGCAGGCGGGCGATCGGTTATGTGTTGCTCGCCACGGCGCAGGTGCAGCAGCGCGAGATCGAACAGGCGTGCAGTACGGGCATGAAGGCGGTCGAACTCCTGGAGACGCTCCGCTCCAACCGGGGCGCGGAGTATCTGGAGGACTTCCAGCAGCGGCTGGAGCCGTACCGCGACGAGCCCGTGGTGCGGGAGTTCGGAGCGCGGCTGGACGTGCAGCAGGCCGCGTGAACAAGCGCCCTGTGGCTGCGTGAACGTGCGGGAAACGACCCGTTTATACGCAGGGGACACACAGGAGGTGCCATGAACAGCGCACCACGGGGCACTTTTGTTACTGCTGTCACAGGGAGCAAGATCGCGCATTGAGCTGCGTGGCACCCGGCTCGGGGGACCCGGTAGCGTGACCCGACGATTCCGAAAGTCCCCCATTCGTAGGAGTCCCGGTGACGCAGAGTGGACAGGGCGAGCCCGCGCGCGAAGGCATCGTGCTGCCCTCCGACGGCGGCGATCCCGTGCTGCCGGGAATGGCGGCCGGACCCGCCCCGCGTCCGGCAGCCCCGGCCGGCCGGCCCCCGGCCGCGGCCCCGACCGGCGGCCAGGCCTGGGGTCAGCCCTGGGGCCCCGACCCGCAGCAGGCCCCCCAGCCCGGCGAGGGCTGGCCCCCCGCGGCGGCCCAGGAGTGGGGCACCCCGGAGCGGCCCGCCCCGTGGAACCCGCAGGGCGCCCCGGCCACGCCCGGCGCCGGTCCGCTGCCCCCGGAGAGCGCGCACACGACGTACGGCGGCGGCCAGGACGCGGGCTACGGCTCGCCGCAGCCCTACGGCTCCGAGCAGCACCAGCAGCCGTACGCGCAGAACGGCCAGGCCGCGCAGCCCCTGCCGCCGGCCGTGCCCGACCCGTACGCCGGGCAGGGCGCCTACCTGCCGGCCGCCGCTCCCGTGGACGAGGGGGCCACCCAGTACATACCGCCGGTCCCGGCGGCCGGTCCCGCTCCCGTGGACGAGGGAGCGACCCAGTACATACCCCCGGTGGCAGCGGGTGCGATGCCGCCCGAGGCCACCTCCGAGGAGACGCGGTTCCTGGGGCGCGCGACACAGCCCGCCGCCCACTCCGATGCCCAGGCCACGCAGTACATCGCGCCGGTGACCGATCCGTACGGCGGCGGGGACCGGCAGCCGCCGTCCGACTTCGACAACCTCTTCCGCAGCGGGCCCGGGGGCGGCGCCCCGGCCGGAGCCACGCAGCAGCTGCCGCGCGTCCAGGACGCCCCGGGCGGCTACCCCGGGCAGCCCTCGTACGCCTCGCCGGGACTCGGTGGCGGGCGGCGCGGGGACTACGCGGACCATGACGACGACGGCGGCCGCGGCGGCCGTAGCGGCTCGAAGGTGCCGCTCATCGCGGCCATCGGTGTCGGCCTCGCCGTCCTCGGCGTCGGCGCGGGCGCGATGCTCAGCGGCGGTGGCGGCGGCGACCAGAGCAACGCCAACAAGAACGTGGCCGCCTCGGCCCCCGTGACCGGCGAGTCCTCCCCAGCGGCCGCCGACCCGGCCCAGCAGCAGGCCGTCGCGCTGGACAAGCTGCTCGCCGACAGCGGCAGCAGCCGGGCGTCGGTGATCAGGGCCGTGGCCAATGTGAAGGCCTGCAACAACCTGGACACGGCCGCCTCGGACCTGCGGGACGCGGCCAAGCAGCGCAACGAGCTGGTCACCCGGCTGTCGAAGCTGTCCGTCGACAAGCTGCCGAACAACGCCGCGCTGACCGCCGCCCTCAACAAGGCCTGGCAGGCGTCCGCGGCGGCCGACAACCACTACGCGGCCTGGGCCGACCAGATCTCCGGCAGGCACGGCTGCAAGCACGGCCAGGCCCGCAGCACCGGCCAGACCCAGGCGGGCAACCGCGAGAGCGGCACCGCCAGCAGCCAGAAGGTCACGGCGGCGCAGCTGTGGAACGCGATCGCCAGGAAGTACGGCCTCACCCAGCGCCAGCCGACCCAGCTCTGAGCGTGCAGGGTCCCGGGGCCGTACGGCCCCGGGACCCCCGTCGGCAGGCCCTGGCCGTGCCCTAGCCGAGGTCCGCGTTCTCCAGCGTCGTCGTCACGTCGACGACCCCGCCGTTCTTGGCCGACACCAGCCGGCCCTCCCGTACGACCTGGAGGGTCACATGGGCGTTGACCAGGCGGGCGAAGCCGACGCCGGCGAGCTTGCCCGTGTAGCGCTGCCACTGGAGCGTCGGGGTGAGGCCGCCCGTGGTGACCTTGAGGCCGTCGTCGAGGGTCCGGCGCACGGTGTCCGCGCTCACCTCACCGGTGCCGATCCGCTCCAGGACGGCCTTCAGGACGGTGTACGCGATCCACGTGGTCTGCACTCCGGCGTCCGCGGGGTCGATGCGGTTGTCGCCGAAGGCCTCCTCGTTGATCACCTTCTTCATCCTGTTCCAGCGGGCGTCGGAGGTCACCGGGTACCAGCCGGTGATGTAGGACCCCTCGTACGGGCTGTTCGCCCCGCCCGTCGAGTTGATCACCGTCTGGTCGACGCTGCCGAGGACGGTCGCGGTCTTCACCGACGGGAAGTCCTCGCGGGCACGCCGGAAGGAGTCCATGAAGGTGTCCGTGCGCTCCCCGAGCGCGGGGACCACGCACCCCTTCTTCACCGGGTCCTTGGTCGAGGCCTGCAGGGCCCGCTCCGACGGTATGCCGTACTCGGTGGAGTCCTCGGGCGCGAGCAGGTCGTCCGCCGGCGTGTGCCCGCCCGACTTCAGGCCCGAGTCGAGCAGCGGGGGCAGCTCGTCGCCCGCGATGCTGTCGGGCCGGACCAGCGTCACGGGGCCGCAGTTCGCGGCGAGCGCCTTGCCGAGGCCGGCCAGGAGCGTCGGCTGGCCGCCGTTGACGGGGTAGGACGTGACGCTGGTGAACTCGTCGTTCGTCACGCCGTACCCGCCGATGTACGGGATGCCCGCGCTCTCCAGCGGGGCCAGGTAGGTGTCGCCGAACTGGCTGTAGGAGCCGACGACCGCCACCACGTTCTCGTCGACCGCGCGCTGGGCGCACTTCGCGGCTTCGACGCTGTCGTTGTGGTCGTTGCAGTACAGGACCTTGAGCTTGCGGCCGTTGATGCCGCCGTGGGCGTTGATCCAGCGGGCGTACGCCGCGGCCATGGCGGGCATGCCCGGCTTGTTGGTGGCGTTGGTGTTCTCGGGTGCCCAGGTCATGACCTTGATCGGGTCGTCCCCGGAGCTCCCCGTGGCACCGGGGATGACCCCGCATCCGGCGGTCAGCGCGGCACACGCCGCCAGAGCGCCCGCGGAGAGTGCGGTGGCTCTTTTGACGGGGCGGGTGAAGATGGGGAAGAAGGTGCTGCGCGAGTATCGCCTGCCGGTCATGGACACGCACGATTCCGTCACATCGCTAACCCGGGAGTGACCCTTGGTCAACGAAGGGTGACATCCAGGTGAATTACGGGGGCCGATGGGACGCCTGGGACGAAGAACGTACGATCGGTGACCGTGCAAGGTTCGGAGAACTCTTCCCGTCGCGGCCGTCGCTCATCCACCATGGGCGGCATGCCACTCAACGACATGCCGTGGTGGCGCTGGCGCAGCAATGTGCGCTCCGCGCTGCACATGCTCTCCGATCCGGTCTTCCAGCGCGAGGTCTGGCTGGCCGGCGTGGACGGATACGGCGACGTGACCGACGCCGTGTACCGGCTGGTGGAGGACACCTGGCTGGACAGCTGGTCCGCCGAGAAGTACGTCGGCACGATCTTCCGGGACTCGCAGGAGGCGGCGCTCGTCGACACCGCCGTGCTGCGGGTGCTGCGGATCATGCACCAGGTCGGGCCCGACGCGCCGGTCCAGGCCTACGTCGAGCACCACGCGTGGCCGGAGGCGGTGCGGGCGGCACGGGACGCGCACGTCCGGATGTCGGCGAGCGACGGGGAGGACCCGGACGCGCCGCCGCGGAGCCTTGAGGTACTGCGGATAATGACGCGGTCCGCGTAGCGGACTGCGATCCGCGGGGCGGGGCCGGTATGGGACCCTGTGCTGCATGAGTGAGCAGTCCGGCCGAGCCGCGGCCACCGCCGACCAGTACGTCCTCACCCTCTCCTGCCCGGACAAGCAGGGCATCGTGCACGCCGTGTCGAGCTATCTGTTCATGACCGGCTGCAACATCGAGGACAGCCAGCAGTTCGGCGACCACGACACGGGACTGTTCTTCATGCGTGTCCACTTCTCGGCGGAGCCGCCGGTGACGGTGGACAAGCTGCGGGCGAGCTTCGCGGCGATCGGTGACTCCTTCCAGATGGACTGGCAGATCAACCGGGCCGACGAGAAGATGCGCATCGTCCTGATGGTCAGCAAGTTCGGCCACTGCCTGAACGACCTGCTGTTCCGCGCCCGTATCGGCGCGCTTCCGGTGGAGATCGCGGCCGTGGTCTCCAACCACACGGACTTTGCCGAGCTGGTGGGGTCTTACAACATTCCCTTCCATCACATTCCGGTCACCAAGGACACCAAGGCGCAGGCCGAGGCACAGCTGCTGGAGCTCGTCCGCGAGCGGAACGTCGAGCTGGTCGTCCTCGCCCGCTATATGCAGGTCCTCTCGGACGACCTGTGCAAGCAGCTCAGCGGCCGGATCATCAACATCCACCACTCCTTCCTGCCGAGCTTCAAGGGCGCCAAGCCGTACCACCAGGCGCATGCGCGGGGCGTGAAGCTGATCGGCGCCACGGCGCACTACGTCACCGCCGACCTCGACGAGGGCCCGATCATCGAGCAGGAGGTCGAGCGCGTCGGCCACGACGTCACTCCGGACCAGCTGGTCGCCATCGGCCGCGACGTGGAGTGCCAGGCGCTGGCGCGGGCCGTCAAGTGGCATGCGGAGCGACGGATTCTGCTGAACGGGCGCCGGACGGTGGTGTTCGCCTAGGAGCTCGGGGGTCTGCTTCGCGGGCGGCCGCGGGTCGTCTGTGGCCGTTCGCGCCCACGCGGCGGAGCCGCATATCGACGGAGCCCCGCGCCCCTTTGAAGCGGCCGCATGTCGAGCAGCGACCGCCCCCTACATCCGGCTCAACGAAGCCGCCGCGAACAGGACGTCCCTGATCGCATCCCGGTCGCCGACCTGACCCGCCGCCGCTTCCGCCGGAGGCACATGGCCCGCGGCCAGGCGGCAGAACTCGGCGCCGTCCAGGGCGACATGGGCCACCTCGTGATCGGCGGAGCCCACCGCTCCCGGGGCGTCGAGCGGGATCAGCCACTCGCCGCCGCCGCAGCCCTCGATCTCCAGGCGCAGGCTGCGGCCGGGCGCGCCCGCGGTGACCAGATGGCGGGCCGCGCCGGGCGAGGCCAGGCCCGCGCGGCGCCTGGCCGCGAGCACGGCCGGCAGCATACGGGCCGCCAGGTCGACCATCTGGTTCAGATGGCGTGGCGAGGGCGTTTCGTACGGGTAGTCCACCGCCTCCGCGATGTCGTCCGCGTGCACCCAGCACTCGAAGGCCCGGTCGAGCATCGCGTCGCGCAGCGGCAGCTCGAAGTCGCCGTACGGGACGGTCAGTTGACCGCCGCCGGTGAAGGACACGGTCCGTACGATGCTGTGGCTCTGCTCCCGCCAAGGCGCCCGCACGGAGCGGGTCGGCGGGAAGCGCGAGGCCGTCCAGAACGCCTCGGTACGCGCGGCCGGGGTCAGCGGGGTCTCTCCCTCCGCCTCGCCCAGCGGGTCCTCAAGGCCCAGCGCGACCGCGACCAGGCCGTCGACCGACATCAGGTGCGCGATCACCCCGGCGACCGTCGTACGGCGGCTCGTCGCCACGTCGCGCTCGAACCACCGCAGCCGCACCGGCGCATGCCACTCGGCGTCGCCGATGTCCTGGAGCAGCGCGTCCAGACGGGCGGTCTCGGCGTCGTACGGTGTCGTCCACTCGGGCACCGGGATGGCCGGTTGCCGGCGCTCCAGGCAGCTTTCCAGGACCCGGGTGCGCAGCGTCGGATCCAGGTCCAGGCTCTCCGGCTGGTGCAGCAGGCCGACCGCGGCGCGCAGCCGCAGCGCCTCGTCCGCGCACGTGCCGCACTCGCCGAGGTGCTCCTCGACCGCCGCCGCCTCCGCGGCCGAGCAGGCGGCCAGCGCCCACGCTCCGAGCAGCGACTTCAGGACGTCGTGCGGCAGCACCAGTGGGGCCGGTGCGATGCCGGAGGGCTCGGGCAGCGGCAGCCCGCTGTCCTCGACGGAGATCCGGGGCATCGGTATGCGGGGCGGCCGGGCGGGGTTCCTGCCGTCGCCGTTCCCGCCGTTGCCGCTGTTGCCGCCGCCGTTCCCGCCGGGGCCGCCCGGCTCCGAAGGCCGTGCGTCGCCGCTTGCGGCGCCCTGACCGTCGTCCTGCGTGCCGTGCCCGTTCTCGTCCTGGGAGTCGTCCTCGAAGTCGTCGTCGAAGGGGCCGTCGTAGCCCTCGTCCTCGTCGTACGCCTCGAAGCGTCCCGCTCCGCTCACAGCGCACCCCCGTATCCCCGCGGCCGGCCGGCGTCGTGGGCGGTGGACAGCAACTGCAGGCCCAGGCGGAGCCGGCGGCGGGCCTCGTCCTCGGTGACGCCGAGGTCGACGGCGGTCTGGCGGTAGTCGCGGCGCTGGAAGTAGGCCAGTTCCAGGGCGGCGCGCAGCGGGGTGGGCATGGAGTGGACGATGTAGTCGGCGCGGGCGGCGACCGAGGCGTGGTGCACCTTGCGCTCCAGTTCCTCCGTGGAGCCGGTGTCGCCGCGGGTGAGCGCGGCGGTCTCGGTGGCGCGCAGCCGCTGTACGGCGAGCCGGTGGGTCAGCGCGGCGACCCAGGAGCGCAGGGGGCCCTGCCTGGGGTCGTAGGTGTCCGGGTGCTCCCAGACATGCGCGAAGACGTCACGGGTGATGCCGTCGGCGGCGCGTTCGTCGCCGAGGACGCGGTGGGCGAGTCCGTGCACGAGCGAGGCGAAGCGGTCGTAGAGCTCGCCGAGGGCGGCCGCCTCGCCGCGGGCGAGCCGCTGCTGCATCTTGCGGTCCCAGCGGGGCGGTGCGTCCTTCTTCGCCATCCGGCCTCCTCCCCAAGTCCGCGTCCAGCGTGTGTCCACCGTCTCCTCGAATGTAGTCGGCACCTTCGGGAGCGCACGCCCCTTTGTGCCAATGTGCGCCCCCTGAGAGGCCGCGGGTGGTAAGGGGTCGCTGTGCTGCTGCCCAATCCTCTTCCGATCGAACAGGATCGATAGTGACCGAAACAAGACCCTTGCCGATCGCCATCGGTTTGTTACCCCGGGTTTCAGGGAACGGCCGCTGGGCAGCCGCGCGGAAAGAAACGTAGGAACTGCTTCCATTTCCGGGCGGTTCCATGAGATCCGGCGAGCGGAGGGCTGGGCCGTGGCATTGAAGGTGACCGGCATCGAGCGGGGCGACTGGGCCGTGCTCCGGGTGTCGGGCGAACTGGACCTGGTGACATCACCGGTGCTGCGGCAGCGGGTGCACGACGTGGTGGCCGAGGGCCATCACGCCCTGGTCCTCGACCTCTCGGAGGTCTTCTTCTGCGACTCCAGCGGCGTCGGCGTACTGATCGCCGCCCGCCGCCTGATCCGCTCCTGCCGCGGCAGACTACGGCTGATACTCCCGGCCCTGGGCACGGCGGACGGCTCCCACGTCAACCGGGTCTTCGCCGCACTGGGCGTCCGCCGCCTGTTCGACGTCTACCCGGACCTGGAATCGGCAACGACGGAAGACACGGAACCACTGTCGGCCTGAGCCCGCAGGATCAAGCCACTGCCACACTGTTGTCCCAGAATTCCCCCGGTCTTGGCACAACCGTAGGTTTTCCGTCCCCAGGTGGGGCGCAGCGTCGTACGCTCCCGGTCAGACGTACCCCGACGTGACGTAAGGCGGCCCGAAGAGACATGGTCAGCAGCGAGTACGAGCGAAGGATCGCCGCCCGGTTCGCCACCTTCGACCAGGACGGCAACGGCTGGATCGACCGGGAGGACTTCAGCGGAGCGGCCAAGGCGCTGCTCGCCGAGTTCGGGACCGCGGCCAGATCCGACAAGGGGCAGGCCCTGTACGCGGGCGCCGAGGCGTTCTGGCAGGGCATGGCGGGCATCGCGGACCGCGACGGCGACCAGCGCATCACCCGCGAGGAGTTCGTGAACGGCGCGGTCAAGCGGCTGCACGACAACCCCGACCGGTTCGCCGAGATCGCCCGCCCCTTCCTGCACGCGGCCCTGGACCTCGCGGCCGCCCCGGACGGCACGGCCACCGTGGAGAACACCGCGCGGGTGCTCAGGGCCCTCGGGGTGCAGGACGACATCGCCCGGTCGACCGCCGGCACGCTCGACACGGACGGCGACGGCAGGGTGGGCGAGGCGGAGATCGTGCCCGCGGTCGCCCGCTACTTCACCTTGTCCGAATAGCGCTCCCGCAGCTTGTACTTGAGCACCTTCCGCAGGGTCTCGTTGCGCGGAAGGGCGTCCACCACCTCCAGCTGCTCCGGCAGCTTGTGCACCGACAGCCCTTCCGCGCGCAGGTACGAGGTCACCGCGTCCAGGGTCAGTCCGGCGGCCTCCGCCGGCTGTGCCGCCGCCTCTATCACCGCGCACACCCGCTCCCCGCGCTCGGCGTCCGGCAGGCCGATCACCGCCACGTCCCCGACGGCCGGGTGCCGGTGCAGCAGGTCCTCGATCTCCTTCGCGGAGATGTTCTCGCCCTTGCGGATGATCACGTCCTTGGACCGGCCCGTCAGCACCAGATGACCGCTGCCGGTCAGCTGCCCGAGGTCGCCGGTGCGCAGGAAGCCCTCCTCGTCGAAGGCCTCCGCCGTCTGCGCCGGGTCCAGATACCCCTGGCAGACGGCCTCCCCGCGCAACCGCACCTCCCCGTCCACGATCCGGATCTCCATCCCCTGCGGCGGCCGCCCCTCCGTCGTCGCGAGGTTCTCGGCCGTGTCGTCCGGCGACCCCATGGTGATCATCGGGACTTCCGTCATGCCGTACCCGTGCGTGAGCTGCACCCCCATCTCGCGGACCACCGAGTGATAGACCTCCGGCGGCTTCGGTGCCCCGCCGCCCGCGAGCAGCCGCAGTGTCGGGATCACCTTCTCGCCCGGCTGTTTGCGCTGCTCGGCGAGGAACATCGAGTAGAACGCCGTCGACCCGCCCGCCACCGTCACCCCGTGCCTGCGGTACCCCTCCAGCGCCCGGGGCAGCGCGAACTGCTCGAACATCACCGCGGGGAAGCCGTAGAGCAGGAGCATCACCGTGTAGTCGGGCCCGGCGATGTGCGCGTACGGGAACGCCATCGAGCCCACGTCCGCCGCCGACAGATGCAGGGCGTGGGCGAGGCAGGAGCCGCCCGCGATCAGTGAGCGGTCGGTGTGCAGGACTCCCTTGGGGTCGGAGGTGGTCCCCGAGGTCCAGTAGATCCAGCGGACCGAGGTGCCCTCGGCGGGCGGGGCGGGGAGCACCCCGGGATCGCCGTCGGGCAGTTCGTCGTACGCCTCGAAGACCCCCTTCGCGCCGAGCCGTCGCGCCATCTCCGTGTGGTCGAAGCCCCGCCAGGTGCCCGGTACGGCGAAGAACTCCGCCCTGGACTCCCGCAGCGCGAAGCCGACCTCCCGGTCCCGGTAGAACGGGATGACCGGGGACTGCACGGCGCCCAGCCGGGCCAGCGCGAACGACAGCACGGCCGTCTCGATCCTGGTGGGCAGCTGCCAGGCGACGACCGTGCCGGGCCGCACCCCCATGCCGTACAGGCCCGCCGCCACGCGTTCGGCGCGCCCGCGCAGCTCCCCGAAGGCCAGCGCCCGGTCGTCCTGGAGGAACACCGGCCGGTCGGGGGTGAGTTCGGCGCGGCGCACGACCAGGTCCCAGAGCGTGCGGGACGTGCTCAGTTCGTGTGCGGTGACGTTCATCCCGGCACCCTCCGTCAAGCTGACGCTACGTCAGATCGTGCGGCAGAGCGTAGGGCCGGGCGCCTTGTCGGTCCAGAGGCGCGGGGCTAGCCTGCCCGGAGTATCTGACGAAGTATCAGATAAGTGGGGGCCGGAATGGACCTGTCGTACACGCCCGAGGAGGAGGACTTCCGGGCCCGGCTGCGCCAGTGGCTGGCCGAGGTGCTGCCCGGCCTGCCGCCGAAGCCGTCCCCCGACGACTGGCCGGCCCGGCGCGCGTACGACCTCGGGTGGCAGCGGACGCTGTACGACGCCGGGTACGCGGAGGTGCACTGGGATGCGTCCCTCACCGTACGGCTGATCTTCCTGGAGGAGACGGAACAGGCGGGCGCGCCCTACGTCGGGGCGAACTTCGTCGGGCTGCTGCACGCCGGGCCGACGATCGCCGCCGAGGGGACGCCCGAGCAGCGGGCCCGCTGGCTGCCACCCGTGCTGCGCGGCGACGAGGTGTGGTGCCAGGGGTTCAGCGAGCCGGACGCCGGCTCCGATCTCGCCGCACTGCGCACGCGCGCGTGGCGGGACGGCGACCACTACGTGGTGAGCGGGTCCAAGATCTGGACCTCGCACGCGGAAGTCGCCGACTGGTGCGAGCTGTTGGTGCGCACCGACCCCGCGGCGCCCAAGCACCGGGGCATCACCTGGCTGGCCATGCCCATGGACGCGCCGGGCATCACGGTACGTCCGCTGCGCACCCTCGCCGGGTCGGCGGAGTTCGCGGAGGTGTTCCTGGACGAGGTGCGGGTGCCGGTGGCCAACCGGGTGGGCGCCGAGAACGACGGCTGGCGCGTGACCATGGTGACGCTGTCCTTCGAGCGCGGCACGGCCTTCGTCGGCGAGGTGGTCGCCTGCCGCCGGGTCCTGGGCGAACTGGCCCGTGAGGCCCGCAAGAACGGCCGCTGGGACGATCCGGTGCTCCGGCGCCGGCTGGGCCGGCTGAACGCCGAGTTCCGGGCGCTGTGGCGGCTGACGCAGTGGAACGTGAGCGCGGCGGAGACGGGTAGCGGAGTGCCGGGCATCGGCGGCTCCGTCTTCAAGCTCAGGTACTCGCACGCTCGCCAGGAGCTGTACGACGCGGCGGCGGACGTACTCGGCGCGGAGTCCCTCGACCTCGGCCGGCCCTGGGTCCTCGACCGCCTCTCCTCCCTCTCGTACACCATCGCCGCCGGCACCTCGCAGATCCAGCGGAACATCGTGGCCGAACGCATCCTCGGACTGCCGAAGGGGCGGTGACGCACCATGCGCTTCCAACTCACCGAGGACCAGCGCGCGTTGCGCGACGGTGTACGGCAGCTGCTGGCCCGGCGCTTCGACGCGGACGCGCTGCGGGCGGCCGTGGCCGAACCGGGCCTGGACCGTGCGCTGTGGCGCGAGCTGGGCGAGGCGGGCTTCTTCGCGCTGCGGCTGCCGGAGGCCCGGGGCGGGGTCGGACTCGGTCTGCCCGAGACCGTGTTGGCCTTCGAGGAGGCCGGGCGGGCGCTGCTGCCCGGGCCGCTGGTGGCCACGCATCTCGCGGCCGGGACCGTGGCCGGCGCGGCGACCGGGGAGAGGGTCGTGACCGCCGTCGACGGCGGCCCGGTGGAGTGGCTGACGGAGGCCGACGTGGTGCTCGGGGACGCCTCAGGGGCCGTGCCGCTGCGGTCGGTCGACCCCCTGACGCCGCTGCACCGGGTGCCGGATACCCTCGCGGCCGCCACCGACCCCGTCGCCGTGCTCCTCACCGCCGCCGAACAACTCGGCACGGCCACGCGCGTGTGCGAGCTGGCCGTGCGCCACGCCCGGACGCGAGAGCAGTTCGGGCAGCCGATCGGGGCCTTCCAGGCGGTCAAACACCTGTGCGCGGAGATGCTTGTACGCGCCGAGACGGCCCGGGCGGCCGTCTACGCGGCCGCCGTCACCGCCGACCCGGTGGACATCGCGGCGGCCCGGCTGCTCGCCGACGAGGCCGCCGAACGTGGCGCCCGTGACTGCCTCCAGGTGCACGGCGGCATGGGCTTCACCTGGGAGGCCGAGGTGCATCTGCATCTGAAGCGGGCCTGGGTGCGGTCACAGCGTGGTGGCCGAACTACGGAGAGTGAGGAGCTGCTCGCCCTGGATCTGCTGCGCTGAGATGCCCGAACCACCTCTGGGCTGCGGCAATCGTGTGGCGGGTGTGGCGGATGTCGCGGATCGTGGCATACCGGAACTACGGAGCGTTGATACCGGGTTGTGTCCAACGCGTGACTCGTCACGGCCTGGAGTCGGCCGTCTGCTCCGGTACCTTCTGTGGGATGCGAGTGGTTCCGAGCACGCGCCATGCCGGTGTCGCCCCTGGGGCGGCCCCGCATTCGGCGATGCGCGCCGCCGCCAGCAGGGCGGTAAGGGCTTGCGCCCCCGCCTGTTCGACTCCCCTGAACGAGCGTCGCACAGTATGCCGCACGCGTACTCCTTCGCGCTGGAATATGCCCGAAGCGCTTGTTGGGGTGACTGTACGTCAACCATGCTGTCTCGTAAGGGAATCACGTTCCGTGACCCTTGCTCTGGCCGTTGTCCTGGCCATGCAGAAAATGGCTACGATCGTGGCCCTCGTCGTGGTGCTCGTCGCGACCCTCGTCGTGGCGTTCGCGTGGCGTGGGGTCATGTGTCCGCCGGTTCGGATGGTGTGAGCGGTGCAGGTGCTTCAAGTGCAGCTGGAGATCCGGCCCGACCCCGCGGAGGTGGGACGGGCCAGGAGGTGGGCCCGCTCGCGGCTCGCCGGGTCCGGGATAGCGGCGGACGAGCCGCTGGCCGAGATCCTGATCCTGCTCGTCTCCGAGCTCGTCACCAACGCCGTGGTGCACACCGGCTGTCCGGCCGTGCTGCGGCTGTCGCTGCCCCCGGTGGAGGTCGAGTCGGCGACGGTGCGCCTGGAGGTGGCCGACACCAGCAACCGCGCCCCGGTGCCGCGGTGTGTGGACGGGAACGCGACCGGGGGGCGCGGACTGGCGCTCGTCGACGGCCTCGCCGACCGCTGGGGCTGGAGCCCCGACGGCGCCGGCAAGCGCATCTGGTGCGAACTGGACCGCTGTGCCGAGCGCGGGGAGAGCACGGCGGCGTACGGGGGCGGGGCCGCCGAGTTCGAGGGGCTGGCCTTCGAAGCCGTGTAGTTCCGGTGCACGGTGATGCGCCGGGTGTGCATCCGTGCGCGTCGGTTCCAAACAGGATGTTAAGTAATAAATCGCCGTACCGGTGTTGACGCCTCGTGACCGTTTGATCACGCTTGTGCTCAGCGATTCGCCGCGAGGGGACGGCGAGGGCCTTGGTGACGGAAGCCCTCGTCGAGTGTGGGTCGAACCGGATGGCGGCGCGTGAGACGGCGCCCGCGCCGCCAGCCGGAGCAGCCGCGGGCCGCACGGAACGGCACGGAGGGCGGCTCAGAGAACCGCCACCGGCGCCACCGGAGTTCCCGTCGCCCCTACGAACGGCTCGGGCATCGCCGACAGCAGGAACGCGTACCGCCCTGCTTCTCCACAGGCTGTGGACAACTCTTCGAGATTCCAGTTCTGGCCCTGGAGCATCCCCATCTCCACCAGATCCAGGGCGTGCACGGGCAGCCACAGATTCTCGATCTCGGGCGGAAATATCTCGAAGGTGAGCGTGTCGTTCGCGACGGCCGCGACATCGCGCGCGTGGAACCACTCCGGGGTACGCACCGAAAGACCCGGCGACGGATAGCCGTACCCGTGCTTGTCCCCGGCGAGATACACCTGGACCTGTCCGGTCCGCACCAGCACGATGTCGCCGGCCCGCACTCGCGTACCGGCGAACTCCTCGGCCGCCTCCAGATCCTCCGGGGTGACCGCGTGCCCGCCGTCGAGCCGGTCCACGCCACGCGCGCGTGCCACGTCGAGCAGCACTCCGCGCGAGACGATGTGCCGCGCCTTGTCGATCCCGCCGAACTCGGCGCCGCCGTGCGCGGTGACGGTGTGCGCGGGACGGCCGTTGTAGAGCTTCCCGGAGTGCGAGACATGGGTCAGCGCGTCCCAGTGGGTCGCCGCCTGCAGCCCCATCGTCACCGCGTCGTCGCTGCACGCCACCGTCCCCGGCCCGAAGATCTCCTGGTTGATCTGCACCATCGCGTGCAGCGGATTGACCCGCCCCGGGATCATCCCGGTCTGCACACCGTCCTCACGCAGCGCCAGCGCGAGCGGCACACGGCGGCCGGTGCGGACCGTCGCCGCCGCCTCGCGCACCACCTCGTCGGTGATCAGGTTCAGGGTGCCGATCTCGTCGTCCGCCCCCCAACGTCCCCAGTTGTTCACACGCTTGGCGATGTCGTGGAACTCGTCCGGCAGTGACATCGGGGCCTCCCCGGGGCTTGTCCTTCACGGTCCGACGCGCCATAAAATCTAACGGTCCGTCAGAAACCGCGGGAAGGGGCCGGGCGTGGGGAACTTCTTGGCAGGCAAGGTCGTCGCCGTGACGGGCGCCGGACGGGGCATCGGCCGGGCGGTCGCCCTCGCCGCGGCGGCCGAGGGCGCCCGGGTCGTCGTCAACGACTACGGCGTGTCCACCGACGGCACCGCACCGACCAGCGAGGTCGCCGAGGCGGTGGTCAAGGAGATCGAGGCGGCGGGCGGCAGCGCGGTCGCGGTGGCCGACGACATCTCCACGATGGCGGGCGGCCGGCGCGTCGTCGACACGGCTCTGGAGGCGTACGGCCGCCTCGACGGAGCCGTCTGCGTGGCTGGGATCCTGCGCGAGCGGATGCTGTTCAACATGACCGAGGAGGAGTGGGACCCGGTCGTCGCCACCCACCTCAAGGGCACCTTCACGGTGTTCCGCGCGGCCTCGGCGGTCATGCGCAAGCAGCGGTCCGGCACGCTCATCGGCTTCACCAGCGGCAACCACCAGGGCTCGGTGTCGCAGGCCAACTACAGCGCGGCGAAGGGCGGGATCATCTCGCTGGTGCGGAGCGCTGCGCTGGGCCTGAACAAGTACGGGGTGAGCGCGAACGCGGTGGCTCCGGTGGCTCGTACGCGGATGTCGGCGGGGGTTCCCATGGAGCTGAAGGAGATCGGCGAGCCCGAGGACGTGGCCGCGCTGGTGGTCTATCTGCTGTCCGACCGGGCCCGTGAGGCGGGGGTGACCGGGCAGGTGTACACCGTTGCCGGGCCCAAGATCGCGGTGTGGGCTCAGCCGAGGGAGCTGCGTTCGGCTTACTGCGAGGGTGCGTGGACGCCGGAGCGGATTGCCGACTTTCTGCCTGGGTCGGTCGGGGTGGATCCCATGCCGATGCTGGCCCAGCTGGAGGCGATGGAGAGGGCTGCGCGGGATGGGTCTCGACCCAACGCCCAATAGCTCGGGAGCTTTTGTGGGTTGGCGGCTGCGGGTTGTTTGCGGCTTGTCGCGCAGTTCCCCGCGCCCCTGAGGGGCGCGGTTGTTGGCCGGTGATGACAAGGGGAGGCCCCATGGACTTCGGATTCACCGAAGAGGACGATGCGTTCCGCACAGAGGCCCGTGCCTGGCTGGCCGCCCATGCCGACCGCGCCCCGGACCGCCGCGCCTGGGAACGCACCCTCGGCGGAGCCGGCTGGATCGGGCTCGGCTGGCCCGAGGACGGCTACGGCAATCGGACCGTCGGCCTCACCCAGCAGGTCGTCTGGGCCGAGGAGTATGCGCGGTCCGCCGCGCCGCCGCGGTCCGGGCACATCGGGGAGAACCTGCTCGCGCCCACGCTCATCGCCCACGGCAGCGACGCCCAGAAGTCCCGGTTCCTGCCGCCGATCGCCGCCGGTGCGGAACTGTGGTGCCAGGGCTACAGCGAACCCGGTGCCGGTTCGGACCTGGCCGGGGTGCGCACCACCGCCGTACGCGAACCGCAGGAGCCGTACTACCGGATCAGCGGTCAGAAGATCTGGACCTCGCTCGCCCATGAGGCCGACTGGTGCTTCGTGCTCGCGCGCACCGACCCGGACTCGCGCCGGCACCACGGGCTGAGCTTCCTGCTGGTGCCGATGGACCAGCCGGGCCGTATCGAGGTGCGGCCCATCCGCCAGATGACCGGCACCAGCGACTTCAACGAGGTCTTCTTCGACGGCGCACGCGCGCACGTGGAGCACGTCGTGGGTGGCGAGGGCGAGGGCTGGCAGGTCGCCATGAGCCTGCTCGGTTTCGAGCGGGGCGTGTCCACCCTCGCCCAGCAGATCGGGTTCGCCCAGGAACTGGAGCGTGTCCTGCGCACGGCCGTCGAGACCGGTGCCGCCGCCGACCCGGTCGTCCGCGACCGGCTCGTGCGCCAGTGGGCCGAGCTGCGCGCCATGCGCTGGAACGCCCTGCGCACCCTGGGCGGTTCGGGCGACCCCGGCGCGCCCAGCGTGGCCAAGCTGCTGTGGGCGGGCTGGCACCAGCGGCTCGGGGAGCTGGCGGTGCGGGTGCGCGGCGCGGCGGCGGGCGTGGGGCCCGTGGACTGGTCGCCCTCGGCGCCGTACGAACTCGACGCGGCGCAGCACCTGTTCCTGTTCTCCCGGGCCGACACCATCTACGGCGGCTCGGACCAGGTACAGCGCACGATCATCGCCGAGCGCGTGCTCGGTCTGCCGAGAGAACCCAAGGGGGTCGTGTGATGCGCGGTGTGATGTTCGACGGCGGGCAGGTCCAGGTCGTCGACGACCTGGAGGTACGGGATCCCGGGCCCGGTGAGGTGCTGGTCTCCATCTCGGCGGCCGGGCTCTGTCACAGCGACCTGTCCGTGGTGGACGGGACCATACCCTTCCCCGTTCCCGTGGTGCTGGGGCACGAGGGCGCCGGGGTGGTGGAGGCGGTCGGTGAGGGCGTCCGTCATGTGTCGCCGGGGGACCACGTGGCGCTTTCCACCCTCGCGAACTGCGGTACGTGCGCGGACTGCGACCGGGGGCGCCCGACCATGTGCCGGAAGGCGATCGGCCGCCCGGGCAAGCCCTTCCGCAGGGGCGGGCAGCCGGTCCATCAGTTCGCCTCCAACTCCGCCTTCGCGGAACGTACGGTCGTGAAGGCCGTGCAGGCGGTGCGGATACCCGAGGACATCCCGATGCCGTCCGCCGCGCTGATGGGCTGCGGTGTGCTGACCGGCGTGGGGGCCGTGCTCAACCGGGCCCGGGTGGGCCTCGGGGACACCGTCCTGGTCATCGGGACCGGCGGGATCGGCCTGAACGTCATCCAGGGCGCGCGGATCGCGGGCGCGCCGCGGATCGTGGCGGTGGACGCCAACCCGGCGAAGGAACCGGTGGCCCGGCAGTTCGGTGCCACGGACTTCCTGACCTCGACGGAGGGCGTGCGGGACATCCTGCCCACCGGCGCCGACCACGCCTTCGAGTGCGTGGGCCGGACCGAGCTGATCCGCCAGGCCGTCGACCTCCTCGACCGGCACGGCCAGGCGGTCCTGCTGGGCGTCCCGCCGGCGTCCGCGGAGGCGTCCTTCCTGGTCTCCTCCATGTACCTGGACAAGTCCATCCTGGGCTGCCGCTACGGCTCCTCCCGCCCCCAGCGCGACATCGCCCTGTACGCCGAGCTGTACCGGCAGGGGCGGCTGCTGCTGGACGAGCTGGTGACGGAGACGTACCCGGTCGAGGACTTCGAGAAGGCGCGGGCGGACGCGGAGGCGGGGAGGGTGGCGCGGGGGGTGCTCACCTTCTGACAGATGATTTCCGACCCGCGTGGCCCGATCCTAATGAATGCTGTCCCTCGGGCCACTCGATCGCGGGGCGCCCAGAACGGACCCTTTATGGCGTGACCCAGACAACCGAGGCCATCGCAGCCGCACAGGAACCGAAGTCCAGCCGATCGCCCCGCATCCACCGGGCGTGGTTCGTCGCCGCCGTCACCTTCGTCACGATCACCGGCGCGGCCGCCTTCCGCTCCCTGCCCGGTCTGCTCATCGACCCGCTGCACCAGGAGTTCGGCTGGTCGCGCGGCACGATCGGCGCCGCGGTCTCCGTCAATCTCGCGCTGTACGGGCTCACCGCGCCCTTCGCCGCCGCGCTGATGGACCGATTCGGCATCCGCCGGGTGGTCGCCGTCGCGCTGACCGTGATCGCGGTCGGCTCGGGCCTGACGGTGTGGATGACGGCGGCCTGGCAGCTGATGCTGTGCTGGGGTCTGCTGGTCGGTCTGGGCTCCGGCTCGATGGCGCTCGCGTTCGCCGCGACGGTCACCAACCGCTGGTTCACCGTGCGCCGCGGCCTGGTGAGCGGCATCCTCACCGCGGCCTCGGCCTCCGGTCAGCTGATCTTCCTGCCGCTGCTGTCCTGGATGGTCGAGACGTACGACTGGCGCCCGGCCGCCGTCACGGTCTCCCTGACCGCCCTCGCGGTCGTCCCGTTCGTCTGGCTGCTGCTGCGCGACCACCCGGCCGACGTGGGCCAGAAGCCGTACGGCGCCGAGGAGTTCGTACCGAAGCCGGAGCCCGTCACCGGCGCCGCCCGCCGGACCGTCACGGTCCTTCTCTCCGCGGTCCGCACCGGCCCCTTCTGGCTGCTGGCCGGCACCTTCGCGATCTGCGGGGCCTCCACCAACGGCCTGATCCAGACGCACTTCGTGCCCGCGGCCCACGACCACGGCATGCCGGTCACGGCGGCGGCCTCGCTGCTCGCGGTCATCGGGGTGTTCGACGTGGCCGGCACGATCGCCTCCGGCTGGTTCACCGACCGCTTCGAACCGCGCCGCCTGCTCGCCGTGTACTACGCGCTGCGCGGGATCTCCCTGCTCTTCCTGCCCATGCTCCTCGCCCCGTCGGTCCACCCGCCGATGATCTTCTTCATCGTCTTCTACGGCCTCGACTGGGTCGCCACCGTCCCGCCCACCCTGGCCCTGTGCCGGGAGCAGTACGGCGAGGACAGCGCGATCGTCTTCGGCTGGGTGCTCGCCTCCCACCAGGTCGGCGCGGCCCTCGTCGCCTTCCTCGGCGGTGTGGCGCGGGACGTCTTCGGGTCGTACGACATGGTCTGGTACGCCTCGGGCGCGCTGTGCGCGGCGGCGGCCCTGATGGCGCTGGTGATCCGGCGGCGGGCGGCGGTTCCCGTGGCGGTCGCGGCTTAGCGGAAACGCCCCTTGTGGAACAGCAGGGGAGCCGCGTCCTCGTCGGCCGTGCCCAGTGCGTCCACCCGGCCCACGACGATCAGATGGTCGCCGCCGGTGTGCACGGCGTGGACGGTGCAGTCGATCCAGGCGAGCGTGCCGGCCAGGCGCGGGGAGCCGGAGACCGGTGCCGCGCCGTATTCGACGCCCGCGAACTTGTCCGCGCCCCGCACCGCGAAGCCCCGGCACAACTCGCCCTGGTGGGCGCCCAGGACGTTCACGCAGAAGACGCCCGCGCGGGCGATCCGCGGCCAGGTCGTCGACGTACGGCCCACCATGAAGGCGACGAGCGGCGGGTCGAGGGAGAGGGAGGAGAAGGACTGGCAGGCGAAGCCTGCGGGGCCGTCCTCGCCGTCGGCGGCAGGGGCCGTGACCACGGTCACTCCGGTCGCGAAGTGCCCCAGCACGCGCCGGAACTCGCCCTGGTCGACGGGCGCCCGCTCGTCCTCCCCGACACACCGCAGCTCCGGGCGCGGCAGCGCCTCGACGGGCCCCGGGGGCGGGGCGTCGACCGACCTGAGGTAGCGGACGGCGGCGGCCGCCATCCCTGCGTGTCCCATCACACCGCCCATTGAAGCTGACGGTGCGTCAGATGGGAAGGGGTGCGGCGGCCTGCGGGGAGGGCGTACATAGGCTGCCGACATGGGGTGGGGAGACATACGCCGGGACTTCGGCCTGGCCGTGCCGCTGTGCGCGGCGCAGATTCCGTCCGCCGCGCTGTTGGCGTGGATCATCGGCGCGAGCGGTGACGACTACGGCGCCGGATACGGCGGTGCCTTCGGGATCCTGTGCCTGCTGGTCTTCTCGCCCTTTCTGCTGCCCTTCGTGGGCGTGGTCCAGGCGGTCCTCCTCACCGTGCCCTCGCTGGTGATCGCCCGGCTCGCAGCCCGGCGGTTCGGCGGGCCCGGCCGGCTCTGGCATCTGGCGGCTCCCGTGGCGCCGGCGGCCGTGTGGGGTGCGCTGATGCCGTTGCTCCGGGACTGGCCGCCGGTCACCACGGTCACGTGCCTGACGGCCCTGGGCGTCCTGCCCGCGCTCGGCGTCGCCCGGGCGCGCGGGCGCACCTGGCGCCCGTGGGGCCTTTGGTGGCGCTCGGCGCTCGCCTCCGTCCCGCTGCTCGTGCTGACCTTCGGCGGCGGCGTCCTGGCCTCCGTCACGGGACTGATCCCCCAGTACGTGCCTCCGAAGCTCACCACCGCCCAGCTCACCGGGGTCTGGCGCGGTCCGAAGGGCTCGGAGCTGCGGCTCGGACCCGGCGGGCCGGCCGAGGCAATCCGGCTGGCCACCCAGCCCACGGGCGACGACTACCGCTTCAAGGACTACGTCACGTGCGGCAGCTTCGGCACCTGGGAGGCGGACCGCGCCGGGCGCGACGGCGTGCTCGTACGGCTCGACGGCGACTGCGGCGAGGACACCCGCTGGACCATCGGCGGCACCGAGGACGACCCCGAACTGTTCGTGCGCTTCGGCGATCCGGACGCGGGTGACCTGGTGATCCTCGAGCGAGCGTCGGCCGGCTGACCCTCACCGGCCTCGGAACTCCGGGCTTCTGCGCTCCACAAAGGCCCTGAGCCCCTCCCGGGCGTCCTCCGTCGTCATGTTGATCTCCTGCGCGGCCGCCTCCGCGGCGAAGGCCGAGGCGCGGTCGGCGTCGAGGGAGGCGTTCACCAGCTGCTTGGTCAGGGCGAGCGCCCGGGTGGGCCCGGCGGCCAGGCGGGCCGCCCACTCCCGGGCCGTCTTGTCCAACTCCCCGTCCGGCACCACCCGGTTGACGAGGCCCAGTCGCTCCGCGTCCGGTGCGGTCAGCGCGTCGCCGAAGAACATCAGCTCCTTGGCACGCTGCGGGCCGATCAGCCGGGGCAGGAGGTAGGCGCCACCGGCGTCCGGTACGAGTCCGCGCCGTACGAACACCTCGATGAACCGGGCGGACTCCGCGGCGAGCACGAGGTCACAGGCGAACGCGAGATGGGCGCCGAGGCCCGCCGCCGTACCGTTGACGGCGGCGATCACCGGCTTCTCGCAGTCCAGTACGGCCGCGATCAGCCGCTGGGCCCCGAGGCGCAGCGTGCGCGCGACGTCACCGGGGATCCGTCCACCGCCCCCGGTCCCGCCCCGCAGATCCGCACCCGCGCAGAACCCGCGCCCCGTCCCCGTCAGGACGACGGCCCGTACGTCCGGGTCGGCGGACGCCTCCGACAGCAGCTGGATGACGCGCTCCCGCAGGTCCGGGGTGAGGGCGTTGAGCGCCTCGGGGCGGTTGAGCGCGATGCGTGAGACCCCCTCGTCGGTCGCCCGCTCCACCGCGGCCGTCACCGGCACACCGCCAGCGCGTCCAGCGCCACCGCGCCCTGCCCCCGGGGCAGCACCATCAGCGGATTGATGTCGAGCTCGGCGAGTTCGTCCCCGAGCTCAAGGGCCATGCGCTGCACCCGCAGCACGACCTCGACGAGCCCCTCGACATCGGCGGGCGGCCGCCCCCGCACCCCGTCCAGCAGCGCCCGCCCGCGCAGTTCCGCGATCATGTCCCGGGCCTGCTCCTCGCCGAAAGGCGGCACGCGTACGGCCGCGTCCCGCAGCACCTCCACCAGCACCCCGCCGAGACCGACCGTCACGGTCGGCCCGAACAGCTCGTCGTGCGTGACGCCGACGACCATCTCCACACCCCGCTCGACCATCTGGCACACCAGGACGCCGTCCAGCGAGACGCCCTCGTAGCGGGCGATGTCGGTCAGCTCGCGATAGGCGTCCCGGACCTGGCTGGCGGAGGTCAGGCCGATCTTCACCAGCCCCAGCTCGGTCTTGTGGGCGATCTGCGCGCCGGACGCCTTCATGACCACGGGGTAGCCGACCTGCCCGGCCGCGCGTACGGCCGCCGCCGCGCTGGTCACCAGCTGCTCGCGCGGCACCCGTATGCCGTATGCGCGCAGCAGCTGCTTCGCCGCGTGCTCGCTCAGCTGCCGGCCCGGCTGCATCAGCGCCCGTGCCTTCTTGAAGGAGGGGGAGGGGGTGCGGGGTGCCTCGTCGAAGGGGGAGCGGTAGGAGCGGACGAAGCGGTGGTGGTCGAGGTAGGCGCGGACGGCGGTGAGGCAGTTGCCGACGGTGCGGAAGGTGGCCACGCGCAAGGAGCCGAGCAGGACCTCGCGGTAGGCCGGTTCGGTGCCGACCGGCGATCCCCACACCACGCACACCAGCTTGTCGCTCGCCTCGGCCGCGTCGACCAGATCCCGTACGAGCCGGTCGCTGAGGGGCGGGAAGGGCCCGGTGATCGGGCAGATGAGGACGCCCACCTCCGGGTCGTCGAGGATCGAGTCGATGATCTTCCGGCCGCGCCGGTCCCCGACCGGATGCCCGCCGTTGTCCACCGGGTTGGCCACGCTCAGGTACTCGGGTATCCACTGGTGCAGCTCGGCCTGCCGCGCCTCGGACAGCACCGGCAGCCTGAGCCCGGCCCCGGCGGCGAGGTCGGCGACGTGGGCGCCGGTGCCGCCCGAGATGGAGTAGACGACGACCCCGTCGGCGAGCGGCGCCCGCGCGCGGGCCAGCAGGGCGGCGGTGTCCTGGAGTTCATCGAGTCCGTCGACCCGGACGACCCCGAACTGCCGCATGGCCGCGTCCACGACGTCGTCGGCCCCGGTGAGCTTGCCGGTGTGCGAGGCGGCGGTACGGGCCCCGGCCTCCGTGCGCCCCACCTTGACGGCGACGACGGGCACCTTGCGGCGGGCGGCGCGGTCGGCGGCGAGCAGGAAGGCGCGGCCGTCCTTGAGACCTTCGACATAGCAGGCGATGGCCCCGACCTCGGGCCGCTCGGCGAAGTAGGAGATGAAGTCGGCGGTCTCCAGGTCGGCCTCGTTGCCGGTCGGGGCCCAGTGGGAGAGCCGGATGCCGAGCTCCTGGAGGGCGAAGACGGGCCGGCCCTGGTGCCCGGACTGGGTGATCAGGGCGATCGCCGGTCCCTCCAGGTCCTCCCGGAACCGCTCGAAGGCGTTGAGGTTGGTGTTCGGTCCGAGCAGCCGGAGCCCCGAGCGCCGGACGGCGGCCGCGAGCCGCTCCTGGGCCCTGGCCCCCTCCTCGCCCGTCTCCGCGAACCCGGAGGCGAAGGCGACGGCGAACTTCACCTTGGCCTCGGCGAGTTCCTCGACCACCGGCAGCGGATCGGCGACCAGCAGCACGCCGAGGTCGACCTGCTCGGGCAGGTCGGCGACGGAGGCGACGCAGGGGATGCCGAAGACCGACGGCCGGGTGGGATGCACCGGGTGCACCCGCGCCCCGACCCGCTCGGCCCAGGCCAGCAGTTGCCGGGTGATCCCGGTGTTCGGCCGTCCCTCGGTGTCGGAGGCACCGATCACGGCGACGGACTCGGGCCGGAAGAACCGGTCCAGATCCGGTACGTCCGCATACAGCGGCCGCCCGCTCACATCGAGGTCGTCCACGTCGGCGGCCCGGCCGTGGACTGCGGGCCCGGGACGCAGCTCACCGCAGGCGATGACCCGGGCCCGGCGGGAGTCGGTGGTGAGGGTGCCGTGGGTTGATCCAAGCATCGTTCCGCCCGCTCCTGTGTGACAGCACAATTAACTGACGCAGTGTCAGATTACTGAACTGACGCGACGTCAGGAACTGTTCTGCATGCAAAGGTTGACGAACGGTACGACGGATCGGTTCCGGCGTACGCGCTGTCGCCGGGCACCGTGGGCGTCCTGGCATCGGTGGCGAAACTTTGGACAACTGCTGGGCTTTTGCTCTCCGTCTGCTGGGCCGGCTCTCGACAGCGTCTTCCTAGGGTCGTTGTCGTCCCCCGGTGGTCCGGCTCCTGGATCACCGCATCCCCGAAATCTGGAGACAGTCCATGCGTGCCCTGCCCCGCCGTGCCCTTCTTGCCGCTCCTGCCGCCGTGCTGATGTTCGCCCTCGCCGCCTGCGGTGGCGGTTCCGACTCCGGCTCCGGTTCCGGCAGTTCGAAGTCCGACACCCAGCAGGCCGCCCAGGGCACGGGCGGTGCCGACGCGGCGGGCGAGGCCGCCGGTGACACCGACGACAAGAAGGAACCGCCGCTGACCGGCGACATCAAGCAGAAGGCCGAGGCGGCGGCCGTCGCCGCCTTCCCGGGCACCGTGATCAAGTCCGAGGAGGACGCGGAGAAGCCCGGCATGTACGCGGTGGAGGTGAAGAAGGCGGACGGCACCTCGGTCGAGGTGTACCTGGACAAGTCCTTCAAGGTGACCGGCACCAAGGAGGAAGGCACCGAGGAGACGGAGAACAACGGCTGAGACGCACGGGTCGACCGGCCGGAGGGGAGAAACAGGTGCCGAGCGAGCACGAGAACGCCACCACGCCACTGCCGGACTCCGCACGGGGCGGCTACGGGAACCGCTTCGAGGAGGATGCCTTCGACTATCCCTCGTCCTCGCCCTTGCCCTCCCAATCCTGGTCCTCCGAGGACGGCCCGACCGGGTCCGCCGAAACCACGGTTGCCGACGCGCAGTCCGAAGCCGAGGCGAGCGGGAGCCGGCGGAGCCGGGCGCGGGACGAGAGCGGGTGGCGGCAGACGGCGGTACGGCACCGGTCGGCCCTGACGGCCGTCGCCACGCTCGTCCTCCTCGGCGGCTTCGGCCTCGCGCTGTCCACGGTCAGCGACACGGTCACCTCCAACCCGGCCCCCGGCGGCACCGCCCAGGTCTCCGCGCCCAAGTCACCCGGCTCACCGTCCCTCCCGTCGGACGCGACGCTCCCCGCCGAACCGCCCGGCGGCACCGCGAACACGGCCACCCCGCCGACGCAGACCGCTCTGCCGCCCGTCACCGGTGACCGCGGTGACGACCACCACGGGGAGGAGGAGCGGGGACGCGAGGACGGTGACCACGCCGACGACTGACCCCCCACGGTCGGCGTCGTCACCGCCCCGCTCCCACCGCCCGGCTGCCCGGCCGCTCGCCCCCCGTGTCGACCGGCCGGGCGGGCACCCGCCCCGGCACACCGTCCCTACGACTCCCAGGTCCCAGGCGGCTTCCCATGAACAGCCCGACTCTCATGGCACAGCTGTGCGAGCCTTGCGCCATGCGGCTCCTGCTCATCGAAGACGACGACCGAATCGCCGGCCCGCTCACCGAAGGGCTCGGGCGGTACGGCTTCACCGTGGACCACGTCCGTACCGGCGCCGCCGGACTCGCCGGTAGCGACGGAGCCCCGGACCTGGTCCTGCTCGACCTCGGCCTGCCCGACATGGACGGCCTCGACGTCTGCCGCAGCCTGCGCGCCCGCTCCGCCGTCCCGATCATCATGATCACCGCTAGGGGAGAGGAGGCCGACCGCATCGTCGGCCTGGAACTGGGTGCCGACGACTACCTCGCCAAGCCCTTCGGCGTACGGGAGCTGGTGGCCCGTATCCGCGCGGTCACCCGGCGCACCACCGGCGCGCTGCCCTTCCCCGCGCCGGCGCATCCGGCGGCGCCCGAGACCCCCGGACCGCAGCTGCTCGGCTCGCTGGAGATCAACCGCCGCACCCGCCAGGTCCGCCTCGACGGAGCCGAAGTGCTCCTCACACCCCGTGAGTTCGACCTGCTCGCCTACCTCGCCGAGGACCCCGGCACGGTCCACTCGCGACAGCAGATCATGGACTCGGTGTGGGACCCGCACTTCTTCGGCCCCACCAAGACCCTCGACGCCCACGTCGCCGCGCTGCGCCGCAAGCTCGGCGACCCGGCCTGGATCACCACGGCCCGCGGTGTCGGCTTCCGCCTCACCGTCCCCGGCCACGACGCGGAACCCGGGGCGGCCGGATGACCCGGCGTCTGCTGCTCAGCTATCTCGGCCTGGCGATCCTGGTGCTGGCCGGCCTTGAGATACCACTCGGCTGGATCTACGCCCGAGGAGAGATCTCCCGCGCCTCCCAGAGCGTCGAACGCGACGCCTCGATGCTCGCCGAGGTCACCGAGGAGAACATCGAGAAGGGCAACCTCGACGCCCTGCCCGATGTCGTCGGCGACTACGCCACCCGCACCGGCGGACACGTCGTCGTCACCGACAAGCAGGGCAGCGTCCTGGCCGACTCCGACCCCTCGGGCCGTACGGGCATCAGCATCGCCGCCCAGCCGGACATCGCCCGTGCCCTGCGCGGCCGGCCGACCGTGGCCACCGGAGGCGACCTGTTGTCGGCCACCATGCCGGGCACCTCCGGCACCACCATCCGCGGCACCCTGCGCCTGACCTACCCCATGGCCGAGGTCAACGCCCGCGTGCACCGCATCTGGGGCGCCCTCGCCCTGGCCGGAGCCTGCGTCCTGGCCGTCGTGGCCATCGTCGCCTTCACCCTCGCCCGCTGGATCACCCGCCCCCTGCGCACGCTGGAGGCCGCCACCGCCCAGCTGGCCGACGGCCGGCTCACCAACCCGCCGGACGCCACCACCGGCCCGCCCGAACTGCGCAGCCTCGCCGCCTCCTTCACCCACACGGCGACCCGGCTGCAACAACTCCTCAAGGCCCAGCAGGCGTTCGCCTCCGAAGCCTCCCACCAGCTGAAGACCCCGCTGACCGCACTGCGCCTGCGCCTGGAGAACTTCGAGCCCTACCTCGATCCACGCGCCCACGGCAGCCTGGACGAATCCGTCGGCGAAGTCGAACGCCTCAGCCGCATGGTGCAGGGCCTGCTCGCCCTGGCCCGCCTGGAGAACTCCGCCACCACCCCGGAACCGGTCGACCTGGACACCGTCATCGCCGACCGCGTCGCCATGTGGGAGTCGCTGGCCGCCGAACAGTACGTGGTCCTCGCCGTCACCGGCCGCCCCGCCGGCCGGGTGTGGGCGATCCCGGGGGCGCTGGAGCAGGTCATCGACAACCTGGTCGCCAACGCCCTGCGGGTCTCCCCGCCCGGCACGACCATCACCCTCCACCGGTCGCCGGGCACTGCGGCCGGGGTCGAACTCCACGTCGTCGACCAGGGCCCCGGCATGTCCGAGGCCGACCGAGCCCGCGCCTTCGACCGCTTCTGGCGCGCCTCCGACTCCCACCACGACGGCACCGGCCTCGGTCTGCCCATCGTCCGCCATCTGGTGAACGCCTCCGGCGGCGAGATCACCCTCGGCCCGGCGTCGGGCACCGGCCTGGACGCCGCCGTGCGCCTGCGCCCGGTGGCCGGCGGCCGCTCCCGCGGCGCAAGCGGCTCGCCCCGATCGACACCGGCAGCCGCGACGGCGCCTTGACCGGCCCCGGGCCTGCGCGCCTGCCCTACAGCGCCTCCAGCACCTCCTTGGCCGCCCGCTCGCCCGAGCGCACCGCTCCGTCCATGTACCCGTTCCAGTACGTGGAGGTCTCGGTCCCGGCCCAGTGGATGCCGCCCACCGGCTTGCGCAGCGCGGCGCCGTACTCGGTCAGCACCCCGGGCGGGGCGTAGGCGACCGGCCCGCCCCGCGAGAACCCCTCGTTGTCCCACCGCTGCAGGACGAAGGACGTCGGGGACTTGGCCTTGTCCCCGAAGTAGTTCGCGTAGTCCTTCAGCACGGCCGCCCTGACGTCGTCCACGCTCGCCGCGTCGTACGCCCGCATCTCGTCGGCCTCGATGAAGCCCATCAGTGCGCCGTAAGAAGCGTCGGGCGGTGAGTTGTCGAACGTCGACCGCACGACCCCGGAGTCGCTCACCGCCTGCCCGTTCAGCCCGTCGGCACGCCAGAACGGGGTGTCGTAGACGGCGATCGCCTTCCCGATGGACCCCATCGGCATCCGCTGGCACAGCTGGTCGCGCTCGGCGGGCAGCAGCGGGTCGTACGAGATGCGCGCGGCCAGCGGCGGCGGCACCGCGACGACCACCCGGCTCGCCGTGACGGTGATCCCGTCCGCGGTGACCAGGTACGAGCCGCCCGACCGCGCGATGGAGCGCACCGGCGCGCCCAGCACCACCCGGTCCCCGAGCGTCGCCGCCAGCTTGAGCGGCACCTGCTGGGAGCCGCCCACGAAGCGGGAGTCCTGGGCGCCGTTCGCGGTGTCGGTCAGCCGCTCCAGGGTGCCGGCGGTGGAGGCGTTGCCGGCGGCGGCGATGTAGTACAGCACGTACAGCAGGGAGAGCTCGCGCGGCTGCGCCGAGAACACCGACGTACAGGCCACGTCGAGCAGGAACTTGGCCGAGGGGATGACGGCGTGGGCGTTCAGCCAGCTCTCGAAGGTCTGTTTGTCCCACTCGGCGGCCTTGGCCGCGGTCCACGGCGCGTCGACCGGTATCTGCTTGGCCATGCTGTCGAGTTCGGACTGCACGATCGCGGCGTTGGCGAGCCCGGCCGCGTCCACCGGCGGGACGGAACCGAGCAGCCCGCTGGTGTCGTACGGGGTTCGCTTGCCGTCCTTGTAGAGGAGGTTGTTCCCGGTGTTGTAGGTGGCGAAGGTCGCCACGCCGAGGGAGTCGGCGAGGGCCTTGATGCGGTCCTGGGTGGGGCCGATGAACTCGCCGCCGCCCTCGGTGAAGCCGCCGTTCGCCAGCTTCAGGTTCACCAGGCGCCCGCCGACCCGGTCGCGGGCCTCCAGGACGACCACGGACCGGCCGCCCGCCACCAGGTCACGGGCCGCGGTGAGCCCCGCGAGCCCGCCGCCGACGACGGCCACGTCGACGGTACGGGTGGTCGCCGCGGACGCCGTACCGGCGGCGGTGGCGGTCAGACCGACGGCCCCGGCGGCCGCACCGCCGAGCAGGGAGCGCCGGGAGAGCTGTCTTTCGCGTGCCACGTGCATCCTCCGTCATGAGCGAGAGGGAGTGGAGCTGGAAAGTTGAGCAGTGCTCACATTCTGGCCCCGTGCGGCGGCGGCGTACAGCTCTCCCGTCACATCTGACTCTCAAGTAACGAGGCGCGTACGTAAGTAAGTTGATACGTCCTGCATCAGCCCGGGATCCGGGACAGCTGCCCCGCGGCGGTCCTGGCAACGGCCTTCGCGATTCTTTCGGCGTCGATCGCCATCTCACGGAACATGCCGCTGATGGGGTTGGTGAAGCCGGTGAAGTAGAGACCAGGGGCGTTCTTCGGGGTGGCGCCGCCGTGGACGACCGGCCGTCCCCGCCCGTCGAGCACGTCGAGGTGACCGACGAGCCCCTCCAGGCCACGTGCGTACCCGGTGGCCGCGACGACCGCGTCCGGGGAGACCCGGCTGCCGTCGGCCAGGACGACCTTGCCGTCCTCGAACGCCTCGACGGCGGCCACGACCTCGACCCGGCCGTTGCGCACGGCGTCGATGAGGCCGACGTCCAGGACCGGGACCGCCCCCTCCTTCGCCCGGGAGTACAGCCCCGTGTCCGGTCGCGGCAGCCCCTGCGCCGACAGATCCGGCACACTGAGCCGGGCCAACGGCCTGGCCAGCCGGTCGACGAGCCCCACGGGCAGGCGCCGGATCAGCACGGACGAGTACTGGGCGGCCCACCCGGCGGTCGACCGGCGCACGATGTGCGGAGCGGTACGGATGCTCAGCCGCACCCGCGACGCGCCCCCCTCGACCAGGTCCACGGCGATCTCGGCACCCGTGTTGCCCACCCCGACGACCAGCACGTCCCGCCCGGCGTAGGGCTTGGCGTTGCGGTACTCGCCGGCATGCAGGAACTCCCCGGCGTACGCGTCCCGCCCCGGCCAGTCGGGCACGCGCGGAGAGTGATTGAAGCCGGTGGCGACGACCACCGCACCCCCGGTCAGCTCACGCCCGCCGGAGGCGTGCAGCAGCCAGCCCGTGCCGTCGGCCGAGCGCTCCACGCGCGAGACCTCGACACCGGTGACTATCTCCAGCTCATGGTGCTCGGCGTACTTCTCCAGGTACCGCACCACGTCGTCCCGCGACACCCAGCGCCCGAACCGCCGCGGCATCGGCAGCCCAGGCAGGCCCGACAGCCGCCGGGTGGTGTGCAGATGGAGCCGGTCGTAGTGGCGCCGCCACGAGGCACCCACCCGGTCGGACTTCTCCAGGACGACGGCCCGTATGCCCCGGGCCCGCAGCGAGTGAGCGACCGCCAGGCCACCGGGGCCGCCGCCTATGACGTAGACGGGGCGGTCGGCGGGGTGTGCGGTGGGCTGGGCGAGGGATCTCGCGGGCTTGCTGGAGTCGCTGGAGTCGCTGGAGTCGGTCATGAGCGCGAGCGTAACCACATCCCACGTTGATGGGTCTCGGTCAAGACCGGAATTGGTTGCGGATAGATCACGCCTGTAGGAGGAGTGGGGGGAACCGGTGACGTAGGCGAGCTGGTTGTGGGCGGGGGCGGTGCGGTTGTGGGTGCGCGGCCAATTTCCAACGGGGTCTCGGCTTTCCTTCCGATCTGACGTACCGTCAGATTCATGGATGCGATCTGGCTCAGTGGCGCGCAGTGGCTGGCGGTGCTGCGTATCGGACTCGGCCTGTGGTGGCTGGAGAGCTGGCGGCACAAGGACAAGAAGACCTGGTTCACGGGGAGCGGGATCGCCTGGGCGGCGGACATGGCCGACAAGCACCGCTGGAACGCGGTGCGCTCCGGCTTCGAGGCCGTGGTCAAGCCGCGCCCGAAGGCGATGGCGTACGTCGTCGCGTACGCGGAGCTGGCCCTGGGACTGGGCCTGATCACGGGCTTCCTGACCCCGGTGGCCCTGGTCGGCGGCCTGCTCCTGAACCTCCTCTACTTCGTCCTCATGATCCACGACTGGGCGGAGCAGGGGCAGAACTCGATGATGGCGCTCATCTCGGTGGTGGGGTTGTTCGGGATGGCGTGGCAGACGTGGTCGGTGGATGCGGCGCTGGGGTGGTTCTGATGAGGGAGGCGGGGTGCTTCTGATGGGGGAGGTGGGATGGCTCTGATGGGATCGGCGAGATTCGACGTGCCGGAGGTGGACGCCTTCACCAGGACGTACTGGGAGGCGGCGAAGGAGGGCCGGCTGCTGATACGCCGCTGCCGGGCCCCGGGCTGCGGACGCGCCCACCACTACCCCCGCGAGTTCTGCCCGTTCTGCTGGAGCGAGGACGTGACCTGGGAGGAGGGAAGCGGCCGGGCGACCCTGTACACCTGGTCGGTGGTCCACCGCAACGACCTCCCGCCGTTCGGGGACCGAACACCGTACGTCGCCGCCGTGGTCGACCTGGCGGAGGGGCCACGGATGATGACCGAGGTGGTGGGGTGCGAGGCGGAGGAACTGCGGGCGGGGGCCGAACTGGCCGTCGAGTTCCGGGAGGGGATCGCGGTGTTCCGGCCCGCGGGTGAGTGAGGCTCCGGCCTGTGCGGGCGAGTGGGGTTCCGGCCCGCGGGTGACTGAGATGGGCCGGGGGATTCAGTGCCGAGGGGATTCAATGGGCCCATGGCTACCGCAAATGAACGCATCCCCGATCGGCAGCGTCCCGAGCTCGATGGCCAGGGTCTGCGTCTTCGCCGATGGGACGCGACCGCGGACCTCGACGCGGCGACCTGGCTGCGCGGCAGGTCCGATCCCGAATTCCAGCGCTGGAACACACCCCTGCTGGCGGTGACCGACCTCGACGGAGCACGTGCCTCCCTGCACAAGCAGGCGGAGAACGAGGCGAACGGCCACTGCGCGCACTTCTGCGTCACGGACGCGGACAGCGGTACGGCGCTGGGGCACATCGGCCTCAACATGATCGACCGCGTCATGCGTACCGCCCGTGTCGGCTACTGGGTCCTCCCCGAGGCGCGCGGCCGACGCGTGGCCACGCGGGCTCTGACCCTCGCCTCACGCTGGGCATTCACGGAACTGGGGCTGTACCGGCTGGAGTTGGGGCACGCCGTAGGGCATGACGCGTCGTGCCGGATCGCGCGGAAGTGCGGGTTCCTGTACGAGGGGACACTGCGCGGGGCGATGTTCGAGGCGGGGCGGCTCGACGCGTTCCGGGATGTGCATCTGCACGCACGGATAGCCACGGATCCCGAGGCACACGAGGGCTAGAGGTTAATTGCGGGCGCGGCGCACGTCGTGCCGGGATCATGAGGTATGGCCCCTGCATACGACTGGCAGCTCACCGAAGACCTGGACTCCTTCCTCTCCCGAGCGGGCGGCTTCCTGCGCTCCCGGCCGGCTCTGCACACGGTGCAGCTGACGGTGACGGATGTGCTCCGGACGCGTGGACTGCATGTCTACGGCGAGGGGTCACCTCTGTTCGGCATGCTGACGGAGGCGGACGGCACGGTCCGGGCGACCCTGCTGCACACGCCTCCGCACCAGCTGAGCTTCACCGCCCTCACGGCCGAGGAGGCCGACGCCCTCGCGGCCAGGCTGCTCGACGCCGGCCACCCCGTCCCCGCGGTCTCCGCCGAGCGGGAGTCGGTAGAGGCGTTCGTGGCAGCCTGGCGGCGGCGGTCGGGCGCGTCCGGCGAACTGCGCATGCGCCAACGGCTCTACAGGCTGGGGGAGCTGGCGGTACCGGAGCCGGTGCCGGAGGGACGGGCGAGGTCCGTCGGCCCCGCCGACCGGGACCTGCTGCGGCGCTGGGTCGTGGAGTTCTCCGAGGCGGTCGGAGAACCCGGCTTCATCGCCCCCGACGAGTGGGCCGACGCGCGCATCGCCTACGGCGGCACCACCCTCTGGGAAACCCCCGACGGCACGCCCGTCTCCCTGGCCGGGGTCACCCGCCAGGTCGCGGGGCAGATCAGAATCGGCCCCGTCTACACCCCCGCACACCTCCGCGGACGCGGATACGCGGGCGCGGCGACAGCCGAGGCGAGCCGAGCCGCGCGGGCGGCCGGGGCGAAGGAGGTACTCCTCTTCACCGACCTGGCAAACCCAACGAGCAACGCACTGTACCGGCGGATCGGATACCGGGAGGTTGCCGATTTCGCGGCGTACAGGTTTGGGGGTGTGGGGGGGGAACCGGGGCGGGGATTGAGCGGGCGTGGGGGCCCGAGCGGGCGTGGGATGGGGTGAGGTGAGGTGGGTGCAGTGCCCCGGTGCTGACGAGTGGCCGTGGGGCCGCCCGCTTCTTGTCAGTGTCGTGCTTCCACGCCCCGAGTAAAGGGCGCTCCGCTCCACTGCGTTCCGCTCCGCGTCGGCTGCGCCGATGCCCCTGCGGGGCACCCTTGACTAGGGGCGTTCCAGCACGGGTTGGAAGCGAGCGGGCGGCCCGGGGAAAGTGGCCGGCTTGGGTGCGTCGGGCCCTTGGGTAGGCTGCGTTCTGGGCCGGGGTGGTGGGGGCGCGGTCGCGCCTCGCCAGCACGCCGGGTTGGTTTAGCGGCTTGCGGGTGGTGGGTGGCGGGGCGCGCATCGGCGGGGTGGTGGCACGCCGGGCGGGGTTGGCGGCTTGCGGCCGGTGGGGGCGGGGGGCGCATCAGCCGGGTGGTGGCACACTGGCTCGGCTCAGCGGCTTGCGGCCGGAGGGGGGCGGGGCCGCATCGGCGGGGAGATGGCACGCCGGGTCGGCTCAGCGTCTTGCGGCTGGTGGGGGGCGCTGTCACACCCCGCCAGCATGCCCGGCCAGCTTGCCGACTTGCGCCCGGTGGGAGTGGGAGCGAATCAGCCGAGTGGCGGCGAGCCGAGTGCGGTTGCGGCTTGAGGCCGGAGGCGCGTGGCCAGACGGACCGATGGTTGGCTGGGTGAGTGGGCGGGCGGGTGGGTGACTTCGCGGTGGGCCCTTGCTCCAGCGCCGCGCCGCCACACCTGCGCGCCTCCGCGCCTCAGCGCCTCCGCGCTGTCGCACCTCCGCGCCGCTCGCCGGTGGGACGGTGCCTCGCCGTGTCTCGTTGGTCGCTTCCGTCACACCAGTTGTGTTGGCGGGCGTTGTCGGAAGGAATGGGACAGCGAGGGGGGCGGAATCAGCAGGTTGTCGGCGCTTGGCTGGCCCGAAGGTTCCAATTGCTGTCCCGGGGCCTGCTTTAGAGGGTCTCCCGGCGCGTTCCCTGGGTTAGTTCGTCGGTGATCGCCTTGCGGATGGCGTTGTGCTGGGGGCCCAGCGCGTGCCGTTCGTCGCCCCAGCTCTCACTTGGGTACAGCCAGACCGGGCGGCCCACGAGGTCGGGCGGCTCCCAGTCGTATCGCGGCCACACGTGGACGTGCAGGTACGGGTCGGTGTTTCCCAGGATCTCCAGGTTGACCCGGCGGAAGGCCGGGTCCAGGCGCTTGCAGGCGCGCTCGACGGCCTCGCCCAGCTTGTCCATGTCGGAGAGGAACGCCAGTCGCCTGCTCTGCGGAAGTTCCGACAGCCGCTGCACCGACGGGTCGTCCACCAGGAACAGCGAGTACCCCGGCAGAAACTGAACGTCCCCGATCACCGCGAACCCCGACTCCAGTTGCGCAAGCACCGAAGGGTTCTCACCCCGCAGCGCGCTCCCAATCCGGTCCTTGCGCCAGTCAACGGTCACGATCAACCACCCCACCCCGTGCTCTCACACCGGCCATCACGTTATCGGTCAGTCGGTTGGTTCGTTGGCCGGTCGCTCACGAGGCCATCGGCCATCAGGCGGCTTGCCTATCGGCCACCCCCGAGTGCCCTCCACCCGCAAGCCGCAAGCCGCAAGCCGCAAGCCGCAAGCCGCAAGCCCCACCCGGCGTGCCGCCACCCAGCCCCTGCGCTCCACCGTCCACCGGCCGCTCGCCGCTGGGCCTTCCCGGCGTGCCGCCACCCCGCCGATGCGTGCCCACCGCCCACCGCCCACCGGCCGCAAGTCGCTAAGCCAGCCCGGCGTGCCACCACCCGGCTGACGCGCCCCCCGCTCCCCACCGGCCGCAAGCCGCTAAGCCCGCCCGGCGTGCTGGCGAGGCGCGACCGCGCCCCCACCACCCCGGACGCGAACGCAGCCCACCCGAGGGCTGGCGCGCCCGAGCCGGCCACTTTCCCCGGGCCGCCCGCTCGCTTCTCACCCGTGCTGGAACGCCCCTAGTCAAGGGTGCCCCGCAGGGGCATCGGCGCAGCCGACGCGGAGCGGAACGCAGTGGAGCGGAGCGCCCTTTACTCGGGGCGTGGAAGCACGACACTGACAAGAAGCGGGCGGCCCCACGGCGACCCCCGTGGCTCACGGCCACAGCAGTTCCCTGGTCCAGCCGTCCGTCCCGTGGCGGTACAGCAGGCGTACGTGTCTTCGGTCCGGGTCGCCCTGGAAGAACTCGACCTCCTTCGGGTGGAGCCGGTAGAGCGTCCACGTCGGGGACGGGGCCGTCGGGTTGTTGCGTGCCCGGTCCCACGCCGCCTCCGATGCCTCCCTCAGCTCCTCCACCGACCCCAGGACTTCGCTCTGGCGCCCCGTCAGGGCCGCTGCCAGCGCCCCCGTCGAACGGGCGTGCAGGTCCGCCTGGCTCTCCTCCGACGGCGCCGACGTGACCGGGCCCCGGACCCGGACCTGGCGGCCCAGCACCGGCCAGTAGAAGGCCAGGGCCGCATACGGGTGGCCCCTCAGCTGGCCGCCCTTACGGCTCGTCGCGTGCGTCGCGAAGGCCCAGCCGTCCTCATCGGCGCCGTGCAGCATCACGATCCGTACGTCCGGGTGGCCGTCCTCGTCCGTCGTCGCCAGCGACATGGTGTGCGGCTCGTACTGGCCCGCCGCCACCGCCTCCGCGAACCATCTCGTGAAGAGCGGGACGGGTGTCGGGGGCGCTGTGTCCGGGTCGAAAGGGGGTAGCTCCGTGACACCGGGCGCCCATACCCGCAGTGACCTCAGGAGTTCGTGGAGATCCGTTGCTGCCATGGGGTGAGTATTACTCCGGTGCCGCGCACGGCAGGACGAACTGCGCCGTCAGCACCCCGCGCAGCAGCTCCGCGTCCACGAACTCGCCCACCTCGGGCGGCCCGGCCCGCCAGCTCAACGGATACGTGTTGCCCTCCGGCGCCGGCACCCCGATGTACTCGTCCCGGGTCGACCTCGTGAACCTCCGTACTCCCGGCGGCCAGTCGTGCTCCCCGCTCTCCCCGGGCGCCAGGAGGAAGTACGTCCAGCGACAGCCGCTCAGCTCGCGGACCACCGGACCCGGGTGGCCGTCCGTCAGCGTCGACAAGTGGTGCAGTACCGCCTCTCCGCGGATCCCGCAGACACGGATCGCGTCGAAATGGATGCCTGCAAGGCGGAGTTGGAGGCCGGTTCGAGGGACCCAGTTCGGGTGCAGTTTGCCCGTCATGACTATGAGGGTCCCGGTGATTGCGTAGCGTCACCAGGCGGACGCGGTCCACATTGCGGTTTGCGGGGAGGAAGGTGGTCGTCGTGGGGGCCAACGCTGAGGTTTCCCTGGCTCGGCGCGTGGTGGGGGATCTGCTGCGCATCCACCGGGTGCGGCTCGGCCTCACACAGAAGGAGGCGGCCGAGCGGCTGCATGTCTCCGAGTCGTGCCTCGGGTCGTACGAGAGGGCCGAGCGCATTCCGCCCGCGGAGTTCTTGAAGCACGCGGACGAGGGGCTGGATGCGCGGGGTGCGCTTCTCGCGTGCGTCGAGATGATGGAGAGGGAGAAGTACCCGCCCAAGTTCCTGGGTTGGGTCCGGCTGGAGCGGGAGGCTCGGGTGATCAGTGCGTACGAGACGATGCTGATTCCCGGGCTGCTTCAGACCGAGGCCTATGCGCGGGCGCTGTACGAGTCACGCGTGCCCGCGTTCGGCGAGGAGGAGATCCAGCGGTACGTCCAGGCCCGACTGGAACGGCAGGCGTTGCTGAGGCGGGAGCGGGCGCCCCGTATCGGCCTGGTGGTCGAGGAGTCGGTGCTGGAGCGGCCGGTGGGCGGGGCGGAGGTGCTCAAGGCCCAGCTGGACCACCTGCTGGAGTGCGCGCGGTCGCTCAGCCATCTGATGCTCCAGGTGATGCCGACCCGGCGGCACACGCACGCCGGGCTGAACGGCCCCATGCAGTTGATGGTCACCGAGGAAGGCCAGAGCCTTGTCTACGTGGACGCGCAGGGCTCGGTTACCTTGATCTCCGAGCCATTGCAGGTGACGGATCTCTTCGACCTCTTCGGCATCCTGCGGGCCCAGGCGCTCAACCCTTGGGAGTCCGCGGATCTCATCGAGATGAAGGCGGCACAGCTGTGAACACGACCGGACTGATCTGGCGCAAGTCGAGCTACAGCAACAACGAGGGCGGAGCCTGCCTCGAAATAGCCACCACCCCCACCACCATCCACATCCGAGACTCCAAACACCTCCCCACCCCAGACGCCCCCACCCCCACCCTCACCGTCACCCCCACCACCTGGACCGCGTTCCTCAAGTGCACCTGATCCCCGACACCCCTTTCCCGGAACTCGGTTTCCCCTTCCAGGTCACCGAAAGTGCCGACGGTCACTGGCTTGCCGTCAGCTGCCATGCCAGCGGCTCGGGCGGTGGCCGCGTCGTCGTGTACCGGCTGAGTGACCTCGCCCTGTGGGAGCAGCTGGAGTTCGAGCACGGCGTGGAGTGCCTGGCCTTCCATCCGAGCCGGCCGGTCCTGGCCCTCGGGACGGAGGAAGGGGACGACGAGTACGAGCGCCAGGGGCAGCTGATCCTCTACGAGCCGGAGACCCGCGTCCGCGCGACCCTGGCCTTCGACGACGTCGGCGTCACCGCCCACCGTTGGACCGACGACGGGCGGAGCCTCGAACTCACGCTCTCCGTGCCGGACACGGAGGGCGAGCACGACGGGCTCGATCACTACCTCGCCTGTGTCGTCGACGCCGAGACCCTGACCCCCGGCCCGCGCTCACCCGTCGAGGTCGACTGGAACGCCCCCGAGCGACTTCCCCGTATCCCCGACGCACGCGCCCACCTCGCCGAGCTGGCCGCCGGCCGCAGCCGCGCCTGGGCCCCGCGCGACGGAGTCACGGTCCTGGAACCCCTGCGTGACGGACGCGTCCTCGCCGTCCTGCGCTCCCGCACCCTTCTGGAGTGCTGGTCCCGGGACGGGGAGCCGCTCTGGTCCGTGCCCGTGCCCGACGAGCACGGGCACGTCGGACGACAGGTGTACGTGGCTCCGGACCAGGAGACCGCCTGGGTCCCCTACTTCGTGGGGGACAGCGCCGACCGCCGTACGCGGCTGCTGCGTCTCTCCCTCACCGACGGGACCCTGATCGGCAATCGTGAACTGGACTTCCCCGTCGACATCGTCGACAGGACGGACGGCGCCTGGATCGCACGCGATTCCCGGGATCTGTTTCCCGGTCCGCAGTGGCCGCCGTACGACAGTGTGGTCTTCACGCCCTCGGGCAGACGGCTGGCCGAGGTCCCGCTGGGGGAGTGCGACAGCTCGTACGGCTTTCGTGTGCGCAGGTCGCCGTATCTCCTGCTGCTGCGGGGGCTCGGTGACAGCCCTCGCCGGGAGCTTCTCGACAAGTGGGTCTCGAAGGTCACGCCGGACGGTGTCGAGTCGCTCTTTCCGCTTGCCTGGGACGCCTCCGTCACCGGGTATCTGCGCAGTGGGCCCGCCGTGTACGTGGACGGCGACGCGGGGCTCCACGGTCCCGGGCTTCTGCACGCGTGCGGCGGCTCCACGGGGCCGTATGTGCTGCTGCGGGCCCTTCCCGGCGGTGAGGTGCTGTGGGCGCACCGGGCCGACGCGGAGGTCGTGGGGCTCGACGTGCACGAGGGGCTGGTGCATGCCGTGACCCGGGCACGCGAGCTGCTGACCCTGCGCATTGACGACGGCAAGCAGATCCGCCACACCCCGACCGCCGTCGGCGGCCACGTCTTCACGCCCCTGTGCCTGGCGGTGTCGGCGGGAAGCGGGCTCGTGATGATCGGCACCGCGGAGGGACGCATCCTCGTCCACGCTCCATGAGCCGGGCCGCTCCATGAGCCGGGCCGGTGGGCTCAGTCCCGGCCCAGCACCACCGTCCCCGACGAGCAGAACCAGCCGCCGGTACCTGAAGCCACCCCCAGCTGCGGCAACGCGCCGTCCGGCCGCCGCACTTGACGCTCCCCGGCCTCCCCCCGCAGCTGCCGTACCGCCTCCACCAGCAGGAACAAGCCCCGCATCCCAGGGTGCTGGGCCGACAACCCGCCCCCGTCCGTGTTCACCGGCAGCTCCCCTCCCCGCACCAGCAGCCTGCCCTTGTCCACGAACGCCCCGCCCTCCCCCTTTCCGCAGAAGCCCAGGTCCTCAAGGGTTACCAGGGTCATGTACGTGAAGGCGTCGTAGATCTCCGCGAAGTCGATCTCCCCGGGGCTCACCCCCGCCCGCTCGAAGGCGAGCCGGCCGCTCATCGCCGCCGGTGTCACCGTGAAGTCCGGCCACTCGGACATCGCGGCGTGGGAGACGTGCTCCCCGGTGCCGAGGACCCACACCGGCGGGGTCCGGCAGTCCCGTACGTATTCCTCCGCCGCCAGCAGTACCGCCGCGCCTCCGTCGGAGCGTATGCAGCAGTGCAGCTTGGTGAAGGGGTCGGCGATCAGCTCGCCGGCGAGGACGTCGTCGGTGGTGATCGGGTCGCGGTACATGGCGTCCGGGTTCAGGGCCGCGTTGGCCCTGGCCTGCACGGCCACCTCCGCGAGCTGCTCGATCGTCGTGCCGTACTCGATCATGTGGCGGCGGGCCGCCATCGCGTACTTCGCGATCAGCGTGTGGCCGTACGGGACCTCGAACTGGAGCGGTCCCCGGGCGCCGAAGGACAGGTTTCCCGTGCGTCTGCCCGCCCGGATGTCCGCGCGTGCCGTCGAGCCGTAGGCCAGCAGGACGGCGTTCGCATGGCCCGCCGCTATCGCGTCCGCCGCGTGCGCCGCCATGACCTCCCAGGTCGAGCCGCCCACGGAGGTGGAGTCGACCCAGGTGGGGCGCAGGCCCAGATACTCGGCCACCTCCACCGGTGCCAGGGTGCCCAGGCCCGCCGAGGCGAAGCCGTCCACATGGGCGCGGTCCAGGCCCGCGTCCGCGAGGGCCCGGCGGGCCGCCTGGGCGTGCAGGGCGTAGGGGGTGGCCCCGTCCACTCGGCCGCAGTCGGAGAGGGCTACGCCCACCACGGCCACGTTCCTGCTGCTGCCTGGTGACATGAATCTGACGGTACATCAGATTCGGTCCGGCGTGGCAGGTGTCGTCTCTCTGGGCATCCCGGCTTCCTCGCCCTAACATGACGGCCCGTCAGATCGGGCGGTCAGATCGGGCCGGAGGGAACAGACATGGACACGCGCCTCACCGCCGAACAGGACGAGATCCGCCGCACCCTGCGCGAACTGCTCCACAAACGCTGCGGCCCGGAGGAACTGCGCACCGCCCTCGACACCGACGCCGGACACGACCCCGTCCTGTGGACGGCCCTCGCCGACCAGCTCGGCCTGCCGGGGCTGGCCCTCCCCGAGGCATACGGCGGGGTCGGCTGCTCGGCCACCGAACTCGCCCTCGCCTGCGAGGAGACGGGTCGCGCGCTGGCCCCGACCCCGCTGCTCGCCACCTCCGTGCTCGCCGCGCCGCTGATCCTCGCCCTCGGGACCGACGTCCAGCGCGCCGACCTGCTGCCCCGGCTCGCCTCGGGCGCGCTCACCGCCGCCCTCGCCGTGCCCGGCAACTCCCTCGCCTCCGTCCTCACCCTGACCGGCGACAACGACGGGGAGTGGGCCGGCGGCGGCCGTGCGGGGGGTGTGCAGGCACGCCGGGCGGGGGACGGGTGGCGGCTGTACGGGGAGGTCACGCAGGTGCTCGACGGGCACAGTGCCGGGCTGCTGGTCGTGGCCGCCCACACCGGGGGGTTCGCCCGGTCGCGGACCCTGCTCTTCCTGGTGGACGGGCACGCGGCGGGGGTGGTGCGGACCCGGCAGACCGCCCTCGACGCCACCCGGCCGCGGGGGCGCGTACAACTGCGCGACGTCGACGCCCGGTTGCTCGGGTCGGCCGACGCCGACGTGCTCGGCGCCCTCTCCGCCCTCGGTGACACCGCCGCCGCGGTGCTCGCCGCCGAGGCCGTCGGGGCCGCCGGCCGGGCCCTGGAGCGGACCGTCGAGTACGTGAAGCAGCGGGAGCAGTTCGGGCGGCTGATCGGGTCCTTCCAGGCGGTGAAGCACCGGCTGGCCGATGTGCATGTGCAGGTGCAGGCTGCGCGCTCCGCCGCCTGCTACGCGGCTTGGGCCACGGCCGTCCGAGGTGGCGAGCGGGTGGGCGGGCTCGCTCTCGCGCAGGCACTGGAGGCGCTGCGGACGGCCGCCGGTGAGGGGATCCAGCTGCATGGCGGGATCGGGTTCACCTGGGAGCACGAGGCCCATCTCTATTTCAAGCGGGCCGCGGGGGACGAGCTGCTGTTCGGGCCGGTCCACCGGCTGCGCGCCCGCGCGGCCGACTCGGCGCGGCTCTTCGAGCGGGCGGAGGTGGCGGTCTGATGGCCGGTCTGGGTGTGCGCCTGGTGCAGAAGGTGTCCTCCACGCGGGGCTTCGCGAAGGTCGCCCCGCATGTCGTTCCCGCGCTCGACCGGGCCGTGCACCGGGTCACCCGGGGCAAGGTGCTGCTCAGCGCGCAGCTGCTGCCCGGTGTCGTGCTGACGTCCACCGGTGCCCGCAGCGGGCTGCCGCGCCGTACGCCGCTGGCCTGTATGCCCGAGGAGGGCGGGCGCGGCTGGATTCTCGTCGGGTCCAACTTCGGTCGGACCGACCATCCCGCCTGGACCCACAACCTGCTCGCGCATCCCGACGCCACGGTGAGCTGGAAGGGCGAGGACATCCCCGTCACGGCCCGGCTCCTCGGGGGAGAGGAGCGGGCGGCGGTCTGGAAGGCGCTGCTGGTGTTCTGGCCGCCCTATGCGACGTACCAGGCACGGGTGGCGCGGGAGATCCGGATCTTCAGGATCGTACGGAGGTAGCCCTCACAGCGTCGCCAGCCGCTCCACCAGCAGGAACGCGCCGATTCCGAGCATCGCCGCCCCCGAGGTGCGGGTCACTGCGCGGGCGGCCGTGGGGCGGGCGGAGAGCAGGGCGCGGGAGAGGGTGCCGACGGTCAGGTACACGGCGGCGCAGCAGGCCATGTGGAGGAGGCCCAGGGCGGCCGTCTGGACCGGCACGGGCAGGTGCGCGCCCCTGAGGGTGAGGAACTGGGGGAGGACGGAGAGGTAGAGCAGCAGGCCCTTGGGGTTGAGACCGCTGATCGTGGCGCCGCGCAGGAAGACGCGGGAGGTGCGGGTGTCGGGAGCGTCCGCCGTTGCCGCTTCGGGCGCCGCCGGCCTGCGCAGTACACCCCAGCCCAGCCGGACCAGGTACCCGGCGCCGGCCACCGTGAGCGCCGTGAGCAGCTGGGGCGAGCCCGCGACCAGGACGGCGAGGCCCGCCGCGGCCAGCGTTGTGTGCAGCGCGTACCCGGCGACCAGGCCGGACACCGCGCTCAGCACCGAGCGGCCGCGCAGGCCCGCCGCGATCACATAGGCCCAGTCGGCGCCCGGCACGCAGACCAGCAGCAGGTCCACGGCCAGGAAGGAAATCAACGCTCCCGCATCCATGCTAGGGACATTAGGCGTGAATGGCCCGAAAGTGTTGCCGAAATTTGCTCATGATCGCGAGTTCTGGGCAAATATCTTCTTCATGGACGACGTGGACCAGAAAATCCTTGCCGAGCTCCAGCAGGACGGGCGGCTGACCGTGACCGAGCTGGCCGCGCGGGTGCGGCTGAGCGTCTCGCCGTGTCACCGGCGGCTGCGGGAGTTGGAGCGGTCGGGGGCCATTCAGGGGTACCGGGCGGTGGTGGACCCGGCCGCCCTCGGGCTGAACTTCGAGGCGCTGGTCTTCGTGTCCATGCGGCAGGAGGACCGGGACACGGTCGCCGAGTTCGAGCGGGCGGTGAGCGAGGTGGAGTACGTGCTCGACGCGCAGCGGCTGTTCGGCGAGCCGGACTATCTGCTGCGGGTGGCCACCGCCGACCTCGCCGCCTTCCAGCGGCTGTACGACGAGCGGCTGGCGACGCTGCCGGGCGTGCAGCGGCTGACGTCCACGCTGGTGATGAAGCACGTGGTGCGCGACCGGCCGCTGCCCGCTTAGCCGGACAGGGCCCAGCGCAACGGGCGGCAGCTCACCGGTGTGAACTGCCGCCCGCCAGACAGGACGTGGGGCCGTGCAATGCGGTCCGCTGGTGTGCGGGGCTACTTCGCCGGCTTCTTGCCGGTCACGCCCAGGTGCACCAACAGCGCCAGGTTCGGCTTGAGTTCGGCCTGTTTGACGCCCCAGGTCTGGAAACCCTTCTGGTGCGCGGCCACCGCCGCGAGCATCGCGACCAGCGAGCCCGCGATCGCCGCCGGGTTCACGTCCTTGTCGATCCTGCCCTTGGACTGGAGTTCGGCAATGGAGTCCGAAAGGGAGTTGTTCACCGAATTCAGAATCTTCATGCGGATCTTGTAGAACCGCTTGTCCCCTTCGGCCGCGCCGAGGTCGACGACACGCAGGATCGCGTCGTTCCTGCGCCAGAACTCCAGGAATCCGTCGACGAGTTCCTGGGCGGTCTGCCAGCCCGCCTTGCCGACCCAGGAACGCCCTTCGAGCAGCGCGGTCAACCCGGCGCCTTCGGCGGCCATTTGCTCGGCGATCTCCAGGACGGCGCCTTCGACGTCCGGGAAGTACTGGTAGAAGGTCGCGGGCGAAGTGCCCGCCTTCCGGGCGACATCGATGACCTTGACGTCCCGGTAAGGGGAGGAGCTGAGCATCTCGCTGAGGCAGTCGAGCAGCTTCTGCCGGGTCGCCTGCCCACGTCGGCCGGCCACGCGGCCGTCGACGGTACGCACTTGTCCTGTCATGCCGTCAGCTTACCGAGGGGTGATGGGAGCGCGATTCGGCCGACTGCAAATGGGGTGCATGGGGGTGTGGAGAGTGGTGTGCCTGGTCTGCGGGGTGCGCGCGGCGCGGCTACTTTGGCGGCATGGCCGAAAACAGGGCATCGGTGTACGGAGAGGGCGTCCCGTGCTGGGTGGACGCGCAGCTTCCCGACGTGGAGGCGGGAAAGCGGTTCTACGGTGAGCTCTTCGGGTGGACCTTCGAGGAGGGCACCACGGAGTACGACTTTGCCGTCTGGGCCCGCAAGGACGGCTCGCCCGTCGCCGCGCTCGCGCACAAGACGGACGGCCGTATGCCCACCGTCTGGACGGTGTACTTCGCGACGCCGAACGTGCAGGCGCTGTGCCGGCGGATCCTCGCGGCCGGCGGTCAGGTGGTCACGGCGCCGACGCCGGTCCACGACCTGGGCACGGCCGCCCTCGCCACCGACCCCGAGGGCGCCGTCTTCGGGCTGTGGCAGCCGGGCAGCCACCACGGCTTCGGGGAGCGGCACTCCCCGGGCACCTTCGGCTGGGTCCAGCTGTACACCCGGGACACCGAGGCGGCCAACGACTTCTACGCCGACCTCTTCCACGACGCCCTGTTCGGCTCGGACACCGAGCCCGACTTCGGCCGCGCTCCCGTCTCCGACGTCTTCCCCGCCGAGATGCCGCCGCACTTCCTCGTCCACTTCGGGGTGGAGGACATGGAGGACTCCGTGGAGGCGGTGCGGCGGCTCGGCGGGCGGGTGCAGGCTCCGCCATTCGAGACGTCGTACGGCACAGTGACGGTCGTCACCGACAATCAGGGGGCGTCGTTCGCGCTGTTGCGGCGCTGAAATGTCTCACTTACCACGAGACACCCCGATTTATCACCGGGTTCGCAACCTGCGCCCGGGCCAGGAAGAATCGGGGTGCGTGCCGCCACGGCGGTGCGGTGGTGAGACGCTGCACGGGGTCGCGTACATATGTGGGTGACGTGGCCCGTACGGGGAGGTGGCAGGCAAGTGGTGGATCAGCTGACGCAGCACGACCCACGGCGGATCGGGCCGTTCGAGGTGCTGGGACGGCTGGGTGCCGGCGGTATGGGGCTCGTCTATCTCGCGCGCTCGGCGTCCGGCCGGCGCGTGGCGATCAAGACGGTCAGGACCGAGCTCGCCGAGGACCAGCTGTTCCGCGTCCGCTTCACGCGTGAGGTGGAGGCGGCCCGCGCGGTCTCCGGCTTCTACACGGCCGCGGTCGTCGACGCCGACCCGCGCGCCGCCGTGCCCTGGCTGGCCACCGCGTACGTGCCCGCGCCCTCCCTCGAAGAAATAGTGAACGACTGCGGGCCGCTCCCGGCCCAGGCGGTGCGCTGGCTGGCGGCGGGCGTGGCGGAGGCCCTGCAGTCCATCCATGGCGCCGGGCTGGTCCACCGGGACCTCAAGCCCTCCAATGTGCTCGTCGTCGAGGACGGTCCCCGCGTCATCGACTTCGGTATCGCGTCCGGCGTTTCGAACACCCGTTTGACAATGACGAACGTGGCCGTCGGCACACCCGCCTACATGTCTCCCGAGCAGGCGAAGGACTCCCGCAGCGTCACCGGCGCGAGCGATGTCTTCTCGCTCGGCTCGATGCTGGTGTTCGCCGCCACCGGACACCCGCCCTTCCACGGCGCCAACCCCGTCGAGACCGTCTTCATGCTGCTGCGCGAGGGCCCCGACCTGGAGGGGCTCCCGGACGAGCTGCGCCCGCTGATCGAGTCCCTGATGCAGATGGAGGCCACCGGCCGGCCCAACCCAGCCGACCTCCAGGCCCAGCTCGCCCCCCACCTCTTCGGCTCCGGCTCCGACGACAGCGGTACGGCGTCGGCGTGGCTGCCCGAGAAGGCGGTCGCCCTGATCGAGTCCCGCCGCGGCGGCCGCCCGGCGGCCAAGCCCGCGCCCGCCGGCCCGCGCAGCGGCGGCCGGGCCGCGGCACCCGCCCTGCCCGGCGGACCCGGGGTGCCGCCCCCGCCGCCGCACGACCCGGTGATCGCGGCCCCGCCCGTCCCGGTCGGCGCGCCCGCCGGCGGCCCCGACGCCGGTCCCGTCCGGCTGGCCGGCGCCAAGGTGCCCATCGGCCCCGGCCCGCGCGTCGCCGACGCCCGCGCCGCCGCCGTCAAGGCACCCCCGCCGGAGGCCGGCCTGGTCGCCAACTGGTCGCGCCCCCGCCCCGGCGTCAACGGCGCCGATCCCGCCGTACCGGCGCCCCCGGCCGTACCCCCGGAGACGGCGTCCGGCTGGCGCCCCTGGCGCTTCCGCATGTCCAACGACGTCTGGGGCACCCCGTCCGTCGACGGCGACCTCGTCTACGTCACCTCCTTCGAGGTGCACGCCCTGGACGTGGCCACCGGCCGCCGCCGCTTCAAGACCCGCGACGTGGCCTGGTCGATGGCGGTCGCGGACGGCCGTATCCACGCCTCCGACGGCCCCACCCTGTTCGCCCTGGAGGCCCGTGAGGGCGCCGATCTGTGGCGGCTGTCCACCGAGGCCTGGGTGTACTCCCTGCACGCCGACCGCGGCACGGTCGTCACCGGCACCCGCGGCGGCGGCGTGCAGGCGTGGGAGGCCTCGGGCGGGCAGAAGCTCTGGGAGATCACCGGCTGCCAGACCGACTTCGAGTCCCCCGAGGCCGGACCCGCCGTCCACGACGGCACGGTCTACGTCTGGCAGGACGCCCGGCTGCGCGCGCTGGAGGCCCGCACCGGCGAGGAGCGCTGGTCGTACCCGATCGGCGACGCCGCGTCCTGCGGCGGGGTCCCGGTCCGGCTCACCCATGCGTCCGACGGCTACCTCTATGTCTCGGCCGGTTCCAGAGTCCTGGCCATCGAAGTGGCGAGCGGCATGGTGCGCTGGCACTTCGAGGCCCCCGCGGTCTTCCTCTGCGCGCCCACCTTCGTCCCCGGCCCCGCGGTCACCGGCGGCGGCATCTACCTCGCCGACTACCTCGGCACGGTCTACGCCCTCGACGCCACCGACGGCCGCGACCGCTGGCGCATCGCCACCGAGTCCCGGGCCTCCATCGAGCCGGTCCTGGTGGCCGCGGGCCATGTCCACGTCGGCAGCGGCAAGGGCCTGTACACGCTGGACGCGGTCACCGGCACGCCCAAGTGGCGCTTCCAGTCGGGCGGCGACATCGTGGGCGCCCCCGCGGTCGCCGAGGGCCGCATCCACTTCGGCTCCACCGACCACCTCCTCTACACCCTGAAGGCCGACGACGGCCGCCTGCGGTGGAAGCTGGCGACCGGCGGCGAGATCACCGGATCGCCCGTCGTGAAGGACGGGGTCGTGTACGCGTGCAGCAAGGACCGCTGTGTCTACGCCCTGGACGCGGAGAAGGGGACGGGCACCGCCCGCACGACGTAGTCCCCCGCTCGGTAGGGTGACGGCATGCGATCACGGGGGCGCACACTCAGGTTCACAGCTGTGTCGGCGTTGGTGGTTCTCGCGCTGACCGGCTTCACATCGGGACGCGGGCACGGACACGGGCACGGGTACCACCATTCCGGGAGCGGCGGCGGAGGCGGCTGCAGCAGCTCCAGCCAGGACCACGACGACACGTCGTCGTCCACGTCCGGCGGCGGGACGTACAAGGACGACGACGACTACGGCACCTCGGGCGGCGGCTCCTACCGGGACTCTGATCCGTACGACGACAACGACAACTCGGACGACGACTACGGCAGCGGCAGCGGCACCACCGCGCCGGCCCTGGACGACGCGACGGCGAAGCTGCTGAGCTGCGCGACGCCGAAGAAGCCGTACGCGACCGTCGAGGTCACCAACCCCAACGCCGACGAGGGCACTTTCGCCGTCACCATCACCTTCAGGGACGCCCGGGACGCCGAGATCATCTCCCGGGTGGAGGAGGTCGGCGTGCCCGCGAACGACAAGGCGACCGCGCAGGTCGACATCCGCGGCTACGACGACCGTGCCGCCCGCGTCGACCACTGCGACCTGGAAGCGGCCGCACCGGCCGTCAGCTGACAGGCCCGCGCGTCACCGCGTCCGGAAACCGCCGGGCCGCCGGGCGGCGAACAGCTCCGCCTGCCGCTCGCCCGGCAGATTCCCCAGCGCGATCAGATGCGGCGCCTGCGCGAACCCACGTTCCCGGGCCGCCTCCTTGGCGGCCCACAGCGCCCGCACCGTGCCCTGCACGGCCTCGGCGGGATACCCGGCGATGACGGTCGCACACCGCACGGCAGCGGCCAACGCGCCGCCCGGCGCGGTGAGTTCGGAGACGAGCCCGATGGCATGCGCCCGCTCGGCCCCGATCCGCTCGGCGTTGCCCATCAGCACCATCCGCGCGACTTCCCCGTACGGCATGCGCTGTGCCATCAGCACGGACTCGTACGCGCTGACCATGCCGTACGTCGTATGCGGATCGAAGAACGACGCACTGGTGTCGGCAACGACGAAGTCAGACTCCCCGAGCAGATAGAAGGCACCCCCGCAGGCCATCCCGCACACGGCGGCGACGACGGGCTTCCACAGGTCGTTCGTCTTCGGCCCGATGGCGATCAGCGGATCGTCCTGCATGTACGGCGACGAGGGCTGCGGCACGACGGCGTCCCGGTCCAGCCCCGTGCAGAAGGCCCGCTCCCCGGCACCGGTGAGCACGACGGCCCGCACGGAGTCGTCGAACCGCAACGCCCTCCACGTGTCCTCGAGTTCGGCGGCCATGGCGAGGTCGATGGCATTGAGCCTCCGGGGCCGGTCGAGGGTGACGACGGCAACGCCGGTGTCCTTGTCGGTGGTGACCCGGAGGGTGCCGCTCATGGCCGCTCCAGGACCCACTGGGGAAGCCCGCTGCCGGGCTCGAAAACAACCTGCACCCGAGCCCCGACCCGAATCCGGCTCTCCGGCACGGAGTTGATGGACGCGCCCGCCCCACTGACGAGATTCCCGACGAGCCGTATCCGGGGCAGCTCGTCGAGCTCGACGAGGATGACGTTGTACGGCGCCAGCTCCGCGTAGCCGGCCAGCAGCGGCGGATGAGGACGGACGTACGACCAGATGCGCCCCCGCCCGCTCGTCGGCCGCCACTCGCAGGCGAAGGACCGGCAGTGCGGGCAGCAGGGCCGGGGCGGGAAGCGGGGCTCGCCGCAGTCGGCGCACGCCTGGACGCGCAGCTCGCCCCGGGCGGCGTACTCCCAGAAGGGGGCGCCGTCGGCATCGGTGACGGGAGACAGCATGGGAGGTCAACTCCTCAGCAGGAGAGCGGACGTGGGAACTCCCTCGCCTGCCGTGACCAGGCAGGTGGAGGCGCCCGGGACCTGGGCGGTGCTGGTCCCGCGCAGTTGCTTCACGCCCTCGTTGATGAGGTTGAAGCCATGGACGTACGCCTCGGAGAGTCCGCCTCCCCCCGTGTTGAGGGGCAGCCGCCCGCCGATCTCCAGGGCGCCCCCCTCGGTGAACGCCCCGCCTTCTCCCCTCCCACAGAAGCCGTAGCCCTCCAGCGACAGCGGTATGAGCGGGGTGAACGCGTCGTATATCTGGGCGACGTCCACGTCCTCGGGGGTGAGGTCGGCGTGCTTCCACAGGTGGCGGGCGGCGGTCCAGGCGGGGCCGGTGAGGGGGTCGTCGTTCCAGTAGTTGACCATGCCGTGGTGCTGGGCGGGCAGCCCCTGGGCGGCGGAGTGGACGTACACGGGCTCCCGCCGGCAGTCCCGCGCCCGCTCGGCGGAGACGATCACGCACGCCAACGCCCCGTCCGTCTCCAGGCAGTTGTCGTAGAGACAGAGCGGCTCGCTGATCCAGCGGGCGGTCATGTACATCTCGCGGGTCAGGGGCCGCTCGTACATGATCGCGGCGGGGTTCTGGTTGGCGCGGTTGCGGCAGGCGAGGGCGACGTTGCAGAGATGGTCCCGGGTCGCGCCGTACTCGTGCATGTAACGACGGGCGAGCATGGCGATCTCGTCGGCCGGTCTGAGCAGCCCGAAGGGCCGGGTCCACTGGGCGGGCGTGGGCAGTTGCACGGCGGTGTTGGTCCACGGCCGCGGCCCGCTCCCGCGCTTGCGCGAGCGCCAGGCGACGCCGACGGTGGCCTGTCCGGCGGCGATGGCGGCGGCGAGGTGCGCGACGGTGGCGCAGGAGCCGCCCCCTCCGTAGCCGACCTTGCTGAAGAAGGTGAGATCGCCGAGCCCGAGGGCCTTGGCGAGCTCGACCTCGTCCGTCTCCTCCATGGTGAAGGAGGCGAGCGCGTCGACCTCTCCGGGGTCGATCCCAGCGTCGTCGAGCGCGGCGAGGACGGCACGGCAGGCGAGGGTCCGCTCGTCCTCGGGAAGGCGCTTGGCGAAGGCCGTCTGCCCGATCCCGACGATGGCGGTGGCGTCCTTGATCCCAGCTGCTCCAGATCCTGTGGACCCTCTCGATCCCCCAGACCCTCCCGATCCTCCAGCCATGCTGCGCACACCTCCGGGGCGGTCACCGTCTGCTGACAGGGCGTCAGGCTACAGCTAATCTGACGGTCAGTCAGCTATGCGTGGGGAGGCCGGTTGTGCGCGGTGACGTGGAATGGGGCAGCATCCCTGGCCTGGTGCGGTCGGCTGCGGAGCAGCACGCGGACGCCGAGGCGGTGGTGGACGGCCGTACGAGGATCTCGTACGCGGAGTTGGGCGCGCGGGTGGAACGCGCGGCGGCGGCCTGCATCGCGAGCGGGCTGGAGGTGGGCGACCGGGTGGCCGTCTGGGCCCCCAACTCCCTCGACTGGATCGTCTCGGCACTCGGCGCGGTATCGGCGGGCGCGGTCCTGGTCCCCCTCAACACCCGCTTCAAGGGCACGGAGGCGGCGGACGTACTGCGCCGCAGCGGAACCCGGCTCCTGTTCGTGACGGGAACGTTCCTGGGGACGTCGTATGTGGCGTCGCTGAGGCGGGCGGCGGGGGATGGGGATGGGGATGGAAAAGGGGATGCGGATGGGGATGGAGGTCCCGGTCCCCTGCCGGGGCTGCCGTCCCTGGAACAGGTGGTGGTCCTGTCGGACGACGCACCGGCCGACTTCCGGACGTGGAAGGACTTCCTGGCGGCGGGGGAGGGCGTGGGTGGGGCGGAGGTGCGACGCCGGGCGGGTGAACTGGACGGCTCATCGCTCTCGGACATCATCTTCACGTCGGGCACGACCGGCCGCCCGAAGGGCGCGGTGATCACGCATGCGCAGACGCTGCGGGCGTACGAGGTGTGGGCGGACCTGGGGGGTCTGATCCGGGGCGACCGCTACCTCATCGTGAACCCCTTCTTCCACACCTTCGGTTACAAGGCGGGCGTGATCGCGTGCCTGATGCGGGGCGCGACGATGATCCCGCAGCCGGTGTTCAACGTGGACACGGTGCTGGCGAACATCGCGGCGGAGCGAGTGTCGGTCCTGCCCGGCCCACCCACCCTGCACCAGTCCCTCCTGGACCACCCGGCCCGGGACGCCCATGACCTGTCGGCGCTGCGCCTGGTGGTGACGGGCGCGGCGGTGGTCCCGCTGCGGCTGGTGGAACGCCTGCGCGGCGAACTGGGCGTGGACACGGTCCTGACGGCGTACGGCTTGTCGGAGGCAAGCGGCATCGTGACGATGTGCCGCCGAGGAGACGACCCGACGGTGATCGCGTCGACGTCGGGCAGGGCGATACCGGGAACGGAGGTGAAGGTCGCGGACGCCGAGGACAAGTCGGTACCTCCCGGCACCCCCGGTGAGGTCCTGGTCCGCGGCTTCAACGTCATGCGCGGCTACTACGAGGACGAGACGGCGACGACGCGGACGATGACAGCGGACGGCTGGCTGCGCACGGGTGACGTGGGCGTCCTGGACGAGGCGGGGAACCTTCGCATCACGGACCGTATCAAGGACATGTTCATAGTGGGCGGCTTCAACGCGTACCCGGCGGAAATAGAGCAACTCCTGGGCCTGCACCCGGATGTGGCGGACGTAGCGGTGATCGGCGTCCCGGACCCCCGCCTGGGCGAGGTCGGCAAGGCGTTCGTGGTGCGCAGGCCGGGCGCCGTGCTCACCGGGGACGACCTGATCGCCTGGTCCCGCCGCGAGATGGCCAACTACAAGGTCCCGAGGATGGTGGAGTTCGTGAGCGAACTGCCTCGGAATGCCGGGGGGAAGGTGGTGAAGGGGGAACTGCGGGGGCGGTGAGGGGGCGCGGGGGCGGTAAGGGGGCTGGGGGCGAGGGGGGCAAGCTGTCCGGCTGTTGCCCCGACGGTCACTTGAAATCGACGCCAGCCTAAGAAGCCTTCACCGGCTGGAAATCCCACGGAACCGGCTCAACTCCGGTCGGCAAGGGCGTCCCGCTGGTCCCGCGCAGCCAGCGTCGCCAGAACGCCCCGGATCTCCCCGATCATGCGCGCCGGTCGGTGGAAGACATCCTCGGCGCTGTAGCGGAGGGGCCTTGTGATCTCCGGGCACTGGTGGAGTTGGTTGTAGCGGGCGATGTCCCGTCGGTGGGAGTCGCGGGTGCCGTGATAGGCGAACCCCTCGATCTCCACTGCAAGGCCGGCTGCCCGGAAGAGGAAGTCGACGAAGCAGCGGCGGCCGTCCGGGGTGTGTAGCTCGGCTTGGCTCTCGGGGCGGAGCCCGGCGTCGTACATCCGTAGACGGGCGATGGTCTCGGCCGGTGAGCCCGCGCGAGGGTCGCACAGCGCCAGCCACTTGAGGGCCCTGACCGTCGAGCCTCGTGATCGGGGCGCGGCGGACGCGTCCGACCGTGCGGTGGGCGAGAGCGGAGTCCACGGCGACGATCGCGTCGTCCCTGGGGCCGTCCCGGAGCAGGTCGATGAGGGTACGGCCGGGAGAGGTGACCCGCAGGCCCTGCCGCTCCACCACCTCCGTCTCCGCGAGGGGCGATCCGCCTTGGAGCGGCTGGGTCCTGCCCCTGGACACACCTCGGCCGCGGCGGCCTCCCCTCCGCACCGCCGCGGCCGATCCCCCTTGGGGTGAGGCTTACTTGCCGTTCAGGTCCAGGGCGGGCGGCGCCGGCGCGTGCTGGTCCAGCGTCGTGACTTCCTCCGTCAGGGCGGGCGGGGCCGGCGCGTGCTGGTCCAGCGTGGTGACTTCCTCCGTCAGGGCGGGCGGGGCCGGCGCGTGCTGGTCCAGCGTGGTGATCTCCTCGGCCTTCTTGGCTTCGCTCATGGCGAGAACTCCCCATCAGATAAAGGTGCATTGTGACGAAAGCGCCCGTTCGGCAACTCCCCCGAGGGCCGCCGAACGGGCGTTCCGGAGGCCTCAGAGTAGCTGTGGGGCCCCTTCGATCCGCCTGCCCCCCGACGCGACGGATTCAGGAGTAGATCGTGGCAGCGGCCCATAAACGTTCGATGAACGCTCCCGGCGTGAGGCATTCAGACGGCGGTGAGTGGAGACAGCAGGCCGCGTACCTCGGCGGCCTCGGAGGAACCGGCCGTGTCGTAGATACCGAGAGCATCACGCCAACAAGCACGGGCTCGGTCCGGCTGGCCGAGTGCCTCCAGGGCCTTGCCCAGGAGAGTCAAAGCATTGGCCCTCATCCAGTCACCACCGATGCAGCCGATCCCCAGAGCCTGTTCGGCGTGCTGAGCGGCCTGAGCCGGGCGATGGGCCGCGAGGTGTACCTGTGCGATGCGGAAGTGGGTGGTGCCTTCCCAGAGGCGCTGACGGCTGTCCTTGAAGATGTGAAGTGCCTTTTCGAGCTGCTCCAGAGCCTCTGGCAGCCTGCCGGCCTGGGTGAGGACGATCCCCGAGGCGTACCGCGCATTGGCCAGACGCACCGACAGGCCCAGGTCGTCGTAGATTTTGATGCCCTGTTGAGCAAGTTCCACAGCGCGCTCACTGCGTCCCATGGAGGCCAGCGTCCGCGACAGATTGCAGACCGCGCTCGCTTCGCCCGGCTTGTTCTCATCGGCGCGGAAGGCGTCGATGGCCCGGATGAAATAGCCCTCGGCGTCGGCGTAGAGAGACCTGCAAATCGCGATGATGCCCAGCTGGTTGGGAGCGGTGCTGCTGGTCCAAGGGTCGGCGGCGGCCTCGTTGAGGAGATCGGCGCGCTTGGCCTCTCGTTCCGCTTCCTCGAACCGGCCTGCCTGGCTGAGGACCTGGGCCAGCGTGATCCGCGCGCGAACCTCGGCATGCGCGTCGCCCTGGGAGGCGGCGGCGTCACGTGCCGCTATGGCCGTCCTCTCGTACCGGAGTGAACCAGCCCCGGACTCGGCCAGGTCGATGGTGGCCACGAGGAGGTCAACGGCCCGTCGCAACGTAGCGGGCTTCAGGGACTGCTGGACGCATGCGAGGAGAGGCTCGGCCTCTGCATGCAGCCAGTCCAGTGCGTCCGCTGCATCGGTGAACTCCTGCCCCGCGTAGCGGCTCTTCTCAAGGTGCGCCACCGTCCGATCACCAGGACGCTCAAGTGCATAGACCTCCGACGCATTGGCCAGATAGAAGTCCAGCAACCGTGACATCGCCGCGTCCCGCTCGCCCGGCGGCTGTTCGTCACGTTCCGCGCAGGCACGCGCGTAGAGCCGGACCAGGTCGTGGAAGCGGTAGCGGCCAGGAGCCGCCGACTCCAGCAAGGAGGTGTCCACCAGGGACTCCAGCAAGTCCTCCGTCTCCTCCACCGGCAGATCCAGGACCGCCGCAGCCGCCGCCAGTGACATGTCCGGGCCGTCGGCCAGGCCCAGCAGGCGGAATGCGCGGGACTGGGCCGGCTCCAGCTGGCCGTAGCCCAGTTCGAACGTTGCCTTGACCGCCAGGTCACCCGCCTGGAGTTCGTCCAGTCGGCGCCGTTCGTCCGCGAGCTTGGCCGCCAGGACCGAGACCGTCCAGGTGCGGCGGGCCGCCAGGCGGGAGGCCGCGATGCGGATCGCCAGCGGCAGGAAGCCGCACGCCGCCACCACGTCCAGGGCGGCCTCGCGTTCGCTCGCCACCCTCTCCTCACCCACGATCTTCGTGAACAGGGAAAGCGCCTCGTCCGGCGACATTACATCCAGGTCCACTAGATGCGCGCCCGCCAGGTCCACCATCCGCACCCGCGACGTCACCAGGGCCGCGCAGCCCTCGGTGCCCGGCAGCAGTGGTCGTACCTGTGCCGCGTCCTTCGCGTTGTCGAGGAGGACCAGGACCCGGCGGCCGTCCAGCACCGAGCGGTACAGCGCCGCCCGTTCCTCCAGCGAGTCGGGGATGGAGGAGTCCGGGGTGCCCAGGGCGCGCAGGAAGGAGCCGAGCACCGTCTCCGGCTCCGCCGCCCGTGGGCCCGCGCCTTGCAGGTCCACGTACAGCTGTCCGTCCGGGAATGCCGTCCGCGCCTGGTGCGCCACGTGCACCGCCAGCGTCGTCTTGCCCACGCCCCCGATCCCGGCCAGCGCCGATACGGCCATCACCCGGCCCTCGGCCGACGCCAGCACCTCGCTCAGCTCGGAGACGAAGGAGGAGCGGCCCGTGAAGTCGGGGACGGTCGCGGGGAGTTGCGCGGGCCGTACCGGGACCGCCGCCGGCTCGGCCACCGGAGCGGAGGGTTCCGCGAGGGCCGGGTCCGCCTGGAGGATCCGCTGCTGGAGTTCCTTCAGGCCGGAGCGCGGGTCGACGCCCAGTTCCTCCGCCAGCAGGCGCCTGGTGTCCGCGTAGACCGCCAGTGCCTCCGCCTGGCGGCCGCTGCGGTACAGCGCCAGCATCAGCAGCTCGCGCAGGCGCTCGCGGAGCGGGTGCGCGGCCGTCAGTGCCGTCAGCTCCGACACCGCCTCCGCGTGGCAGCCCTGCTCCAGGTCCATGTCCAGGCGCGATTCGAGGAGTTGCAGCCGCCATTCCTCCAGGCGGACGCGTTGGGCATCCGCGTACGGGCCGGGTACGCCGGCCAGGGGTTCGCCGTCCCACAGCCCCAGCGCCTGGTTCAGTACATGCCGCGCATGGCACAGATCCCCGGCGCTGCGCGCCTTCTCCGCGTCCGCCGCCAGGTCCTGGGCCGCCGCCAGGTCCAGTGCGCCCTCGCCCAGGTCACGGACCGCGTAGCCGCCGGACTCGCTCACCAGGACCCCGGGGTCCAGCACCTTGCGCAGCCGCGAGGCGTACGTCCGCACCGCCGCCAGCGCCTGCGAGGGCGGCTCGGCGCCCCACAGGGCGTCGATCAGCTCGGCCGCGGTCGCCGTCCTGCCCTCGCGCAGCAACAGGGCGGCGAGCAGCGCCCGCTGCTGGGGGGAGCCGGTGTTGAGCGGCTCCTCGCCGCGCCAGGCGCGCACCGGACCGAGCACGCTGAAGCGCAGCGCGGCCGGCTCCTCCAAGGAGCCGGGGCGCCGCTGCTCCGGTACCCGCGGTACACCGTCCATGCCCGTCCCCCTAGACATCCCGAACCACTCCGTCAGTTTGCCTTGTTCATGGCGGATGCGTCAGCCGTGCGAGACGCCGATCACAGCCCGGCTCACTGGAGTCCACAAGCCCCTCACAAGCTCTCCGCACAGTTCCGCACACACCTCACCATCACGGACGCCCGCACGATAGCTGACGGACCGTCAGATCGGCGCTACCGTGAGCGCCATGGACACCCGGACAGAACTGCCGGAGATCATCTCCGTCGACGACCACACCGTTGAGCCCGCGAACGTCTGGCAGGACCGGCTGCCGGCCAAGTACCGGGACACCGGGCCGCGTATCGTCCGCGCCCCGCTCAAGGACATGTCCTTCCTCGGCGGGCGGTTCAAGCCCGTGATGGGAAGGCAGGGGGACGACGGGCCCATCGGCGACTGGTGGGTCTACGAGGATCTGCACCGGCCCCTCACCCGCCTCGACACCGCCGTCGGCTACAGCAGGGACGAGATCAAGCTGGAGGTGATCACGTACGAGCAGATGCGGGCCGGGTCGTACGACGTTTTGCAGCGGCTCGCCGACATGGACGTCAATCATGTCCAGTCCGCCCTCTGCTTCCCGACCTTCCCGCGCTTCTGCGGCCAGACCTTCACCGAGGCCAAGGACCGTGAGCTCGCCCTGCTGTGCGTGCGCGCCTACAACGACTGGATGGTGGAGGAGTGGTGCGGGCCCGAGGCGCGCGGGCGGCTGATACCGCTCGGCCTCATACCCCTGTGGGACGCCGAGCTGGCGGCCGCGGAGATCCGCCGCAACGCCGCCCGTGGCGTCCGCGCCGTCGCCTTCTCCGAGATACCCCCGCACCTCGGGCTCCCCTCCGTCCACACCGACGACTGGGACCCCTTCCTCGCGGCCTGCGACGAGACCGGCACGGTCGTCGCCATGCACATCGGCTCCAGCAGCCGTATGCCCTCCACCTCCGCCGACGCCCCGCCCGCCGTCGGCTCCACCATCACCTTCGCCAACTGCTGCTTCTCGATGGTCGACTGGCTGATGAGCGGGAAGTTCGAGCGCTTCCCGAACCTCAAGGTCATGTACGCGGAGGGGCAGATCGGCTGGATCCCGTACATCCTGGAGCGCGCCGACGTGGTGTGGGAGGAGAACCGGGGCTGGGGCGGCGTCGCCGACAAGGTCACCCGGCCGCCCTCCGAGCTGTTCGCCGAGCACGTCTACGGCTGCTTCTTCGACGACGCCTTCGGGCTGCGCAACCTCGACTCCATCGGCGTCGGCAATGTGCTGTACGAGACCGACTACCCCCACTCCGACTCCACCTGGCCGAAGTCGAGGGAGGTCGGCGAGGCCCAGATGGGCCACCTCCCGGCGGACGTCGTCGAGCGGATCGTCCGGGGGAACGCCATCGAGCTGCTGGGGCTCACTCGGGACGGGCTGTGGAAGGGGTCCGCGTGAGCCTCGCCTACGGCATCCAGCTCCCCGTCCAGTCCCAGAGCACGATCTACGCCGAGGGCTGGGAGGCCGGCGCGGGACCGGCCGACCTGGTGGAGATCGCGCGGACCGCCGACCGGGCCGGGTTCGACTACATCGCCTGCTGCGACCACGTCGCCGTCCCGCGGCGGCTGGCCGCGGCCATGAGCACGGTCTGGTACGACCCCGTCGCCACCCTCTCCCACCTCGCCGCCGTCACCGAGCGGGTGCGGCTGCTCAGCCATGTCGCCATCGTGGGCCTGCGGCATCCGCTCCTCACCGCCAAGCAGTACGCCACCCTCGACCACCTCGCGAGCGGCCGCCTGATCCTCGGGGTCGGCGCCGGGCACGTGGAGGAGGAGTTCACGGCGCTCGGGGTGGACTTCCGGCAGCGCGGGGCCGTGCTGGACGAGACGATCGACGCGCTGAGGGCCGCGCTGGGCCCGGACGAGTTCCCCGAGCACCACGGGAAGCTGTACGACTTCGAAGGGCTCGGGCAGCTTCCCCGGCCCGCCCAGACCCAGGTCCCCCTGTGGGTCGGCGGGTCCTCGCCCGCCGCCGTACGCCGGGCCGCGCTCAAGGGTGACGGCTGGCTGCCGCAGGGGGATCCGCGGGACCGGCTGCCCGCCCGGATCGCCGAGCTCAAGCGCATACGGGCGGAAGCAGGCGTCGAGGCGCCCCTGACCGTCGGAGCCATCACCGAGCCCCTGTACGTCGGCACGCCCGCCTGGGACGTCGGGCGCCGCACCCTCTCCGGCACCCCCGACGCCCTCGCCGAGTCGCTGCGCGCCTACCGGGCCATGGGCGTGCACCAGATCCAGGTGCGCTTCCGCTGCCGCAGCCGCGCGGAGCTCACCGACCAGATGACCGCCTTCGGGGCCGAGGTCGCCCCCGGGCTCGACCCAGGCTGAGGAGTGGACATGGGCAAGCTGGACGGACGCGTCGTGATCGTCACGGGAGCGGCGCGCGGGCAGGGCGAGCAGGAGGCGCGGCTGTTCGCCGGCGAGGGCGCGAGGGTCGTCCTGACCGATGTGCTGGACGACCGGGGCGAGGAGCTCGCCAAGGAACTAGGCGCGCTGTACGTCCACCTCGACGTGGGCGAGGAGGCCGACTGGCAGGGGGCCCTCATGGCCGCCAAGAAGGCGTACGGCCGGGTCGACGGGCTCGTCAACAACGCGGGCATCCTGCGCTTCAACTCCCTCGTGGACACGCCCCTCGAAGAGTTCATGCAGGTCATACAGGTCAACCAGGTCGGCTGCTTCCTCGGTATGAAGACCGTGGCGCCCGAGATGGCCGACGGGGGCACGATCGTCAACACCGCCTCGTACACCGCGCTCACCGGGATGGCGGCCGTGGGCACGTACGCGGCGACCAAGCACGCCGTCCTGGGGCTCACCCGGGTCGCCGCCCTGGAGCTGGCCGGCCGCCGGATCCGGGTCAACGCCATCTGTCCGGGCGCCATCGACACCGCGATGTCCAACCCGGCACGGCTCGACCCGGACGCCGACCCTGAGGAGATGAGCCGGGCCCTGGACGAGCTGTACCGCAAGCTCGTGCCGCTCGGCCGGATCGGCAGGCCGGAGGAGGTGGCCCGGCTGGCCCTCTTCCTCACCTCGGACGACTCCTCGTACATCACCGGGCAGCCGTTCGTGATCGACGGCGGGTGGCTGGCCGGCGTGAGCGTGATCTGACCGCGCGATCTGACTAATCGTCAGCTATTGACGGTGCAACCCCGTGGTGCCACAGTCAGGCGCTAGTTGGAATCTGACGAGGCGTCAGAAACAAGCAAGCGTCAGAAGCAGGCGAAGAACAACAGGGACGGTGAACCGCCTTGGAATTCGGGCTCTTTGTACAGGGATACGTGGGCAAGCGCGCCGAGACCGACCCGCTGGCCGAGCACAAGGCACTGATGGAGGAGACCGAGTACGTCATCCAGGCGGACAAGTCCGGCTTCAAGTACGCCTGGGCGTCCGAGCACCACTTCCTGGACGAGTACTCGCACCTGTCCGCCAACGACGTCTTCCTCGGCTACCTGGCCCACGCCACCGAGCGCATCCACCTCGGCTCGGGGATCTTCAACCCGCTCGCCCAGGTCAACCACCCGGTGAAGGTGGCCGAGAAGGTCGCCATGCTCGATCACCTCTCCGGCAACCGCTTCGAGTTCGGCAGCGGGCGGGGCGCGGGCAGCCACGAGATCCTCGGCTTCCTGCCGGGCGTGACCGACATGAACTACACCAAGGAGATCTGGGAAGAGACCATCGCCGAGTTCCCCAAGATGTGGCTCCAGGACGAGTACGCCGGCTTCCAGGGCAAGCACTGGCAGCTGCCGCCCAGGAAGGTCCTGCCCAAGCCGTACGGCAAGTCGCATCCGGCGATGTGGTACGCGGCCGGGTCGCCGCCGTCGTACGCCATGGCCGCGCGGAAGGGACTCGGCGTGCTCGGCTTCAGCATCCAGAAGGTCTCCGACATGGAGTGGGTGCTGGAGCAGTACAAGACCGCCATCGTGAACGCGGAGCCCGTCGGGGACTTCGTGAACGACAACGTCATGGTGACCACCACGGCGATCTGCGCGCCGACGCACGACGAGGCGATCCGGATCGCGGCGTCCGGGGGGCTGCACTATCTGCCCTCGCTGGTGTTCCGGTACCACGACACGTTCCCGCGGCCCGAGGGCTTCCCGGTCTGGCCGGAGACCCTTCCCGAGTACACGCCGGAGTTCGTTGAGCTGCTGGTCGAGGAGGAACTGCTGATCTGCGGCGACCCGGACGAGGTGCTGCGGCAGTGCAAGCGGTGGGAGCAGGCCGGGGCCGATCAGCTGAGCTTCGGGCTGCCGGTGGGGGTGCCCAGGGAGGAGACGCTGCAGACGATTCGGCTGATCGGGGAGCACGTGATTCCGAAGATCGACACGGATCCTGTGCATCGGACCACGCGGTTCCGGGCGGGGGCGGGGGCGTAGGAAAGCAGGTCGGTCACCGCATCGCAGGTTTGAGGAGACCAGGTTCATGCTCGATCACGTCATCAAGGGCGCGACCGTCGTCGACGGGACCGGTGTGCCCGCCTTCACCGCCGACGTCGGCATCCGTGACGGTCGTATCGCCGTCGTCGGAACCGTCACCGAGGAGTCCCGGACCAGCGAGGACGCCATCGGGCTCGTCCTCGCCCCCGGCTTCGTCGACCCGCACACCCACTACGACGCCCAGCTCTTCTGGGACCCGTACGCGACCCCCTCCCTGAACCACGGGGTGACCACGGTCGCGGCCGGGAACTGCGGGTTCACCCTCGCGCCCCTCAATCCGGACCGGCCCGAGGACGCCGACTACACCCGCCGCATGATGTCCAAGGTGGAGGGGATGTCCCTGGTCGCGCTGGAGGAAGGGGCGCCCTGGGACTGGACCTCCTTCGGGGAGTATCTGGACGCGCTCGAAGGGCGGATCGCCGTCAACGCCGGCTTCATGGTCGGGCACTGTGCCCTGCGCCGGTACGTGATGGGGCCGGACGCGGTCGGCGGGCAGCCCAGCGAGGAACAACTCGCCGAGATCGTACGGCTGTTGCACGAGGCCATGGACGCCGGCGCCTGGGGCTTCTCCACCACCCAGTCCAGCACGCACTCCGACGGGGACGGGCAGCCCGTCGCCTCCCGGCACGCGCTGCCCGCCGAGCTGCTGGCCCTGTCGAAGGCCGTCGGGGAGCACGAGGGCACGCAGATCGAGGCGATCGTCGCGGGCTGCCTGGACCAGTTCAGCGACGACGAGATCGATCTGTTCGTGGAGATGAGCGCGGCCGCCGGACGCCCCCTGAACTGGAACGTCCTCACGGTCGACGCGGCGGTCCCGGAGCGGGTGCCCAGGCAGCTGACGGCGAGCGAGCGGGCGCGGAAGGCGGGCGGGCGGATCGTCGCCCTCACGATGCCGATCCTCACGCCGATGAACATGTCGCTCGGTACGTTCTGCGCGCTCAACCTCATCCCCGGGTGGGGCCCGATCCTCGGCCTCCCCGTCCCCGAGCGGATCACGAAGCTCCGTGACCCGGACGTGCGGGCGGAGTTGCTCCGGCGCGCCCGGTCGAAGGAGGCCGGCGTCTTCCGGCGGCTGGCGAACTTCGGGCGGTACGTCATCGGCGACACGTACAGCGAGGCGAACGCCGGGCTGACCGGCCGGGTGGTCCGCGACATCGCGGCGGAGCGGGGCCAGGACCCCTTCCACTGCCTGGTCGAGATCTGCGCCGCCGACGAACTCCGTACGGTCCTGTGGCCCATGCCCACCGACAACGACCCGGACTCCTGGGCGCTCAGGGCGGAGACCTGGCGGCACGAGGACGTCATGCTCGGCGGCTCGGACGCGGGCGCGCATCTGGACCGCATGTGCGGAGCGCCGTACACCACCCGTTTCATCGGTGACTGTCTGCGCGGCCGGCAGCTGCTGGGCCTGGAGCAGGCGGTGAAGATGCTGACGGACGACCCCGCGCGGCTGTTCGGGCTGCGTGAGCGCGGCCGGATCCGGGAGGGCTGGCATGCGGATCTGGTGCTGTTCGACCCGGAGCGGATCGACGCGGGCCAGGCCACCCTGGTGCACGACCTGCCGGGTGACAGTCCGCGGCTGGACTCCCGGGCGATCGGGGTGCGGGCCGTGTGGGTCAACGGCATCGAGGCGATCCGGGACGACGTGGTGAGCGGGGCCGTACCCGGGAAGGTACTGCGCTCCGGGCGGGACACGAGGACGGTGAGCACCCGGTGAGTTCCCCGTCCGAAGGGCAGCGGCTGTTCATCGGCGGCGCCTGGGTGGAGCCGGACGCCGGTCACCACCCGGTGACCGACCCGGCCACCGAGGAGACCGTCGGCCTGGCGCCGGAGGCCTCACGGCATCAGGTGCGCGCGGCCTGCGCCGCGGCCCGCGAGGCCTTCGGCCCGTGGTCCCGGACGGCCCCGGAGGAGCGGGCGGCCGTGCTCGGGCGGGCCGCGGACATCATCCGCGGCCAGCTGCTCCCGTACGCGGATCTGGCCCAGGCGGAGACCGGGGCCACGACCGGGACGGCGCGCGGGATGCAGGTGGGGGTGGCGGCGGCCCGCTTCCGCCGGTACGCGCGGGTCGAACCGGCCGAGTGGGCGATCCCGCCGCAGATCAACGAGGCGGGGCCGATGGGGAAGGCGGGCGTGATGGGCGCGCTCGCGATACGACAGCCCGTCGGCGTCGTCACCTGCGTCACGTCCTACAACAACCCGTGGGCGAACCCGGCCGGAAAGGTCGCCCCGGCGCTGGCCATGGGCAACACGGTGGTGGTGAAGCCGGCACCGCAGGACCCGCTGTCCGTCTACCGGATGGCGGAGGCGCTGGAAGCGGCGGGGGCCCCGCCCGGGGTGGTGAACGTGGTCTCCGGCCGGGCGGTGGAGGTCGGCGAGGAGGCTGTGGCCTCCTCCGACGTCGACATGGTGAGCTTCACCGGCTCCACTGCGGTGGGGCAGCGCATCGCCGAGGTGTGCGGGCGGCAGATGAAGCGGCAGCTGATGGAGCTGGGCGGAAAGGGGGCGGCGGTCGTCTTCGACGACGCGGACATCGGGTCGGCGGTGGCGGGGATCGGGACGACGTTCTCCTTCTACAGCGGCCAGATCTGCACGGCGCCGACACGGGTGCTGGCGCAGCGGGGCGTGTACGACCGTCTGGTCGGGCAACTCGCGGCCTACGCGGCCCGGTTGAAGGTGGGCGATCCGAGGGAGCCGGACACGGTGGTGGGCCCGGTGATCTCGGCGGAACACCGCGACCGGGTGGAGTCGTACGTCGAACTGGCCCGCAAGGAGGGCGCGACGGTGGTGACGGGCGGCGAACGCCCCGCTCTCGACCGTGGCTTCTACGTCTCTCCCACCCTCCTCGCCGACTGCACGAACGACATGCGGGTGGCCCGGGAGGAGATCTTCGGCCCGGTGGTGTCGGTGATCCCCTTCGACGAGGAGGACGAGGGCGTGGCCCTCGCCAACGACTCCGACTACGGCCTGATCGACTACGTCTGGTCGGGTGACGTGGCCAGGGCCTTTGGGGTGGCCCGGCGGCTGCGGGCCGGCGGAGTCGGCGTCAACACCGTCGGCCGCAACATGGAGGCACCGTTCGGGGGCTTCAAGAAGAGCGGGGTGGGCCGGGACGTGGGCGTCTATGCCCTGCACGCGTACAGCGAGGTGCAGGCGATCGTCTGGCCGGGGTGAGGGTCAGCTCGTCAGATCCACCCGTACCGTCAGCAGATCGGTCCCGAGCGCCCACACCGCCGTGCTGTTCAGGCGGGGCAGGGTGCGCAGGCGGGCCAGGGGGTCGTCGTCCGGGAGGAGGTGGGCGGTACCGGTGTGCCAGCGGCCCCTGATGCGGACGCGGACCGTCGGGTCGGCCTGGATGTTGCGGACGTACTGGGACTTCTCGCCGAATTCCGAGACCAGCCAGAAGGAGTCACCGATACGGCGTCCGCCCACCGGCGTCTGTCGGGGCAGGCCGGACTTGCGGCCCGTGGTCTCCAGGACCGTCTGGAGCGGGATCCGGCGCAGGACCGGGTTGCCGAGGTGGCGCTGGAACCGGGTGACGGCTTGGTGCTTCAGATCGGTGTAGCGGGACATACGGTCGGAGCCTCTCGCGGGCGGCTGGATCGGTTGATGCGAAGGTACGCCCATGAGCACCGTGAGAGCCGGGATCATCCGCACGGCGCGGCTGGAGTTGCTGCCGCTGCTCGTCGGGCATGCGGAGGAAATGGCAGGCGTGCTCTCCGACCCCGCCCTGCACGGCTATGTCGGCGGCGCCCCCGACACCCCGCGGGAGCTGCGCTCGCGCTACCGGCGCATCACCGCCGGTTCCCCCGATCCCGCCGTCACCTGGCTGAACTGGGTGATCCGGCTCCGGGACGAGGACCGGCTGACGGGCACCGTCCAGGCGACGGTCGGACCGGTGGGGAGCAGCGGTACGGGCGCCGTCGCCGAGGTCGCCTGGGTGGTCGGGACGCCGTGGCAGGGGCGGGACATCGCCTCCGAGGCGGCCCGGGGGCTCGTCGACTGGCTCGCAGAACAAAGTGGGGTGGAGAGCGTCATCGCCCACATCCACCCGGAGCACCGCGCATCCGCCACCGCCGCCGGGCTCGCGCCCACCGGTGATGTGCGGGACGGTGAGGTGCGGTGGTGCAGGGTCATTGGTTTGCGGTGTGCCGGCGCCCCAGGAAGACCGGGTTTGTGAAGGCTGCCGGCGAGCCCGGCAGTGGGCCGAGTGCGGTCTCGTGGCGCAGTTCCGCCCGGATGTAGGCCGCGTACGCCGGTGTCGTACGCCACTCGACCACCCCGGAGCCGGTCACCGGCAGCGGGTCGCTCGTCAGCCGGGCTCGCGCCCACCGGTGACGTGCGGGACGGTGAGGTGCGGTGGTGCAGGGTCATTGGTTTGCGGTGTGCCGGCGCCCCAGGAAGACCGGGTTCGTGAAGGCTGCCGGCGAGCCCGGCAGTGGGCCGAGTGCGGTCTCGTGGCGCAGTTCCGCCCGGATGTAGGCCGCGTACGCCGGTGTCGTACGCCAC
>NZ_JBIAWG010000010.1:90232-425290 GCF_042895285.1 Streptomyces sp. NPDC001406
CTCGACCACCCCGGAGCCGGTCACCGGCAGCGGGTCGCTCGTCAGCAGGACGCCCTGGTCGGTGACGAGGCGGACGGTGCAGCGCGGGGTGCCCGAGGCCTCCAGGCGCACGGTGACCGGGGTGTCGGGGTCCGCCTCCAGCCGTTCGCCGATGCCCGCCCGCTGCCCGTCCTCGCTCGTCGCCGTGAACGTCAGCGCCACGTTCTTCGACTCGGCGACGTACGAGCGGCCCGCGCGCAGGCCCTCCAAGATCGCCTCCCGTGTGAGGTCGTCGGCGAGGACGACCGTCTGGGGCATGCCGACGACGTCCGGGTCGCGGTGGGCGTCGCTGTTGCCCATCGCGGGGAGCCAGCCCCGTCCCGACTCCCGCACCGAAGCCACCAGCTGCGCGTCCCAGGTGGCCAGTGCCACCTCGTCGTCGGGTGTGTAGGGGCCGTTCCACACCTCGACCGCGTCCGCCTCCGCGAAGCCGAACTTCCAGGCGCAGCCGACGCAGGTGGCGTGCGGATGGGCGGGGACGACCAGGCCGCCGGCCCGGTGGATGCGCCGGGCGAAGCGGCCGAAGCGGTGGTCCCGTGCCCGGTAGCGCCAGTCGACGAAGGTGCCGGGGTCGGTGCCGAGGGCCAGTACATGGCCGTTTCTCGTCGTGACCTCCTCGCCCAGCAGGATCAGCAGGTCGTCGCCCGCCTCGGCGGCCCAGTGGGCGTGTGCCGCGTTGGTGTTGTGCTCGGAGCTGTTGATGAAGTCCAGGCCGGCCGCCCGCGCCAGCGCCGCGATCTCGGCCGGGGTGCGGCGGCCGTCGGAGTGCCAGGAGTGCAGATGGCAGTCGCCCCGGTACCAGGCCCGGCCCCGGCCCCTGGCGCGGGCGGGCGGGTACACCGGTGGTACGGCGGTGCCCGGCTCGCCGTGCGTCAGCGTGACCGTCAGCTCGTAGGCCAGGCCCTGGGGCGCCACCGTGTACGGGCCGAGGACGATGTGCCAGGTGCCCTCGCGCAGGGGGCCGGGGAGATAGCCCGGTGTCGCCTCGTCCGCGCGGACGAAGAACTCGGTGCGGGCGCCGCCGGACCAGCCGCGGAAGCCCTCGCCGCCCGGCTCGGTACCGCGTTCGTCGAAGAGTCCGATGTCGAGGGCGTTCCCGGGGGTGCCGGGTGGCACGGGAGGCCTGTCGTAGGTGTAGGAGACCTTCAACTCGCTCACGCCTGCGGGGACTTCGACAGGAACGTAGACGTAGTCCGGGGAGCCGGGCGGCAGGGTGCCGCGTATCGTCCTCACCTTTCCCAACCTAGACGCGGCGGCCGGTCCCGTCATCGGCGCGATACCGCCAGGGGCAGTGCCTACCGGTCGGTATCGACAGCCGGCCCGGGGCTGGGTACACCTGGGACATGCGAATCGCCGTCACGATCTTCCTGACCGACGAGACCATCGCCCCCGTCCGGCTCGCCCGTGAGCTGGAACAGCGCGGCTACGCCGGGCTGTATCTGCCCGAACACACCCATATCCCCGTCGAGCGAACCACCCCGTACCCGGCCGGCGGTGAGCTGCCGCGCGAGTACGGCCGCACGCTCGACCCCTTCGTCGCGCTCGGGCAGGCCGCCGCGGTGACCGAGCGGCTGGGGCTCGGCACCGGCATCACGCTCGTCGCCCAGCACGACCCGATCGCCCTCGCCAAGCAGATCGCGACCCTGGACCATCTGTCCGACGGGCGGTTCACGCTCGGCCTCGGCTTCGGCTGGAACGTCGAGGAGGCCGCCGACCACGGGGTCGAGTGGCGTACGCGGCGGGAGCTGGTGCGCGACCGGATGGGGCTCATGCGTGCGCTGTGGGAGGAGGAACCCACCGCCTACGAGGGGGAGTTCGGGAGCGTGCGGGCCAGCCGGGCCCACCCCAAGCCGGCCCAGAAGCCCAGGGGGCCGGTCGTCGGGCCCCGTACGCTCGTCGGCGGCGCCGCCGGGCCCAAGTTGTTCGCGCACATCGCCGAGTACGCGGACGGCTGGATGCCGATCGGCGGGCGCGGGCTCGCCGAGTCGCTGCCCGTGCTGCGCTCGGTGTGGGCGGACGCCGGGCGCGACCCGGCCGCCCTCCAGGTGGTGCCGTACGCCGTTCAGCCCACCCCCGGAAAGCTCGCCCACTACACCGAACTCGGCATTGGGGAAACCGTGGTGCAGCTGCCGCCCGCCGGGGAGTCGGAGGTGCTGCGGGTGCTCGACGAGTACGCCCGATACCTGCCAGGAGCCAGTGACACCGTGTAACGACGAGCGGCCGGGGACGAATCGGACAGCACCTCTTTGCCCTGATCAACCCGAACGTATGCTCAAACAATGACGACTTCCGCGACCTCCGGAACCGGCCCGACCGAGAACTCCATGCGTCGCGCCCTCAGACGTGCCCGGGACGGCGTCGCCCTCGACGTCTCCGAGGCGGCGGTGCTGCTCCAGGCACGCGGCGAGGCCCTCGAGGACCTCGCCGCGTCCGCCGCCCGGGTACGGGACGCGGGCCTCGAAGCGGCGGGCAGGCCCGGTGTCATCACGTACTCGAAGAGCGTCTTCATCCCCCTCACCCGGCTGTGCCGGGACAAGTGCCACTACTGCACCTTCGTCACCGTCCCCGGCAAGCTCCGCCGCGCCGGGCACGGGATGTTCATGTCCCCGGACGAGGTCCTCGACATCGCCCGCAAGGGCGCGGCCCTCGGCTGCAAGGAAGCCCTGATCACCCTCGGCGACAAGCCCGAGGACCGCTGGCCGGAGGCCAGGGAGTGGCTCGACGCGCACGGCTACGACGACACCGTCGCGTACGTCCGGGCCGTCTCCATCCGCATCCTGGAGGAGACGGGCCTGCTGCCCCATCTCAATCCGGGCGTCATGAGCTGGACGGACTTCCAGCGGCTCAAGCCGGTCGCCCCGTCGATGGGCATGATGCTGGAGACGACGGCGACCCGTCTGTGGTCGGAGCCCGGCGGCCCGCACCACGGCTCCCCGGACAAGGAGCCCGCCGTACGCCTGCGCGTCCTGGAGGACGCCGGCCGCTCCTCCGTGCCCTTCACCTCCGGGCTGCTCATCGGCATCGGCGAGACGTACGAGGAGCGCGCCGACTCCCTGTTCGCGCTGCGCCGCGTCTCCCGCTCCTACCACGGCATCCAGGAGCTGATCATCCAGAACTTCCGCGCCAAGCCGGACACGGCGATGCGCGGGATGCCGGACGCCGAACTGGACGAACTGGTCGCCACGGTGGCGGTGGCCCGGCACATCATGGGCCCGGCCGCCTGCCTCCAGGCCCCGCCCAACCTCGTGGACAGCGAGTACGAGCGGCTCATCGGCGCCGGCATCGACGACTGGGGCGGGGTCTCCCCGCTCACCATCGACCACGTCAACCCCGAGCGCCCCTGGCCGCAGATCGAGGAGCTGACCGAGCGGTCCCGGGCGGCCGGCTTCGAGCTGCGTGAACGCCTGTGCGTGTACCCGGAGTTCGTCACGCGCGGCGAGCCCTGGCTGGACCCGCGGCTGCTGCCGCACGTGCGGGCCCTGGCGGACCCGGACACGGGCCTGGCACGGCCGGACGCGGTCGTCGAGGGGCACCCCTGGCAGGAGCCGGAGGAGGCATTCGTCGCCACCGGGCGCACCGATCTGCACCGCACCATCGACACCGACGGCCGTACCTCCGACCGGCGCGACGACTTCGACGAGGTGTACGGCGACTGGGGCGCCCTGCGCGAGGCGGCCGCCCCGGGGATGGCGCCGGAGCGGATCGACGCCGACGTCCGCGCGGCCCTGGCGACCGCGGCCGACGACCCGACACGGCTGACCGACGCCGAGGCGCTGGCCCTCTTCCATGCGGACGGTCCGGCGCTGGACGCGCTGACCCGGATCGCGGACGACGTGCGCAGGTCGGCGGTCGGCGAGGACGTGACGTACGTCGTCACCCGGAACATCAACTTCACCAACGTCTGCTACACCGGCTGCCGCTTCTGCGCCTTCGCCCAGCGCCGCACGGACGCCGACGCCTTCACCCTGTCTTTGGAGCAGGTCGCCGACCGGGCCCAGCAGGCGTGGGACGTGGGCGCGGTCGAGGTGTGCATGCAGGGCGGGATCCATCCGGACCTGCCCGGGACGGCGTACTTCGACATCGCCAAGGCGGTCAAGGCCCGGGTTCCCGGTATGCATGTGCACGCCTTCTCGCCGATGGAGGTGGTCAACGGCGCGACCCGCACGGGCATGTCCGTCCGCGAGTGGCTCACGGCCGCCAAGGAGGCGGGCCTCGACAGCATCCCGGGCACGGCGGCGGAGATCCTCGACGACGAGGTCCGCTGGGTGCTGACCAAGGGCAAGCTGCCCGCGGCCACCTGGATCGAGGTCGTCACGACCGCGCACGAGCTGGGCATCCGGTCGAGCTCGACGATGATGTACGGCCATGTCGACCAGCCCCGGCACTGGCTCGGCCATCTGCGCACCCTGGCCGGTATCCAGCAGCGGACGGGCGGCTTCACGGAGTTCGTGACCCTGCCCTTCATCCACACCAACGCGCCCGTCTATCTGGCGGGCATCGCGCGCCCCGGGCCGACGACGCGGGACAACCGGGCGGTGACGGCGATGGCCAGGCTGTTGCTGCACCCGTGGATCCCCAACATCCAGACAAGCTGGGTGAAGCTGGGCACGGAGGGCGCGGCCGAGATGCTCCGCTCCGGCGCCAACGACCTGGGCGGCACGCTCATGGAGGAGACGATCTCCCGGATGGCGGGCTCGTCGTACGGCTCGTACAAGTCGGTCAAGGACCTGATCGCGGTGGCCCAGGCGGCCGGCCGCCCGGCGCGGCCGCGGACGACGCTGTACGGGGAGGTGTCGGAGGAGCGGCAGCGGGCGGCGGCGGCGTCGGACGGGCATCTGCCGGAGCTGCTGCCGGTGCTGGACTGAGGTCTGCCGGGGCCGGACGGCGGCCTGCAGCGGGCTGGACTGAGGCAGTGCTCTGGGGCGCTCGCAGTACGATGATCCGACCCCCGTGCGATGGGGGACCCGGAGCTGAGGAGATGCGTGCCCGTGCCTGCCCGACTGCCCTCGTGGGCCTGGGTCACCGGCCTTACGGCGGGGGCGACCGCCGCCGTCGTCGTCCTCGCCGTACAGGCGGACAGGGGCCCGCACCCGACGGCCGCGTCCGTCCGGCCGAGCGCCTCGGCGTCGGCCGGCGCGCACGGGTCCGGCTCGTCGAAGCCCAAGTCGAAGCCGAAGACGTCCGCGGTCCCCGCGATACCGGCCGCCTCGGGCACGGGCCGCCGGGTCGTCTACTCGCTCGGGCAGAAGCGGGTGTGGCTGGTCGACGCGAGCGACAAGGCCGGCCGCTCCTTCACGGTGTGGCCGGGAACGGTGAGCCCCGACCCCGGCACCTACACGATCTCCAAGACCCTCGCGGCCACCACCGGCTCCGACGGTGTGCAGATCGAGCACATTCTGTACTTCGCGGCGAAATCGGGCCTGTCGATCGCCTTCTCCAACGCGGTCGACGGCTCCTCCCCGGCGTCCGCCGCGGGCAAGCAGACCAGCGGCATCCGCATGCCCAAGGCGGACGGCACGGCACTGTGGACCTTCGGCACGGAGCCGAACACCAAGGTGACCGTCGTCAAGTAGCCGACTTCTCCGGCAGCTGTACGACGATCAGGGCGATCCCGGTGAGCACGAGGACGCGGGTCGCCGCGTCCAGCCCGTTCCAGGTCTTCGACTGCCACATGGCGAACCACTCACCGCCGATCGCGATGAACCCGGCGCCGAAGAGCAGCATCAGCATCAGCAGCCCGTAGGTGGAGAGCTGCCGGGCGCGGTCGTGCCGGCGTCTCGCCCAGAACCACGTCCCGGCGATCAGCACGAGCGCCGCGACCGTTTCCCACACGATGATGGCGATGTACGCGGCGTCCTGAAGCCCCTTGTTCGTGATCGCCCGCCACATCAGGTCGTCGTCCTTGAACGTGGTGTCCATGGCGAGAACATGCCGCACGAATTGCTGGTTGGTCCCGAAGTCCGTGATGTTCCCCAGGGCGACGAGGGAGATGTAGAGGGCGACGGTGGCGGTGAGCAGGGCCGCGGCGAGGGGAAGGGTGCGTGAGGTGGGAGTGGCCATGGAGGTGATCTTTCCCTGCCCGGCCCGCCACGTGCCGCTCGGATTGAGCCAGAATGACGGGGTGTCGGCTCCGGAGGAGGGAACGGACGGATGGCGCAGGCGCGGCCGTCGATGCAGGAGCTGATCGCACGGCGCAGGCGTGCCGGTTTCGTGGGGCGTGGCGCCGAACGGGCCGCGTTCCGGGCGAACTTCGGCATCCCGCCCGAGGACGAGCGGCACCGCTTCCTCTTCCATGTGCACGGTAACGCGGGCGTCGGAAAGACCTTTCTGGTCCGGGAGTTGGAGCAGATCGCGCGGGAACTCGGCGCGCCGACCGTGTATGTCGACGAGGGCGCCGGGAGCGTGCCGGAGACGATGGCCGTGATCGGCCGCCAACTCGCCGCGCAGGGCCACCGGTTGAAGGATCTGGACCGGATGCTGGCCGCGCACCGCGAGCGTCGGCACGAGGCGGAGGCGGCCGCCGTCGCCGTACCGGAACCGGACGGGCCGTCGGCGGGCAGCCTGGCGCTGGCCCGGGCGGGCCTGGTGGGCCTCGGCCTCGTCCCGGTGGCCGGTGCCTTCGCGCCGGCGCTGGACGCGGACCGGATCGCCCAGGGCGCGGACCGGCTGCGGGCCGGACTCAGCGCGCGCTTTCGCAATCAGGAGGACGTACAGCTGGTGCTGTCCCCGGAGCGGGTGCTGACGCCGGTGCTGCTGGCCGAGTTGGCCGCCGTCGCGTCGGCGGTCCCGTGGCTGGTCCTGTTCTTCGACACCTACGAACGCACCGGGCCGTTCCTCGACGGCTGGCTGCACGAGGTGATGACCACCGACCGGTACGGGGTACTGCCCGCCAACGTCGTCGTGGTGACCTCCGGCCAGCGTCCCTTCGACACCGCCCGCTGGGGCGGCTTCGCGGACTTCATGACCGATGTGCCGCTCGGGGCGTTCACGGAGGCGGAGGCGCGGGGGCTGCTGGCGGACCGGGGGGTGCGGGACGAACCGGTGGTCGCCGAGGTGCTGCGGCTGACGGGCGGACTGCCGGTGCTCGTCTCCACGCTCGCCCAGGCCCGGCCCGCCGATCCGGACGACGTGGGCGATCCGAGCGCGGACGCCGTGGAGCGGTTCCTGAAGTGGGAGCGCGATCCGGTACGGCGCGGTGTCGCCCTGGCCTGCGCGCTGCCCCGGCGGCTGGACGCGGACGTGTTCCGGGCGGTGGTGGACTGCGAGGAGACCGAACTCGACTCGCTGTACGAATGGTTGAGAGGGCTGCCGTTCGTCGACGGGCGCGGGGAGCGGGTGCGGTACCACGATGTCGTACGGGTGCCGATGCTGCGGTTGCAGCGGACGCGGTCGCCGCGGGGGTGGGCCGAGCGGCACGGACGGCTCGCGGAGGTGTTCGGGCGCTGGCGGGACGAGGCCGAGGCCGGGCTGGACCCCCTGCGCCGGTGGGCGGACGCCGACTGGCGGGAGCTGCGGCTCGCGGAGTCCTACCACTCCTTGTGCGCGGCGCCCCGGGCCGCACTGCCCGCGATCCTGGCCGATGTCGTCCACGCCTGCGGGCAGGGCGACGAGGTGGCGCTGCGCTGGGCGAGGGTCCTGGTCGAGGCGGGTGAGGACGCGGCCGCGGAGGCCGTGCGGACCTGGGGGAACGGGCTGGCGGAGACGCTCGCGGGGAGCGGGCCGGCCGAGGCGCTCCGGCTGCTGCTGGATCGCGCGGGGGGCGACGAGCCGTGGCGGGCGGAGGCGATGGCGCTGCGGGGTGACGCCTTCGCGCGGGACGGCGACCACGCGCGGGCGCTGGAGGAGTACGACCGTGCCCTCGCCCTCGACCCGGACCTGGTGCGGGCGCATCGTGCGAAGGCCGCGACCCGGGGCGGACTGGGGGACTACGAGGCCGCGGTCGCCGGTCTCGACCGGGTGGTCGCGCTGGAGCCGGACAATCCGTACAACGTCATCCTGCGCGGCGAGTACCACCGCCTCCTGCGCCACCACGACGAGGCGCTGCGGGACCTGACCGAAGGCATCCTCCGTGACCCCGCCAGCGAGTTCGCCCGGGCCTCGCGCGGCGCCGCCCACGAGCGCGCCGGCGATCTCGACGCGGCGCTGGCGGACCTCGACCGCGCGCTGGAACTCAAGCCGGACTATGCCTGGGCGCTGGGCCGCCGGGCCCGGGTCTGGCGCGGCCTCGGCGACCACGACCGGCAGCTGGCCGACCTCGACCGGGCGATCGCCCTCTGGCCCGACTGGGGCTGGGGCCACTGCGAACGGGGTGACGCGCTGCGCGTGGCCGGTCGCGACGAGGAAGCCCTCGCCGACTACGCAACCGCGCTCGCCATCGACCCCGAATATGCGTCGGCATACGCGAGCCGGGGGGTGTCGCTGTCCAACCTCGGCCGCCACCGCGAGGCGCTCGCCGACCTGGACCGGGCCCTGGAGCTCAACCCCTCCTACCCATGGGCCCTGTGCCGACGGGCGGAGGTGCACCTCGACCTCGGAGACCCGGAGAGGGCGCTGGCCGACGCGACCCGCGCGCTGGAGCTCAGCCCCGACTACCCCCCGGCCCGCACCCTGCACGACCGCCTCACCCGCTGACCGACTCCCCGGTCACCCGAAGCGCTCATCGCTGTACGGGAATGACCGGGCCGGGATGATTTGCCCCCGTGAACCGATCGTCCCCGGTCGATTACAGTGCTGAGCTGTCGTAGGTACGGACACCGCTGTGAGGAGGTCTCGGTGGATGCGACATCCGGCGCCGTCTGGGGCCGCGCCGAGCAGCAGGACTTCCGCAGCAGGGTGCGCGGCACCCTCCTCGGCGCCGCCGTCGGGGATGCGCTCGGCGCCCCCGTCGACGGGCTCACCACGGAGGAGATCCAGACGTCGTACGGCGTCGAGGGCCTCGTCGACCTCGCCCTCGCCTACGGCAGACGCGGCGCCGTGACCCATCACACCCAGCTGACCCTGTTCACGGTGGACGGGCTGATACGCGCCCAGGTCCGCCGTGACACCGGCGCCTGGCATCCGCCGACCGATCTGCACCGGGCGTATCTGCGCTGGGCGGCCACCCAGCGGGACTGGGGCCCGGACGAGCGCCGCAAGGACGACGGCTGGCTGGCCCGCGAGGAGTGGCTGTACGCCCGCCGCGATCCGTCGCGTGCGCTGCTGATCGGCTTCGGGGACGAGAACATGGGCACGCTGGAGGTGCCCAAGAGCCCGGGCGAGCTGGGTCCGGAGGCCGTCGTCCGCTCGGCACCCTTCGGGCTGCTGGTCGGCTGGGAGCCGCAGCTGGTGCTGCAGCTGGCGGTGGAGTGCGCGACCCAGAGCCACGGTCACCCCACCGCGTATCTGTCGGCGGGCGCGTACGCCGTGATCGTGCACGCGCTGGCCCGCGGCGACAGCCTGGACGGCGCCGTGCAGCGCGCGCTGGCCCTGCTCGCCGTCCGCCCCGGTCACCAGCCCGTCTCCGACGCCCTCCAGCACGCGCTGGGCACGGTGCGGCAGGGGATGCCCGGCCCGGCACGGGTGGAGGAGCTGGCGGGGGACGGGGCCGCGGACGGTCTGCTGGCCGCCGCCGTGTACTGCGCGCTGGTGGGGGAGGACGTACGGCACGGCCTGTGCCTGGCGGTCAACCAGGCCGGCCCCTCCGGCGCCACGGGCGCGCTGACCGGCGGTCTGCTCGGCGCCCTGCACGGCGAAACGGCCCTCCCGCCGGCCTGGCTGGCCGAACTGGAGGGCCGCCCCACGATCCTGGAACTGGCCGACGACTTTGCGATGGAGATGACCCAGGGCCCGGCACTGCACGGTCCGGCGGGGGCGGCTCCGGGGTGGCTGGCGAGGTACCCGAGAGGCGCCTAGGGCTTGTCCGGCGGATCATGCCGGAGTCGCGGGGCGTGGCACGCCCTTGCAGCTGGACGCACCACGCCCCGCTCACCTGCGCTGGTGAGGCACCGTTGCCCGGAGCCGGCCTGATCCGCCGGACAGGCCCTGGCCGTCGCCGTTGCCTTCGCGCCGGCCGCCCGCGGTTACGCGGGCTCGGTTCCCGCCGTGGCCGGCACCGGGACCGCCGCCCCGTCTCCGTCCGTGTTGATCCGCTCGATGATCGCGAGCCGCTCCGGGGTGTCCTCCGGCTTCAGGTAGCCGATCAGGATGTACAGGACCAGGGAGACGACAAGCGGTACGGACACCTGGTACTGGAGCGGGACTCCGCCGTCGACGTTCCAGTTGATCGGGTAGTTGACCAGCCAGAAGGCCAGCAGCCCCGCCGCCCAGCTGGTGAGCGCGGCCGTCGGGCCGGAGCGGCGGAACGGGCGGAGCAGGCCCAGCATCATCGGGATGGCGATCGGGCCCATCAGACCGGCGACCCACTTGATGACGACGGTGATGATGTCCTTGAACGTGGGGGAGTTGACCTGCGTCGCCACCGACATGGACAGGCCGAGGAAGACGACCGTGGTCACCCGCGCCGCGATCAGCCCCGACCGCTCGTTCCAGGCCCGGGCCCGGGCCGAGAGCACCGGTGCCACGTCCCGGGTGAACACCGCGGCGATCGCGTTGGCGTCGGAGGAGCACATGGCCATGGTGTGGGAGAAGAAGCCGACGATGACCAGGCCCAACAGGCCGTGCGGCAGGAGTTGTTCGGTCATCAGGGCGTAGGAGTCGGAGCCGTCCGGCTTGTTGGCGTGCACCAGCAGCGGCGACATCCACATGGGGAAGAAGAGGATCACCGGCCAGACCAGCCAGAGGGCCGCCGACAGACGTGCGGAGCGGGTGGCCTCCCGCGGGCCGGCCGTCGCCATGTAGCGCTGGGCCTGGTTGAGCATGCCGCCGTTGTACTCGAAGAGCTTGATGAAGAGGAACGCGAGCAGGAAGACGGTGCCGTACGGGCCGACCAGCGGCTTGCCGTGGCCGTGCAGCGCGGGCTCGTCCCAGGCGCCGAGGAAGCCGATGTTCTTGTCGTCGAGCTTGATCACGACCGCGACGAACATCGACAGACCGGCGAGCAACTGGATGACGAACTGGCCGAGTTCGGTCAGCGCGTCCGCCCACAGGCCGCCGATCGTGCAGTACACGGCCGTGATGGCGCCGGTGATGAGGATGCCCTGGTTCAGCGAGACGCCGGTGAAGACCGACAGCAGCGTTGCGATCGCCGCCCACTTCGCGCCCACGTCCACGATCTTCAGCAGCATGCCGGACCAGGCCAGGGCCTGCTGGGTGGGCAGGTTGTAACGGTTCTTCAGATACTCCAGCGGGGAGGCGACATGGAGCCTGGACCGCAGCCGGTTGACGCGCGGCGCGAACATCTTCGAGCCGATGGCGATGCCGAGCGCGATCGGGAAGGACCAGGTGACGAAGGAGGTGACGCCGTAGGTGTAGGCGATGCCCGCGTATCCGGTGAACATCACCGCGCTGTAGCCGGACATGTGGTGCGAGATGCCGGACAGCCACCAGGGCATCTTGCCGCCGGCCGTGAAGAAGTCGCTGACGTCGTCCACGCGCTTGTGCGACCAGATGCCGATCGCGACCATCACGCCGAAGTAGGCGATGAGCACGGTCCAGTCGAGACCGTTCATATGCCCCCCTTCCAGGGTCCGCCTTGTGAACTCCGCCCAGCTGGCTGGCACTTCGCATAGGCGGAGCGGGGACGGGGAAGGCCGCGAAGTGCCCGCTCATCGTGGGTGCGGTTACGCGAGCACGACAAGCAAGCGGAAGGTCAAGAGCAAGCAAAAATGTTCTGCTTGCTGACCTTGGTTCACCTATGTGAACAGTTCGTCGAGCTGGGAGCATCGCCTCAACGCATCAGCTCCCCGGCGTTGACCAGCAGGGACTGCCCGGTGATGGCCCGTGCGCGGTCGGAGGCGAGGAACACCGCCGCGTCTGCCACGTCGCCGTCCGTCGCCAGTTCCGGGAGGGCCATGCGGGCTGTCAGGCGTTTCAGGACCGTGGCCTCCGGTACGGACTCCGTGTGGGCGGTGAACTGGACGTAGGCCTGTACCGGTGGGCCCCACATCCAGCCGGGCAGGACCGTGTTGACGCGGATCCGGTGGGGGCCGAGTTCCCGGGCCAGGGAGTACATCGCGCTGGTCAGGGCGCCCTTCGAGGCGGCGTACGCGGCCTGCTTCACCTGTGAGGGCGCGGCGACCGCCGACTGGGTCCCGATGAAGACGACCGAACCGCCGCGCTCCTTCAGTGCCGGCAGACAGGCCCGGGTCATGCGCAGCGACCCCAGCAGATTGACGTCGATCACCGACTGCCAGGTCGCGAAGTCCGCGTCCTCGACACCGCCGAAGTAGGAGTCCCAGGCCGCCACATGCACCACGGCGTCGATCGCCCCGAACCGCTCCCGCGCCAGCCCCGCCAGCGCCTCGCACTGCCCCTCGTCGGTGATGTCCGTCGCCCGGTGCGCCGTGTGCGCCCCGTCCGCATCGATCTCGGCAGCGCTCTTCGCGAGGTTGGCCTCGGTGCGCGCCCCGAGCACCGCGTTCCCCCCGTCCCGTACGACCGCCGCCGCGACCTGGTGGCCGAGACCCGCACCGACCCCCGAGACGACGACGGTCTTGCCCGCGAGCAGTGACATGGCGGCCTCCCGACCCTGGCGCTTCATCTGACGGTCCGTCAGAGTATGGGCGAGCGCCGGAGGACGGAAGAGAGAGCGGAAGCGGAAGGGGAACGGCATGAGCGATGAGACCCGCAGCGAGCGGTACGCCGAACTGGCCGCCGTCGGCCCGTACGGCGTCCGCCCCGGCCACGCCCTGATCACCATGGTCGAGCCGCACCCCGGCCACGAGTTCGCCTACAACCGCTGGTACGAGGACGACCACTACTACGCCGGCGCGATGGCCATGCCCTGGATGTACGCGGGCCGCCGCTGGGTGGCGACGCGGGACCTCCAGCTCCTGCGCTACCCGGAGAAGTCCGCGATAGCCCAGCCCGTCACCGCCGGCTGCTACATCTCGACGTACTGGATCACCGACGGCCGCTACGACGACCACATGAAGTGGACCGTCGCCATCAACAAGCGCCTCAACCGCGACGCCCGCGTCTACCAGGACCGCACCCACGTCTTCACGGCCTTCCAGGACCACGAGACGACCGTCTACCGCGACGGCGCGGCGGGACCGAGGGACTTCCACGCCCTCGACCATCCCTACGCGGGCCTGGTGGTCGAGGTCATCGACGCCGAGTCCCCGGACCGGCGCGCCGAACTCCTTCAGTGGCTCCGCTCCCGGCACCTCCCGAAGCGGGTGGCGGCCTCCCCGACGGCCATGGTGACCGTCTTCCGCCCGACCCCGCTCCCCGGCGACCGCATGACCTATGTGAAGCAGGTCGAGGGCGTCGACACCCGGCTCACCCTGCTGTGGTTCCTGGAGACGGACCCCCGGGAGTGCTGGCAGGGGCACTTCACCGGCCTGGACGAGCAGGTGGCGGAGTCGGGACTGGGGCGGGTCGAGCTGGTGGCGCCCTTCATCCCGACGATTCCGGGCACGGACCGGTACGTGGCGGAGCTACGCGGCTGATCCGGGGCGCCGGGCGGTCACTTCAGCTCGTCGGGGCAGGGAGTGCCCCGGGGCAGCTGGTAGGGCGCGGCCAAGCGGTACGTACCGGCCTTGGGTGCCAGCAACATCGTCCACTTGTCCCCCTGCGCGTCCTGCTGTGTCTCCATCAGGCACCCGTTGACGTTGTCGTACGACTTCGGCGTGCCGTTCGCTCGGTGCTTGGAGGCCCGTGTCTCCTGCGGCGGCTTGAGGCTCTTGCCCTGGGCGTCGACGATGCTCAGCCACGGCGAGTACGGGATGCGGATGAGGATGCGGCCGGCGTGGCGGACCTCGATCGTCAGCTCGCCCTGCTCGGCGCGGTCGACCACCGCGTCGGGCTCGGCGAGCGACGCCGGGTCGGTCACCTTGAACAGCTGCCAGTTGGCGTCGCCCCAGATCTGCTTCAGATACGGCATACCGCGCTGGACCAGGGCCCGCTCGCGCTCGCCGCCGTCCCCGTCCGGATCGTCCTTGGGCAGCACGACGAAGTGGACGGCCCAGCGCTGGAGCCACTCGTGGTAGTTCGCCGAGTTGAGCGTGTCGTCGTAGAAGAGCGGATTGCGCTCCATGTCGGCCTGGCGGTTCCAGCCGCGGGCCAGGTTGACGTACGGCGCGAGCGCGGAGGCCTCGCGGTGCGAGCGGGCCGGGACCACCTCGACGCGGCCCTTCTCGGCGCCGACCTCCTGCAGCTCGTTCACGAGCGGGGCCAGCTCGCGCGCCCAGGACGCCGCCGGGGTCGTATGGATGATGTCGTCGACCGACTTGAAGCCGATCCAGCCGACGGTCCCGAGGAACGCCAGCACGATCGTGTACCACTTGCGCGAGCGCGGCACCGCGAACGGCAGCGCCGCGATCAGCGTCACGCCCGCGAACAGCATCGGCAGCCGCGAGATGTTCGACCCGATCTGCGAGCTGACCAGCCAGACCAGTACCACCCCGATGCTGAAGACCGCGGCGGTCAGCCGGACGGTCCGCCACTCCTTGGGGACGAGGAAGAGGCACAGCAGCCCGTACGCCAGCGGCAGGATCACCGAGAAGATCGTCATCGGCTGGGTGCCGGAGAAGGGGAACAGCCAGGCCGAGACGGCGACGACCGCCGTCGGCGCGAGCCCCAGCGCCCAGGCGCCCGGCCGCCGCTTCTGCAGGAACAGCGCCGCCGCGACCAGGCCCACGAACAGGCCCGCGACGGGGGAGCCCATGGTGGCGAGCGCGGCGAGCGGCGCGGCGACCAGGGCCTTCGCCCACCGTTTGTGCCGCCAGCGGTACGGCCAGCAGAACACGGCCGCGACCGCGCCGAGCGCGAACACCGTGCCGAGACCGAAGGTCACCCGGCCCGAGACCGCGTTGCAGATCAGCGCGAAGACCCCGGCCAGCGCGGCCCACAGCGGGTTCTTCACGACCCGGCTGCGGACGAGGATCAACGTCAGCAGGCCCGCCGAGACCGTCCCGGCGATCATCATCGTCGTACGGACACCGAGGACCGACATCAGGTAGGGCGAAACCACGCTGTACGACACCGGGTGCATCCCGCCGTACCAGGCCAGGTTGTACGCCGAATCGGGGTGCCGGCCGACGAACTCGGCCCATGCGTCCTGCGCCGCGAGGTCGCCGCCGCTGTTGGCGAATGTGAAGAACCAGATGACGTGCAGCACACCGGACAGTGCGGTCATGGACAGCACGGGATGGAGCAGCAGCCGCTGTCGCAGGGGCTCGGCGGCGGCGAGCAGCCGGGCCCGTCTGCCGGTGCGGCCGGCGCCCGGGCCGTCCTCACGGCGGTCGTCGCGGCTGTCGCCGGGGCCGTGTGTCCCGGTGCCGTGACCGTCCGTGTCAGCTTCGGGCAGGCGTATTCGCGGGCCGGATCCCGGGCCCGGATCGGCGTCGTCGGCGCGTGTCGGCTCCGCTGTGGCCACCTGAAGGCACTCCCCGTGTCCCGTCTTCTGTTCTCGGCCGTGTCCCTTGGTGTTCCCGGCCGCTTCTCGTCCAGTTCGCGGCCTGGTCCCGCTGACCGGCGACCTGCCCCGATTCGTGACGCTAGCACGCACCCCGCCGCGGGGCTCCCGGGTGGGGGCTCCGCGACGGGGTGCGGTGACGGAACGTGCCGTATGCGTCAGCCGAGACGGGTCAGCTTGCTGCCGAAGCCGGGCTCGGTCAGGTCCTTCTGCAGGGCCACCGGGACCTGCACCGCGCCGCTCTTGCCGTCACCGACGGTGAGCGTGCCGACCTTGGTCCCGGCCTTCGCGGTGTGCGGGACGGTGTCGGACGCGAAGGACAGCTTCACCTTCAGACCGGCCCAGCCGACGGCCGTGACGTCCTCGGTGACGACCACCGGGGTGTGCCCGTCGAGGCCGTCGTCCACATACCCGACCACATCGCCCTTCTTCACGGTCTTCGCCGAGGTGAGCGCGTCCTCGGCGGCGAGCAGCGCCGTCTTGCTGACCGCGTTGACCGTGTCGAGGATCGACGGCTTGTGCTGGCCGAGGATCGCGCCGACGACGGTGACCGTCTCGCCGCCGACCTTCTTGCGGGCGGCGAAGAGCAGGTTGCCGCCGGCCGCGGTGGTGCTGCCGGTCTTGATGCCGATCGCCCCCACGAGGTAGGGGAGCTGGTTGTAGTTCGGCCAGTTGTGTCCGGAAGGGTCCTTCCAGCTGGCCGCGCTGGTGATCGCGACGAGAGCCGGGACCTTCACGACCGCGTTGCCGAGCTTCACCTGGTCCCCGGCCGTGGAGACGGTGGTCTCCTTCAGTCCGGAGGGGTCGGTGTACGTCGTCGCCGTCATCCCGAGCTCCTTGGCGGTGGCGTTCATCTTCTTGACGAACGCCGCCTCGGAGCCGCCCGCGTCCCAACGGGCCAGCAGACGGGCGATGTTGTTCGCGGACGGGATCATGACAGCCGACAGGGCCTGCTTCAGCGTGAGCTTGTCGCCGGCCTTGATGCTGTTGAGCGTGGACTCGCCGGTCTTGTCGTAGCCGCCCTCCTTCTCGGCGGTGGCGTCGACGGTGATGGTCGGACCCTCCTCGCCCGCCTTGAGCGGGTGGTCCTTCAGCACGATGTACGCGGTCATCGTCTTGGCCACCGAGCCGATGGCGACGGGCGTCTGCTTGCCGAAGCTGTCCATCGTGCCGATGCCGTCGACGTCCATCCAGCCCTGGCCCTCGGAGGGCCAGGGGAGGGTGACCTTGCCGCCTTCGAACTGGTACGACTCCTCGGCGGTCAGCGCGAGGGTGGGGGTGGGCAGGGGGCGCATGGCCTGTACGACCGCAAAGATGATCACCAGTAGGACGACCAGCGGGGTCCAGATCTTGACCCGCCGCACGATCGTCCTGACCGGGGTCTCCGGCGGCGGGGGCGTGTTCGTCAGCTCGGCGAGCAGGTCGAGCGGGGGCTTGGGCGGGAGCGGCTGCTGGGTGGTGCGCTCCGGGCCGACCTGGGGGATGGCGGTGGTGACGTCGGCCGGGGCCGGTGCGGGCGCCTGGGCCGGCGGCTTCGGCGTGCGGGTTGCCGGGTCGTCGAGGGGCTTGAGCGCGACGAACTTGCTGGTGCGTTCGGCTTCCGCCGGCTCGGAGGGCTTCGGCTTCGGCGTGCCGCCCAGCTTGAGCATGGTGGTCGGCTGGTCGACCTGGGGCTTGGGCCTGGGTGCCTTGAAGACGGCGGTGGGGTGGTCGACGGGGGGCTTGGGGGCGTCGGTGGGCTTGGCGTCCTCGGCCTCGGCTTCGCCTTCGGCCGTGCCGTTCCCACCCGCACCACCCGTGCGGCTTTCGTCCTTGGGTGCGGGTGGCCCCTGTGGGGCGTCCCCGCCGTCGGCGGCTCGCGGGTCGCGGGGCGTCCTGGGGTCGGGCGTCGACTTCGGGGCGGAGCCCTTTGCGTCGGCATCCACCTTCGACGCGGAAGCCGGCTCGGCGTCAGCGGCAGGCTCGTCCACGTCACCGCCGCCGCCCGCCTCCGGGGCTTCGCCGTCCTCGGCGTCGGCCTGGGCCGCGCTCCGCGCGTCCTCGGGCTCGGAGTCGGCCTGAGCCGCCGCCTCGTCGTCCTCGGTCTTCGAACCGGCGGCAGCCTCCCTCGCCTTGGTCTCGGAGTCGGCCCGCGCCGTGCTCCGGGCGTCCTCGGGCTCGGAGTCGGTCTGGCGCTGTGCCGCTCCGTGGTCGTCCTCGCCGTCGGAGTCGGTGTGCGCCTCGTCGTCGGTCTCCGAACCGGCCGCAGTCTCGCTCGCCTTGGCCTCGGAGTCCGCCTGCGCCGTGCTCCGGGCGTCCTCGGGCTCGGAGTCGGTCTGGCGCTGTGCCGCTCCGTGGTCGTCCTCGCCGTCGGAGTCGGCGTGCGTCTCGTCGTCGGTCTCCGAACCGGCGGCAGTCTCGCTCGCCTTGGCCTCGGAGTCCGCCTGCGCCGCGCCTCGGGCGTCCTCGGACTCGGAGTCGCCCCGGCCCGCCGCCTCGTCGTGCTCGGTCTCGACCGTGGCCGACCTGCCCTCGCCCTTGGCCTCGGTGTCGGCTGCCGACTCGCCCTCGCCCTTGGCGTCGGCCGCCGACCCGACCCCGTCCGTCGCCTCGGAGCCGGACTGTGCTGCTCCCTGCTCGTCCTCGCCGTCGGAGTCCGCGTGCCTCTCGTCCTCGGTCTCCGAACCGGCCGCGGCCTTCCCCTTGGCCTCGGAGTCGGCCCGTGCCGCGCTCCGGGCGTCCTCGGGCCCGGAGTCCGCCTGCGACGCGCTCCGAGCCCCCTCGCCCTCGGAGTTCGCCTGGGTCTCCTCGTCGGCCCCGGCGGAGCCGCCCGTGCGGACCCACGTTGCCACCGCCGCGCGCAGGCGGCTGTCCTCGGCCTCCTGCTCGGGGCCTCCCGCGGTAGCGGGCACGTCCCGGACCGACAGGACACGGGTCGCCGTGTCCGCGGTGCGGCGGGACACCGCGAGACGCGGGTCGCGTGCCTCGGGAACCGGACCCCCGCTCCCCGGCGTCGGTTCTGCCGACGACTCGCGCTGCTTCGACTTGTCGGGGGACTCGCCCGCCACCGATGCCTCCTCCATGTGCCGCACGCCCTCCGTGCCCTAACCGCAGTCCGGACCCCGCCTCCCCGACGCTGTCCGAACCATGTACCAGTGTCCTGTGTGCGGGCTTAACCCATGCGGCTAGACGAGAACGACATACCTACCGGTTCCCTCACGAACCGGTCACGCACCCTCGACAGACCAATGTGAGAGGGGTCACCCTGTCATTCATCCACGCGGGGAGGCATGGATGGGCAGGAGCCGCAGAACAATTCCGGAGGAGCTTCTGCTGCTGGCATTGGACCCGGCCACGGGTACCACTGCGCAGCCGCAGTCGCTCGACCTCGGTCTGGCCGGAGCACAGCTAGTGGAGCTGGCGCTGGCCGGACGGATAGCCCCAGACGGGGATCGTATCGCCGTGGTGGTGCCACGGCCGACAGGAGATCCAACTCTGGACTGCGCGTTGGAGTTGCTGCGAAGGCGCGGCGCTCCGGTTCGTGCTGTCCACTGGATCGGCGGGCCGCGTCTCGGGCTCCGCCAGACGTACCTCTCGCATCTGGAGCGGTGCGGCATGGTCGCCGCCGTGCCGGGGCAGATGTGCGGGGTGCTGCCGACGACTCGTTACCAGGCGACGGACACCGCCATCAGCCGGGAGATCCGTTCCCGGCTGGATTCCGCGATCCGCACCGGCGTACCGCCGGACCCGCGGACCGCGGCGCTCGCCGCCCTGGCGCACGCGGTCGGCCTCGGCAAGCACCTGTATCCGGGGAACGAGGGACGCTCGTCCCGCTCCCGGCTGCGGGACCTGATCCGGCACGACCCGATGGGCGGCCTCGTGGCACACGCCGTGATGGACGTCCAGAACGGCGCTGTGGCCCAGCCACGCCGCAACCCGGCCTCCGCCGGCCGCCAGGCCGGACCGGGAGCCAGGGCCGCAGCGGAACCCGCTCGTGGCGTTCCGATGCAACCGCGCCACGGTTCCATGGCGCGCGCCGTGGTCCACTGAGCCGCAGCACCACGGCAGCGCACCCGCGCACACCGCACGACCGCCGCACCGTCAGTCCCCACAGACCCGGTTCGGGAGCCGCTGGTCCGAGCGGGGCGGTGAGACACCGTGTCTCACCGCCCCGCTCGGCTGCTTGTGCCCGAACTGACGCGTACGCGCCGCATATCCACCGTTTGCCAGCGGTAGTAAGCACCTTGGTGGCAGTCTGCTCAACAGCAGATACGCAAAGTGCCAGGTACAGGCAGGCAGCCGGAGGTGCACGTCCCGTGGCGTCCAATGTCAATCCAACCGTCAGGCGACGCCGGCTGGGCCAGGAGCTGCGCAGGCTCCGCGAGCTCAAGGGCATGACGGCCGAGGAAGTGGCGGAGCGACTGCTGGTCTCGCAGTCGAAGATCAGCCGTCTGGAGAACGGCCGGCGCAGCATCAGCCAGCGTGACGTCCGTGATCTGTGCGGGGTGTACGAGGTCGAGGACCAGCGGGTCGTCGACTCGCTGATGGAGATGGCCCGGGACTCCCGGCAACAGGGCTGGTGGCATGCGTTCGGGGACATCCCGTACAGCGTCTACATCGGCCTGGAGACCGACGCCGAGTCGCTGCGGGTGTACGAACCCCAGCTGGTCACGGGGCTGTTGCAGACCCGGGCGTATGCGGAGGCCCTGGTGCAGGGCGCGCTGCCGGAGACCTCGACGACCGACATCGAGAAGCGGGTCCAGGTGCGGCTGCGGCGACAGGAACGTATCGCCGCCGAGAACAACCCGCTCCGGCTGTGGGTGGTGCTGGACGAGGCGGCGCTGCGCCGGGTGGTCGGCAGCAAGCTGGTCATGCGGGAGCAGCTGGAGCACCTCATCGAGATGTCCCAGCTGCCCCATGTCACCGTGCAGGTCCTGCCGTTCGAGGTGGGCGCGCACCCCGGGCTCAACGGCCAGTACGCGATCCTGGAGTTCGCCGACGCGGCCGACTCCAGCGTGGTGTACCTGGAGGGCGTCACCAGTGATCTCTATCTGGAGAAGGCGCACGACGTCCAGAAGTACGCCGTGATGTATGAGCACTTGCGGGCACAGTCCCTGAATGTGGAGCAATCCCGGCAATACATTGCAGACGTGGCCAAAGAGTACGCCCGTTGAGGGGGGTCCCGCGTGAAGCGCCGGATCGTACACCGGTGTAACGCTCCAGCGGAAGGCTCACCTGGAATATGCCATCCGGTTGAGTGAACAGCCACTCCAGGAAGGGATGTTGCCGAGTAGCGTCGATCACGCCAATCGATCGACATGGTTGGCGTGAATGGCACTACAGCAACTCGCTACAGGAGTGGAAATGGCACTGCTTCAGGGCGCCACGGAGACGTGGACCAAGTCCTCCTATTCCGCAGGGAACGGAGCCTGCGTCGAGGTCAAGTCGGCCGCGGCCGTCGAGCTCGCCGTGCGCGACTCCAAGGTCGCGCAGGGCCCGGTCCTCGCCTTCCCCGCCGACGCCTGGAACGCCTTCGTGGCCTCGGTCAAGGCTTAGGGGGCTCCCTGACCCTCGCCAACAAGCCCCGGACACCTACACGACAACTGCACAAGCACCACCCAGAGCCCTCTCGACCAGCCCGCCGTCCTTGCCGAGGGGGCTCACCCTCTTTCTGCTCCTGCCACGGCCCTCACTTCACCGGGAACGCCACATCGCACACCGGGTCATGTGCCCCCGACGCCTCCCAGTCCGCGAAGTACACCTCCCGGCACGGCCCGGCCATCTCCAGGCCCTGACCGGACATCCACTCCTCCACCGCCTCGAAGGCGGCCAGGATCTGCGGATGGGCCACCTGGGCCTTGGTGATGCGGGTGAACGCCAGCCGCCGGGCCGGCTCCACCCTCACCTTCGTCTCCCAGGTCCGCCCGTGCCGGGCCGCCCACGCGCGGGCCGCCTCCGCGTCCGCGACCGGTACGCACGACTCCGCGGGGCCGTCGCTCTCCATGGACACCTCGGCGTGGTAGACGACGAACGGGGCACCCGCGACGCCCCCGCACTCCCGTGCCGCCGACTCCAGCCGCCCCAGTGACGCCCCGATCCACGCCGGCAGCTCGTCGGCCAGGGTGTGCCGCGTCTCGGTGATCACCACCTGCTCGGGCACGTCCACCGTCTCCACCACGAACTTCCCGTACATCTCCGCACTCCTCCCGGACAACCGTCCACGGAGGTACTCGGCGAGCGTCCGCTGCCCCGCGACCCGCGCCTCGACGTCCGCCCAGTACGCGGCGAGCCGGTCCGCGGCCTCGGGCCCGTCCGCCTCCACCACCTCGGCGATCCGCGCGAGCGGCATGTCCAGCTGCCGCAGCAGCGCCACCAGGCGGGCACGCTCCGCCTGGTCGGCGCGGTAGTAGCGGTAGCCGCTGGCCCCGTCGACGCGTGCCGGGGACAGCAGTCCGAGCCGGTCGTACAGCCGCAGGGCCTTGGCCGAGAGCCTGGCCCGCGCCGCGAACGCGCCGATGGTGAGCAGTTCGTCGTCCACTACGCCATCCTCCGTCACCGGGCGCCTTCCGCCCGGTGACTAGGACGCTCACCCTTGCCCCAGGGGCAAGGTCAACCCGACTAGGAGAGCTGGGCCTCCACGGCGGCCACGAGCTCGGCCGACTCCGGCTCGGTCTGCGGCGAGAAGCGGGCGACGACCTTGCCGTCCCGCCCGATCAGGAACTTCTCGAAGTTCCAGCGGATGTCCCCGTCGTGCCCCTCGGCGTCGGCGAAGCCGACCAGACGGTCGTACAGCGGGTGCCGGCCCTCGCCGTTCACCTCGACCTTCTCGGTCAGCGGGAAGGTCACGCCGTACGTCGCGGAGCAGAACTCGGCGATCTCCTCGGCGCTCCCGGGCTCCTGCCCGAGGAACTGGTTGCAGGGCACGCCCAGCACGGTGAAGCCCTGTCCGGCGTAGCGCTCCTGCAGCCGCTCGAGGCCGATGTACTGCGGGGTCAGCCCGCACTTGGAGGCCACGTTCACGATGAGCACGGCCTGGCCCGCGTACTGCGGCAGGTCCGCGGAACCGCCCCGGAGGGCGCCGATCTCGACGTCCAGTACGGAGCCGTTGTCGTCAGTAGTCGTCATAACCGGATGCTAACTCCGGTAAGTGTCCCGGAGGTGACCGGTGTGCCGACGGCTCCCGGCCTCGGCTCCCGGCCTCGACGAGGACCTCGCCCGCCGCGGTGCGCGAGTACAGCACCGAGCGGCCCGCCCGCCGCCGCTCCACCAGCCCCGCGTCCAGCAGCACCTTCAGATGCCGTCCGACGGACCCGAGGCCCTGCCCGGTCACCGCGGTCAACTGGGTGGTGCTCATGGGGGAGTCGAGCAGCACCAGCACCCCGGCCCGTGCCGCCCCGAGCAGCGCGCCCAGGCTCGCGGGCACGGGCGCGGCGCGGCCGTCGGCGAGCACGCCCGCGCAGGGGTAGATCACCGCGTACCGGTCCCGCTCCTCCCACGACACCCACCCGTGCCGCTGCGGCGTCACCGGAACGAAGACCAGTTCGGCACCGGAGATCTCGCGCGGCGGGTACTCGTGCCGGTTCACCTGGAGCCTGCTGTCCCCGAGCCACCGTGTCCGCCCCGGCCGGATCGAGTCCAGTACGGCCGCCCAGCCGCCCCGGCTCACCTGTGCCGTCCGCGCGACCACATCGGCCTCCAGGACGCGTCGGCGCCGCTGCCAGTACGGCCGTACGGTCTCCTCCCAGACGTACTCCAGGAGCGCGGCCGCCCGCTCCGGCAGGTCGTCCCGGTCCAGGGCGGGCGGCAGCGGCCCGGCCAGGGACACCCGCAGATGGGCGCGGGCGTCCGCCGGGTGGGCCGCACGGACCCGTGCCACGCCCTGCTCGAACGTCTCGCCGTCCCGGGGCGTGGGCGTGAGGAAGTCGGCGATCCAGTCCGCGCCGAGGCCCGCGCGCACCAGCACCGCGGTGACCGGGTCGGACGCCAGCCGGGCCCGGTAACCGGGCAGATGCGTCCGCAGCCAGTCCTGCTCCCCGGGATGGGCGCCCTCGGCCGCGTGCAGCAGCTTGAGGCACGCGAAGGTCTCGGCGACGGGGGAGAGGACGAACCGGCTGCTCGCGAGCGTGTCCGCGTCGACCTGCCACCAGCCCATCCGCGGCCCTCCCCACGACGTTCCCCACGATGTTCCGTACGACGTTTCGCACCAGGGCGAAACAATAACGGCCGCCCGCGCGGCCGCCGCAGACTCCGCGGCATGCGCAGCTATCAAGTCCTGTTCCGTACCCCGGAGTTCACCCCGCTCTTCGTTGCCTCCGCCGCACATACGGCGGCCCAGACGGTCGGCGGTCTGGCCCTCGGCACGCTCGTGTACCGGGCGACCGGGTCGCCCCTGCTGTCCGCGGTGAGCATGTTCGGCCCGTCGCTGGCCCAGGTGCTGGGCGCGGCCTTCCTGCTCTCGGGCGCCGACCGGCTGCCCCCGCGGGCCGCCCTGACCGGGATCTCCCTGGCCTTCGCGGCCGGTACGGCGGCCCTGGCCCTGCCCGGCCTGCCGGTCGGAGCGGTGTTCGCCGTCGTCCTGGTGCTGGGCCTGGTCGCCTCGCTCGGCGGCGGGGTCCGGTGGGGCCTGCTGACCGAGATCCTCCCCAAGGACGGCTATCTGCTGGGGCGCTCGGTGTTCAACATGACGAGCGGGATCATGCAGATCACCGGCTACGCGACCGGCGGCCTCCTGGTCGCCGCCCTCTCCCCGCGCGCCTCGCTGCTGCTGTCGGCGGCGCTGTATCTGGCGGCCGCCGTGGGCCTGCGGCTGGGCCTCACCGCCCGCCCGCCGAGGGCCACCGGCCGCCCCTCGGCGTCGGCGACGTGGCGCACCAACGCCGTCCTGTGGTCCGCCCGCCCCCGCCGCCTGACCTACCTGGGCCTGTGGATCCCCAACGGCCTGGTCGTCGGCTGCGAGTCCCTCTTCGTGTCGTACGACCCCGGCGCCGCGGGCACGCTGTTCGCCTGTGCGGCGCTGGGCATGCTGGCCGGGGACATGACCGTCGGCCGACTGGTCCCGCCGACCGCGCGCACCCGCCTGGCGACCCCGCTGCTCCTGCTGCTGGCCGCGCCGTACACCCTCTTCGCCCTGCACCCGGCGGTCCCCGTCGCCGCGGTCTGCGCCGCGGTTGCCTCCGTCGGTTTCGGGGCGAGCCTGGTCCAGCAGGAGCGGCTGATGGCGCTGACCCCGGACGAGCTCGGCGGCCACGCCCTGGGGCTGCACTCGGCGGGCATGCTGACCCTGCAGGGCGTGAGTGCCGCGCTGGCGGGTTCGGTGGCCCAGTTCACCTCGCCCGCGACAGCGATGACGGTGATGGCAACGGCGTCACTCGCGGTGACGCTCGCGCTGGCTACGGCTGCTCGGTGGCCTCGGGTTCCGGAGCGGGGGCCGGAGCCGGCACCGTCGGGGCGTTGAGGCCCGCGTCGAGCTTCTGTGCGGCCCGGTCGAAGTAGCGCAGCAGCTCCACCGGGAACGGCATCACGAGGGTGGAGTTCTTCTCGGCGGCGACCTCCACGACCGTCTGGAGCAGACGCAGCTGCATGGCCTCCGGGGTGTCCGACATGATCCGCGAGGCGTTGGCGAGCTGCTGCGCGGCCTGGAACTCACCATCCGCGGTGATGACCCGGGCGCGCCGCTCGCGCTCCGCCTCGGCCTGCCGGGACATGGAGCGCTTCAGGGACTCCGGCAGCTGTACGTCCTTGATCTCGACGCGGTCGATGTGGATGCCCCACTCGGCGGCCGGGCTGTCGATCATCAGCGCCAGGCCCTCGTGCAGCCGCTCGCGGTCGGTGAGCAGGTCGTCGAGGTCGCTCTTGCCGATGATGGACCGGAGCGAGGACTGGGCGACCTGGCCGACGGCGAAGACGTAGTCCTGCACCTCGATGGCGGCCCGTAGGGGGTCGGTCACCCGGAAGTAGACGACGGCGTCGACCTTGACGGACACGTTGTCCTTGGTGATGCCCTCCTGGGTGGGCACCGGCATGGTGACCACCTGCACGTTCACCTTCCGCATCCGGTCGGCGAACGGGATCAGGAAGGTGATGCCCGGATGACGGTACGACGGCAGCGCCTTGCCCCAGCGGAACACCACTCCGCGCTCGACCTGGTTGACCACCCGCATCCCACTGCGCAGCACGAGCAGGGCCAGCACGACCACGAGCACGACTGCGACGACGGTGCCCTCCATGGCACTCCATTCTCCGACGGGACATTGGGACACCGGAGATGACATCGGCCGGGGCCCGGCGGATGCGGTGGGGCGCGTCAGGAGTGCGTAAAGAATCCTGACGCGGGCAGGTGGCGGCATATATCGGTAGCCGGTATATGCTCGGCGTATGACCGAGCAACCGCTGCGGGAGCCGACGCTCCTTCTCCTGACCGCGTTGGCGGACGCCCCCCGCCACGGCTACGCGTTGATGCAGGAGGTAGAGAAGATCTCCCGGGGCCGGGTCCGCATGCGGGCCGGCACCCTGTACGGCGCACTGGACCGCCTGCTCAAGCAGGGGCTCGTCCGCGTCGAGAGCGAGGAGATCGTCGACAGCCGGATGCGCCGCACCTACGCCCTCACCGACGCCGGTTCCGTCCTGCTGGCCGCCGAGGCCGAGCGCCTGCGCGCCACCGCCGACGAAGCGGTGAGGCGCCTGGGCGCCAACCCCGCCCGGCCGGACGGAGCCACCGCATGAGCACGCCCCCGCCGCACTGGACCACCCGTGCGTACCCCGCCGCCTACCGCCGCGAGTACGCCGCCGAGATCAGCGACCTCATCCTCCGCGTCACGGCCGAGGAAGGCCGGCGCGCCGGTGCCCTCGAACAGGCCGCGGTCCTCGGTCACGCCCTGCGCCTGCGCACCGGCCTGGACTCCGCCCGCCCCGGCGGCCGCCTCCTGGCGAGGCTGCTGCCCCTGGCGATTCCGACAGCCGCCACTCTCTCCCTCACCCTGCTCGTCCTGTGGCGGGTGCCTCCGCTGCCCTGGGACGGTGAGCGCGCCTACACCCCGCTCGCCTACGCCCCCTGGCTCGCCGTCCTCGGCTGTGCGCTCGCGGGCCGCTGGCCGGCCGCCCGGATCGCCGCCGGGGCCGCGCTGCTGGGCGCCGTCGTGTCCGTCCCCCTGGTCCGCTGGACGGACGGCACGGAAGGCCTCGCCGAGAACCGGTCGACGCTCGCGGGGCTGGCCCTGGTCGCCGTCCTCGTCCTGCTCGCCCCGCCCGACCTGCCGCCCACCACGAGTTCCGCCCGCCGGACCATGGCGCTGATCGCCCTGGCCCTGGGAGTGCCGCTGCTGGTGGGGTCGCTCACGGTCTTCCAGGCCGACTCCGGGCCGTCCGCCACGACCGACGCGCGCCCCGATCCGCTGCGTCTGCTGTTCTTCTTCACCCCGCTGGTCCTCGCGGTGCCCGCCGCCCTGGCGATGGCCCGCGCCCGCTTCGGCCCCCTCCTGGCGGCCCTCCTGATGACCGCTTCGGTACTCGCGTTCGTCCCGGTCGGCCGGCTGCAGCAAGTGCCGTACGCCGGCGGGGGCTTGCTGGCCCGCCTGACCTTCCTGACCGGCGCACTGACCCTGACCGCCTACGCGACCCGCACCATCCGCAACCGCCGACGCGGGCTCAACGGCCCCGCTGGTGAAGGCGCACGAGTTCGCTGAGGTCGTTCGCGACCATGACCCGCGCGAGACGTCCGGCGACTGCCACGGCCTAAGGCCAGGCCTTCGAGGTTGTCGGCATCGCAGAAGTCGTCGAAGAGCGTGTGGAAGATGTGATCCAGGCTCTCGAAGACGGACGGGTCCAGTCAGACGTCCCGCTGCCACGGCGGGTTGGCCGGCGCCAGGACTGCCGGGACGCTGGTGGGGACCGGTCGCGGGACTGTGGCGGGAGGGCTTGAATGAGGGCGTGCGGAGGAATGAGGGTGTGACGGGGGAGGACGAGGGAGGGTGTCATGGACCCGGCCGTCGAGCCGCTGGCCGTATCGCGCGGTCCCTACCGCCTGCACGCCGAAGTCCTGCCGGGAAACGGCACGCCTGTGGTCCTCATGCACGGCTTCCCCGACAGCACCCGCCTCTACGACCGGCTGCTGCCGTACCTCCAGGGCCGGGCGCCCGTGGTGCGGTTCGACTTCCTGGGCTGGGGGGAGTCGGAGAAGCCGCGCGAGTACCCCTACTCGGTGGCCGGTCAGGTGGGCGACCTCTCCGCCGTCGCCGGAGCGGTGGCCGAGAACCTGGGCGCCCGCCGGCTGGTGCTGGTGGCGCACGACGCCTCGGGCCCGCCCGCGATCGACTGGGCGCTCGCCCACCCGGACCGGGTCGAGCGGCTCGTCCTGCTGAACACCTACTACCACTGGACCCCCGCGCTGCGCCGCCCGCCCGCCATCGCCCTCTACTCCACGCCGCTGCTACGCATGGCCGCGCGCGCCGCCGTCCGGCGCCGACCGGAGCTGGACCGGCGCCTCTTCGCCTGGCAGGTCGGCCGGTTCATCCGTGACCCAGGCGTGCGCGAACAATACGTGGCGCGGCTCTACGAGCAGTTTCCCGCCGCGCGCCCGGCCTTCTGGCGGCTCAACGACGAGCTCCTCGCGGCCGTACTGAGCCGCACACGCCGCCTCCCCGAGCTGCGCGCGTTCCAGCCGCCCGTACGGGTCGTCTTCGGGGCCCGGGACCGCTACCTCAACGCGCGGGTGGCGCGGCAGTTCACCGACCTGTTCCCGAACAGCGAGCTGTGTCTGCTGGTCGACGCCGGTCATTACGTCCAGGTCGACGAGCCCGGGCAAGTGGCCGACGCGATCGTTTCCGCGTAGCTCAGGATGGCGCCCGAAATCGAACACGTGCTTGAATTTGGCCCATGCGACCGTTCCTCGACGACCTCGTCCAGGCGCAGCAGGCGTGGACCGCCACCGGTGCTGGGCATGTCCGCGCTGCCACCTGACGCACCGCGGCTCCGGGCGATCCTCGTGTACCTCCAGGAACAGATCGCGCAGAGCGACACCGTCGGCATCTATCTGCGTCTGCAGCGGGACGCGGTACGGGAGGCACTGGACCGCGCCGAGGGCCGGTCGGCGCCGGGAAGCCCACGGCCGAACGCGCCCGCACGGCGTCCCGCCGTACCGCCCTCCTTCGCGCCGAGCCGGGGCCGGCGGCGGTCGACGGGGTTCGTCGTCCAGCAGAAGCGGACGCCGGGCGGACCCGAGCCCGCCGTGATCCACACGGACGACTGCACGATGATCGAGGGCACCCCCCACCCGATCGGAGACCACGAGGCCCGCGTCGCGCTCACGGACCCGAACATCGAACCGTGCGGGTTCTGCCGCCCGGACACCGAGCTGGGCGTCCTGGACTAGAGGCACCGCCGCCCGTCCCGACCGTCCCACCTGCGCTCAGTAGGCCCCGGTGCCGGCCACGACGACACGCACGGTACGAGCGAGAACCGCGAGGTCTCCGGCCGGGGACCAGTTGTCCACGTACCGCAGGTCCAGGGCGACCGTCTCGTCCCAGGACAGGTCGGAGCGGCCGCTGACCTGCCACAGGCCGGTGAGCCCCGGCTTGACGGACAGCCTGCGCAGTTCCACCTCGTCGTACCCGGCGACCTCGTCGGGCAGCGGCGGCCGCGGACCGACCAGGGACATGCGGCCCTGCACCACGTTGAACAGCTGGGGCAGTTCGTCCAGGGAGCAGCGGCGCAGCACCCGGCCGGTGCGGGTGATCCGCGGATCGCGGCGGATCTTGAACATCCGGCCGTCCTGCTCGTTGCCCCCGGCCAGCTGGTGCCGCAGCCGCTCCGCGTCGGCGACCATGGTGCGGAACTTGGCCATGGTGAACGGCCTCCCGTTGCGGCCGATGCGCGTCTGCCGGTGCACGACCGGGCCCGGGGAGTCCAGCCGTACGGCCAGGGCCACCGCCGCGAACACCGGGGCGAGCAGCACGATCAGCAGTGCCGCGCCGAGCCGGTCCGTCACCGACTTGACGAGCATCGCGAGCCCGCGCCGCAGCGGCGGGGCCACGTTCAGCATCGTGAGCCCGGCCACCGAGTGGATGCCCACCCGGCGCCCGGCGACCTCGCTCAGGCCGGGTACGACCACGAGCGGGCGCTCCTCGCCGTGCAGGGCCCACGACAGCCGCCGCAGGCGAGTGCCGGACAGATGCGAGCCCGGTACGACGACCACCACGTCCACATCGAGCCGCCGGGCCGCCTCCAGTACCGGGGCGGTGTCGGCCGACGGGCGCTGCGGCGCCTGTCTGTCCAGGCGGGTGGCGACCGGGGCCAGCGCGTGCGGGTCCTCGTCGCCGACCGGGCACACCCCGACGACGACGAGCTCGTGGTCGGTCCGTCGCGCGAGGTGGCTCACCAGACCGTCGACGGCGTGCGCCTCCCCGATCACCAGGGCCCGGCGGACGGCGAGGCCGTCGCGGCGCCGGGCGAGAAGATGACGGTGGATCAGCCGGTGCACGACGGCGCTCGTCGGCACGCAGGGCACCAGTGCGGCGAGCGCGACGAGGAACGGGGACTCCTCGCCCGTCGCCGCCCGCACCACCGCGAGCAGGCCGACGAGTACCAGCCAGTCCTGCAGCGCGAGCCCGGCGCTGTTGCCCTCGCCGAGACTGCGTTCGGCGTAGCGGTTCCGTACGACGCGTACGAGCAGCCAGGCCGCGGCCGCCACCGTCGCGTAGGCCAGGGCACTGGCGCGGTCGACCAGTGCGAAGGCCAGGTATACCGGCAGGGCCGCGCCGGTCGCGTCGCCGACGACGGCGGTGGGTGCGTACCAGGCGGCCTTGCCGGTGCGGCGCCGGGGTGGCGGCGGCTCCCGGATGACCTGTGTCTGCGCAGGTCTTGCCCCAGGCACGTGGGGCATTGTGTCCTCGAACAGCCACATTCCGCCTCCAAGTACATCAAAAAGGACTGTTCGAGTGTGTATGGATGTGCCATGCACATGGGGGCGCGACGCTGGGGTGCGGGCAACTCTCACCCGATGAGCAGAGTTCCATGCCGATTGCATATGCCAGGTGCCCGTACGTCAGGCCGGGACCAACGCCACCTTGAACATTTTGGGCCAGAACTTCCCGGTGACCAGGAACTGATCCGTGCCGGGGACCGCCGCGATGCCGTTGAGCGTGGACCCCGGGACGAGTTCGTCGGCGCGCAGCAGTCCGGAGGCGTCGATGCGCGCCGTCACCGCTCCCGTGGCGGGATCGATGCGCACGATGCGGTCGGTGAGGAGCACGTTGGCGTACACCGCGCCGCCGACGCACTCCAACTCGTTCAGCTCCGTCACCGGCCGGCCGTCCTCGGTCACGGTGACCTCGCCCGTCTTCGCGAGCGTGCCGGGGTCACGGAACGTCAGCCGGGCCGAGCCGTCACTGGTCACGATCCGGTGCCGGTCCCGCTGGAGGCACACGCCCCAGCCGTCGTCCGGGTACGGGACGCGACGCAGCTCCGCAAGTGTCTTCGCGTCGCGCTCGATTGCGGTCCGGTCCCGCCAGGTCAGCTGCCACAGGGTCCGGCCGAGCACGGTGATGCCCTCACCGAACAAGGGCGCGGGGAGCGCCACGCGCACCGTGGGCTCCTCGCCCAAGAGCCCCGCCCGCACCGAGGACTGGCCGGACAGGCCGGTGCCTTCGTAGAGCGTGCCGCCGGCCATCTCAAGTCCCTGGGTGAACGCCTGCGGGTCGTGCGGAAAGGTCTTGAGCACCTCGACCCGCAGCTGCTCGACCCGGTGCGCCGGCGGGCGTGCCGCGAGCAGCAGTGCGGCCGCGACTACGGCCCCCGTCGTGCGGCGCACACGCTCAGACACGGCAGGCACCGCCCGGCTCGATCGTGGTCCGCTGCGGCATCACCAGAGACTGCCGCAGCAGCGTCGGCGTGCCGTCCGCGTGCGGCTCCCGCAGATGCAGCACCAGGGTGCGGCTGGAGCCGGCGGGCAGCTCCAGGTCCTTCGTGAACACGGAGTGGCCGCGTTCGAGGGCCGGCGCGAGCAGCGCGCTGCGGCCGTCCAGGGTGGCGTCGGTGAGGGTGGCTCCGACCCCGGCGTAGTACGACACCCTCAGGCGGTTGTCCCCCGGGCGGGTGCGGTAGGGAGGCTGGTCCGCCCTGAGGGTGACGTAGTCGGGCAGGCCAAAGGCCGGGGCCCGGTTGGTCAGGGTCATGCGTACGGTGACCGCGCGCCCGTCGCCGGAGCAGGCTCCCGCCTCCCAGGTCAGACTGCGGTCGAGGTAGTAGTCCAGCTTGCCGCCGGCCGCGTTGTTCACCACCATTCCCGCGAAGGGGCCGGGGGTGTCCGGGAGCGCGCCCGCGTAGGGGCGGGACTCCAGGAGGCGCTGCTCCGCCGGGTGGGCGCTCCAGACCTTCAGCCGTCCGGCCCGCTGGGCGTCGTTCACGGCGACGAGCAGTGCGGGCAGCCGGTGCGTGTCGTCGAGCGCCCCCATCAGCCGCGCGGCGGCGGCACGGGCGGCGTCGACGAAGAACGCCTTGCGCCGGGCCACGTCGTCGTACTTCGCGTAGCTGGTCCGCTCGGTGAGGTCCACGACGTTGCCCGGGGTGAGCTCGGTGCCGTCGGCCATCCGGGCCGGGCCGGTGACCTGCAGGAGGCGGCTCAGCGTGACCGGATCGACGGCGATCGCCCCGTCCACGCGCTCGCCGGTGTGCTTGCGCCAGGCCGCCGCCCAGATGCGGGCAGCGTAGGGGAAGTGCGGGCTCATGTTGGAGTTGGGCCAGGTATGGGCGGGGTCGCTGCCCGCGTACCGGGTGTTGAATTCCGCACCGAGGTCGATGTCCGGCTTTACCGTTTCCATCTCCGTGTTGTTGCCGAACCGCTCGAACGACAGCCGGCCCCGGTCGGCCCGCAGCACGGCGAAGGCGCCCGGAAGGCCCCCGGTGCCGCGCGACTCGGCGAGGTTCTGGAACGCGAGGAAGTAACGCCGCTGTCCTTGCGTGCCGAGCATGGGCGGCAGGACGCGAGCGGCCACGGAGGCGTCGGTCATCACCGGGGCGAGGCGGTCCAGTTGCTGCTGCAGCCCGGCCCGGGCCCGGTCGGCCGCCGGCAGCCAGGTGGACCGGGGCAGACCGTGCACATCGGTCCGCACCTCGGCCACGACATCCGCGGCCCGGGCGATGTCCCGCCCGTGCTGTTGCAGCCCCGCGAGGGCCTCGGACATACCGCCGCCGTCCTGCGTGGCCGGCGGCAGGACGTCGGTCAGCGAGGTCAGCACATCGCCGGCCAGCCGGTCCACGGCGTAGGCGGTGCCGCGCACGGTGCGCACGGGCTCCCCGAGAAAGGGCAGTTCGGCAACGGAGTACCAGGCGGGCCCGGTGGTGAGACGATGCGCCCGAGCCGCGTGGTCGGCGGCCGAGCGCACGGCCTGTTCCGCCGCCCGTGCGGGCACCGTGCCAAAGGCGGAGCCGGCCGCCATCGAGTGCCGCAGCGCGTCGAGGTCCTGCTGGGCCGCGAGCAGCTCCCGGCGGGCGAACAGCCCGGTGGCACCGATCCAGACGGCGCCGGCCAGCGGAAGCAGCGCGGCGGCCAGGAGTGCGGTCCTGAGCAGGCGGCGGCGACCCGGTGAGGGTTCGCCGGAGAAGTCTTCGGAGGAGTCTTCGGAGGAGTCCTTGGCGGAGTCTTCTGCCCCAGGCATGCGGATGGCGTCCCGGCCGGGGCCGGGACGCCGTTCCACTTCAGTACGGATGTCTCGCTCCGTCATGAACTGCCCGTCATGAGTTGCGGCGACGGCGTACGGCCAGCGTCGTGCCACCGCCCGCCAGGAGCAGCGCCGCGGCGGCGCCGCCCAGGGTCAGGGCCTTTGCGTTGCCCGTCTCAGCGAGACTTTCGCCGTTGTGCTGCTGAGTCTGCTGCTCGTAGCTCACCGGGTCGGTGACCAGCTCGCGGTCGTGGGATCCGTTGTTCCCGTCGTCATGTCCGTCGTGCCCACCGGGGTGCTGGGTGGGGCTGTGGGTCGGCTTCGGGGGCTTGGTCGGCTTCGGAGGCTTGGTCGGCCTCGGGGGCTTCGTATGCGTCGGAGTGGGCGTCGGAGTGGGCGTCGGCGTCGGGGTGCCACCGACCCCGCCCACGATGTAGATGGTGACGCCGACGCTCTGGTCGGGGTTGTCCCCGGTGAGCCGGAAGACGTGCCAGCCGTTGGGGGCGTTCGTCGGGATGGTCACCGTCCCGGCCAACGATCCATCGGCCCTGGCCTGGAAATGGCCGAGGACGATCGGTGTCGATTCCAGCAGCACCGTGATGGTCTGGAAGGGGGCGAAGACTCCCGCGGGCGTGTCGAAGCTCAGCAGTTCGCCGGCAGTCACCGTCGTGGTGCTGACGTTCAGTGGCGGAGGTGACCCCGGGTATGGCTGCGCGTAGGCGGCCTGCGCGCCAACCAGGGGTGCCGCGATGAGCATGGCAGCCGATGCCGCCGATGCCAGGGCAACCCGCCATTTGGGCGATGTCGTCATCTTTTTCACTCTCCTCGTCTCGACTTCAGTCCGGGCCAGGCTGCAGCGTGGTCGTGATCAAGATTTCGGGTACCAAGGATCTTGATACATGGAATAAGTGGGACATACCGACAGCTATTGGTGTGGCGGCACTCAGAAGCCATCGGATGGTGGAGTGCTTGCCCACCGTTGGCCTACGTCGCCGCGTCGGCTCCCCTCGTTTGAGTGCTTGAGTCCCTATGTTTCGGTGTGCCCATAGGGAACAAGGCATTTCATTTCGGATAGATCCCTCGGTCTGCGAGGGGTTATGAGGGGTGCAGCTTGGATCTCCACGGATTCCTTAGAGCTATTGCCAGACGCTGGCCGACCTTCCTGGTCTGTCTGGTCCTCGCGATCGGCGCCGCACTCGCCGTGACCGGCCTGAGTACCCCCGTCTACGAGGCGCGGACCCAGCTCTTCGTGGCCACCCCCAGCAGTGAGGACACCGCCCAGCTGAACCAGGGGCAGAACTTCTCGCAGGCGCGCGTGCAGTCGTACGCCTCGATCGTGACGACCCGCCAGGTCACCGTTCCCGTGGTGAAGAAGCTGAAGCTGCGCATCACACCGGAGGAACTGGCGTCCCGGATCACCGCCGTCGCCCCGCTCAACACCGTGCTCATCGACATCACCGTCCGGGACACCGTGCCCAGGCGGGCGGCCCGCATCGCCAACGCCGTCGCGGAGCGGTTCAGCGTGGTCGTCGAGCAGTTGGAGACGCCCAAGCGCGTCGTCCAGCCGGCGAAGGGGGCTGCGCACGCCTCGCCCGTCTCACCCGTCTCCCTGGGCGTCACCCAGGAGGCCGTCACCCCCATCCATCCGGTCTCGCCCCGCCCGCTGCTGAACCTGGCCGTGGGCGTGCTCGGCGGACTGCTGGTCGGTGCCGGACTCGTCGCCCTGCGCGAGACCCTCGACACCACACTCAAGACCAGCGAGGCGCTGGGCGAGTTCACCGCGCTGCCGGGTCTCGGCACCATCCCGTACGACAGGAACGCCCCCAGGCAACCGCTCGTCAGCACCGACGGACGCTCCAACCGCGCCGAGGCCTTCCGCAAACTGCGTACCAACCTGCAGTTCTCCCAGGTCGACGACCCGCCTCGGATCATCGTGGTGACCAGTTCGCTGCCCGGCGAGGGCAAGACCAACACCGCGGTGAACCTCGCCCTCTCGCTCGCCGAGGCGGGCGTCTCCACCTGCCTGGTCGATGCCGACCTGCGCCGCCCGTGCGTGGCCAGAACCTTCGGCCTCGTCCGGGACGCCGGTCTGACCACGGTGCTGATCGGGCAGGCCCGCGCCGAGGACGTGATGCAGCAGGTCGGCGGCCGGCTCTCGGTGCTCGCCAGCGGTGCCGTACCGCCGAACCCCACGGAACTGCTCGCCTCGGCACGCATGCAGGAGGTGCTGCGCGAGCTGGCCGACACCTACGACGCCGTGATCGTCGACACCGCGCCGCTGCTCCCGGTCGCCGACACCGCCGGACTCGCCTCGCTCGCCGAGGGCGCGCTGCTCGTCGTACGCGCCGCGAAGACCAGCCGGGACCAGGTCCGTTCCGCCGCGGAATCGCTGGACCGCCTGGGCGTCCGCGTCCTCGGCACCGTCTTCAACATGGCTCCCGTCCCCAGGGGCGACCGCTACGGCGCCTACGGGCCCTACGGCGAACTGCCCGCACCCCGTGTGTCGGCTCCTCAGGAGGAGGCCGCGGCGCCCGCGGCGACGCAACTCGCCGGCGAAGGATGACATGACCCGGGTCCTGTTCGTCTGCACGGGCAACGTCCACCGCTCGGTGCTCGCCGAGCGGCTGCTGGCCGCGAAGCTTCCGCCCGGCTCGGCCGTACGGCCGAGCAGCGCCGGCACGGAGGCATGGCCCCGGCCCGGCATGGAGAGCTCCACCAGGGCGGTGCTGGAGAAGCTGGGCGGCGACGGCTCCGGCTTCGAGGCCCGCCCGCTCACCGCACGGCTCGTCGCGGAAGCGGGGCTGGTCCTCGGACTCGCGGGCGAACACCGGGAGGCGGCCGTGCGGCTCGCGCCGGCGGCGATGCGGCGCTGCTTCACCCTGAAGGAGTTCGTGCGGCTTGCGGTTGCTGTCGACGCCGTGGACGTCGTCGACGCCGTGGTCGCGGCCGCGGCGGGCCGCCGGGGCCGCGCCGCCCCGGTCCCGCCGGCCGAGGACGACATCGCGGACCCGTGGGGAAGGCCGCACCCTGTGCTGTACGAGTGCGCCCGCGAGATCGACGGTGCGGTGAGCACGCTCGCGCGGCTGCTGGGCGGCGGGGCGAGCGCCTGACACAATGCCGCGACGCGACGCTGGTCGTGGGGTTGGGGAGGGAAGCGGCGTTGATCTTTCGTGGGGTGCTCGCACTGCTCGCGGGCGGCGCGTTCACGGCGGTGGCCTGCGGCTACCGCGGTGTCGACGTGTGGGTCTGGGACTGGGCGGACGTGGTGTTCACGCGGCGCGCCCGGTACGGAACGCCCTGGCGGAGCCTGACCACCATGCGGATCAACTTCGGGATCGCGGGAGCGATCTTCCTGGTGGCCGGCCCGTACTTCCTGACGCACTGACCGCGGCCGGGCACTTACGGGGCCCCGTCAGCGGCTGTCGCCGTCACCGCCGTCGCCGAAGGTGAGCTGCCCGGGTGCGCCATGATGGGCCCGTGGACTTCGAGCCGTACCGGGGTGAGTTGGTGGCGTACTGCTACCGGATGCTGGGCTCGTTCGACGAGGCCGAGGACCTGGTCCAGGAGACGATGCTGCGGGCCTGGAAGGCCCGTGACCGGTACGACCGCACCCGCGCGTCCGTGCGGACCTGGCTGTACCGGATCGCGACCAACGCCTGCCTGACGGCGCTGGAGGGGCGGGCCCGGCGGCCGTTGCCCTCCGGGCTGGGTGCGCCCAGCGAGGACCCCGGGGCGCCGCTCACCTCGGCCCTCGACATCCCCTGGCTGCAGCCGTTCCCCGACGCGCGCTTCGATGCGGAGGCGCGGACCGACCTGCGGGTCGCGCTGGTGGCGGCGACGCAGGTCCTGCCTGCGCGGCAGCGAGCCGTGCTGGTGCTGCGCGAGGTCCTGGAGTTCACCGCCGCAGAGGTCGCCGAGCAGCTGGGGACCACGGCCGCGGCCGTCAACAGCGCGTTGCAGCGGGCCCGTGCCGCCCTCGCCGGCGTGGGCGGCGTGGACGAGATCACGGAGCCGGACGATCCCGAGGTACGCGCGGTGATCCAGCGCTATGTACGAGCCTTCGAGGCGGCCGACGTCCCCGCGCTGGTGCAACTGCTCACGGACGAGGCGGTCCTGGAGATGCCGCCGGTGCCGCTGTGGTACCGGGGCAGCCGCGACTACGGCCTGTTCATGGAGCGTGTGTTCCGGATGCGGGGGACGGGCTGGACCATGACGCCCCTGACCGCCAACGGGCAGCCCGCGCTCGCCGCGTACGCGCCGGAGCCCGGCGGCGGGCATCGGCTGCACACGCTGCAGGTCCTCACCGTCACCGGCGGGCGGGTCGCGCACAACGTCGTGTTCGCCGATCCGCACGTGTTCAGGGCGTTCGACCTGCCCCGGCGGATTTCTTCCGACGGATTTCGCCGCGCGCGATGAGTGGGGCCGATGCCGCCGGTATGTACGGCTGAGCATCGAGCGAAGGGACACCCATCGTGAGCGTCATCGTCATTGAGTTCATCACCCTGGACGGATTCGTGTCCGACCCGGACGGCTCCGCCGGCACGCCGACCGGCGGCTGGGCGTTCCAGCACGGTCCCGAGGCGGTCGCCGGGGACAAGTTCCGGCTCGGCGGCACCCTCGACGAAGGGGTGCTGCTGCTGGGGCGTACGACCTGGCAGTTGTTCTCACGCATCTGGCCCGGACGGGACGACCCCTTCGCCGCGCGGATGAACGCCGTACCGAAGCTGGTCGTCTCCCGCACGCTGACCGACACCTCGACGTGGACGAACTCGCGCCTCGTCGACGGCAGTCTCGTCGACGCCGTCAGGAACGAGAAGCGGGACGTGATCATCACCGGCAGCCTGAGCGTCGTACAAGCGCTGATGGCCGAGGCACTGATCGACGAATACCGGCTGTTGACCTTCCCCACGATCCTCGGCACCGGCCGACGGCTCTTTCCCGACCACGGCCCGCACACCGACCTGGAGTGCGTGTCGGCCGAGCGTTCCGGCGCCGCCGTCCTTGCGCGGTACCGGAGGACGGCACGATGACGGTCCATGCAGGCAGTTGCCGGCAACGGCGCTGCACCTGCCGCTCTTCGGCAACCTAGGCCTTCGAGTCCGGCTTCCAGTCCTGGGCGAGGAGCCCGAGCAGCACCTCGTCCAGGAACTCGCCCATCACCCAGGCCGAGGAGCGCAGCACGCCCTCGCGGACGAAGCCGTTGCGCTCGGCCGAGCGCAGCATCGCGGTGTTGTCCGCGAGTGTCTCGATCTGCAGTCGCTGCAGACCGCGCACGACGAAGCCGTAGTGGCACAGCACTGCGACCACGTCGGTGCCGTAGCCCTGGCCGCGGGCGGACGGCAGCAGCCCAAGGCCGATGTGTGCGGACCGGTTGTGGTTGTCGATGCCCCACAGTGTCGCGGTGCCGACCAGGGTGCCGCCGTCCAGCTCCACCACGGAGAACGGGACGTGCCCCTGCTCCTTGTCGTCCACCACGAGCCGCGGATCCTTCGAGCCGGGCGTGATCGGCCGCCACGGCCCGCTTTCGGCCCGCGAGGCGTTGACCACGTCGTCGTAGAGCTCGGTCCGCAGGACCGGGATGTCGTCCTCGTGCCGGGCCCTGAGCCCGACCTTGCCGCCTCGTAGCATGCGTGCTTCCTATCCGGCCGGACTGGCCGGCGGCAAACCAATTTGCGCAGGCTTGATCGCTTCAGGGGGCGCCAGGCCGTTGTCGGGGGTCAGGCCGTTGTCAGGGGTCAGGCCGCTGAGCTTGTCGGGGTTGACCTGGAAGCGCAGGTTGTGGATACGGCCGTCACCGAGGTCGAAGGAGAGGGCGCCGACGGTGTGGCCGTCGAGGGTGGCCAGGATGCCGAGTTCGCCGTTGATGACGGCCGGCTCCATGGTCAGGGCGGCCAGTTCGGGCTTGGCCAGGAAGCCCAGGAGCCAGCGCGCGACATGGTCGATGCCGTGGAGCGGGCGACGGGCCGCGGTGACCTTGCCGCCGCCGTCGGACCAGGCGGTCACGTCGGGGGCGAGCAGTTCCATCATGGCGTTCAGGTCGCCGCCCGCGCAGGCGTCCAGGAACTGAGCGGTGATCTGCCGGCGCCGGTCGGGGTCGGCGTCGTAGCGGGGGCGGCGGGCCCGGACGTGCGCGCGGGCGCGATGGGCGATCTGACGGACCGCCGGCTCGGGGCGTTCGAGGGTCTCGGCGATCTCGCCGTGTGAGTAGCCGAAGACCTCGCGGAGCAGGAAGACGGCGCGTTCCACGGGGCTGAGGGTTTCCAGCACGACCAGCATGGCAGTGGAGACGGAGTCGGCCAATTCGGCCTCCGAGGCGATGTCCGGGGACGTCAGCAGGGGTTCGGGGAGCCACGACGTAGGTCTCGCGGGTGGCCCGCGCGGAGGTGAGGCGATTCAGGGAGAGGTTGGTGACCGTGCGCACCAGGTACGCCTTGGGATGGCTGATCGCGTCGCGGTCCGTGGCGCTCCACTTCAGCCAGGCGTCCTGCAGGACGTCCTCCGCGTCGGTGACGCTGCCCAGCATGCGGTAGGCGGTGGCGAACAGCAGCCTGCGGTGTTCGAGGTACGGGTCGTGCCCGGCGCCGGTGTCGATCACCGGCTCAGGCTCGCAGCGCCGCGAAACGGACGGCAAGGCGGGGATCGCGGCGCCGGGAGCGGGCTTGCCGGTCATGCCGGTCATGCCGGTCATGCCGCGGGCCTGCGGGTGGCCCGGCCGCCCTTGGAGACGATGGTGCTGACGTTCATGCGCTTGCTGAACCGGTACGTCATGAGGGGGCTGCCACTGACCATCTCCTTGTACGCGACGGCACCGCGCCCGGTGAGGCACTGGCGGCGGGGGGTGAAGTCGGTCCTGGTGAACTGGATGACGGCGTCCCGGCGGCCGAGGCTGACCGGCTGGTGGTAGTAGCCGAAGCGGAACGGCTTGACGGCCTTGCCGCGTATTAGCCGCGTGATGGTGTCGGCGGTGTACTGGGCGGTGGGCAGCCCGCTCTGGCAGGAGCCGTGGAGCTGTCCCCAGGCCAGGCGTACGGCGGCGGCGTCGCCGATGGCGTGGATCTCCGGGTGGGACACCGACCGCAGCGTGGCGTCGACCAGGATCAGACCGCGGTCGTCGGTGGCGATCCGGGCGTCGGCGGCGAGCGACGGCACCTTGACACCGGCGGTCCACAGGCAGGCGTCGGAGCGGATGATCCGGCCGTCGGCCAGCTCGACGGCCGCGGGCAGCACCTTGGTGATGCGGGCGCCGGTCTCCCGGGTGATGCCGAGGCGGTCCAGTGCGCGGTGGAGGTGGGCGCGGGCCTTGGTGCCCATCATGCCGCCGGGTTCGTCCGGGCTGATCAGCGTGACGTCCAGGCCGGGGTGGCTCTCGGCGATCTCGGTGGCCGCCTCGATGCCGGTGAAGCCGGCGCCGCAGACGGTGACCGTGCCGCCGGCCGCGGCGACCTCGGTGAGCCGAGCGGCGAACCGGGCGGCGATCTCGGGGCTGTTGAGGGTGAACGCATGGACATCGGCGCCGGGGACGTTGCCGGTGTCGGTCGAGCTGCCCAGCGCGTAGACGAGCGTGTCGTAGTCGAGGGACATCGCGCCGTCCACGGTGACACGCCGGGTCTCGGGGTCGATGGCGGTGGCGGTGCCCTGGACGAACGTGACGCCGGTACCGGTGAGCAGGTCGGGGATCCGGTGGTCGGCGAGCTGTTGCCCGGCGGCGATCTGGTGCATCCGCAGCCGCTCGACGAACCGGCTCGACGGGTTGACCAGGGTGATCTTCACGCCGGTCCGGCGGGTGCGGTGGGCAAGCCGGACAGCGCTGAACATACCTGTGTAGCCGGCGCCGAGAACGACGATGTGGTGGCCGTTGGTCATCTCAGTCTCCCTGGGTCGGTCACCGGCCTCGGTGCCGGTGACACCCGTGGGACAAGGAACCCCCGCTGGACGTGACAGGCCGCCGATGTGGCCCGTACCACATCGGTGCCCTTGAGGTAGGTTTGGATCAAGGTCGGCAGTGATCTGCCGAAGACATGCATGCCGGGCCGGAGCACGGGGAGTCCGACCAACTCGCCCGTCCGGCCACGGCTCGCGGAACGGGGGACTCATGACCAGGTATCAGTGCGTGCCCGCTGGGGCGGGCGCGATTGCCGTCGGCGCCGGAATCGAGCTTTCCCTGAAGTAACGGCTGGAGCGGTGCAGTTGTCGCGGTAGCGGCCGCGGACCCGGGTGTCACCGTGCCCGCAGTCGGGCTTGGCGGTGTCGGGCTTGGCGTGCGTCGAGCCGACTGGGCCGCCCGTAAGGGACCACCAGCCTGCCAAGAGCGCCATACATGTTGAGGAAGCATGCGCATGACTCGCATACACAAACTACTGATGTCAGCCGGTGCGCTGGTCCTGGCAACCGCCACGCCCGCCATCGCCGACACTCCCTCTCCTACTCCCTCTATTGCGCCCTCCACGCCCGTGCCCTCCGCCGACGCCGACGTTGACGATGCGGTCGAAGACGGCCAATGGACGAGCGAGGCGGCCGAGAAGTTCTGGACACCCGAGCGGATGGCCGCGGCCGTACCGGACTCTCCCCGCCCCGATGCGCCCGCCGGCTGGAAGCCCGCCGCACGCGGGTCGGGCGCGGCAGCCGCGGCAGCCGCCAAGGACGGCCACTACTTCGGCGGCGTTCCCACCGTCGGCACCTTCTTCCACTACACAAGGAACCCCGCCACCGACCAACTGGAGGGGCGGTTCTGCTCGGCCAGTGTCATCGACAGCCCGCAGGGCAACGTCATCCTGACCGCCGCACACTGCTCGGGCGGCAGCAAGGGCATGTTCGTACCCCGCTACGACGGCGCGGCGACGAACCCCGCCCCCTACGGCCGGTTCCCGGTGCAGAAGTGGATCCGCGACTCCCGCTGGTACAAGGTGGGCGACCAGCCCACCCGTGACGCCTACTCCGACCTGGACTACGCCTTCGCCCGGGTAGGCACCAACAGCAACAACCGCAGCCTGCAGAAGGCGGTCGGCGCCGCTCTCGAGCTCGGCCAGGTGAACGGCGACTACAGCCGGACGGTGACCGTGGTCGGCTACCCGGGAAGCCACAACCCGAAGAACCGGCCGATCATCTGCCCCGGCGTCACAACCCGGCAGCTTCGCGGCTACCGGCAGCTGCGCATGGAGTGCGGCGGCTTCTACGGAGGCACCTCCGGAAGCCCCTGGATCACCGGCCTGAACACCACGACCGGCAGCGGAACCGTGATCGGCAACCTCGGCGGCTACTACGGCGGCGGCCTGGAGAACAACAGCGACCGCATCTCCTTCGCCGTCACCTACGACAAGCGCGCCCTGGAGATCTACGCCGCCGCGAAGAACAACACCGAACCGCGGCAATACCCGCGCGGCTACAGCATGTACCCCACCGGCGGCGGCCTGTGGACCAAGGCCAAGAAGTTGGCCTCCGGTGACTACAACGGCGACGGCAAGACCGACATGATCGTGGTCTGGACGGACGGCGAGGTCACCCTCTACACCGGTGACGGCAAGGGCGGCTTCTCCGGCGAGAAGAGGATCACGAAGTCCGACACCTGGAAGAACGCCAAGGTCATCGCCGGAGGTGACTTCAACGGCAGTGACTCCTCCGACCTCGTCGTGGTCTGGACGGACGGCGAAGTCACCCTCTACACCGGCGACGGCAGGGGCGGATTCGCCAAGGAGACGCAGCTCCAGAAGCCCAACGACACCTGGCGGAACGCCAGCCAGATCACGGCCGGACGCTACAGCGACAACAAGTGGACCGACGACCTCATGGTCCGCTGGGTCGACGGGGAACTCTCCCTCTACACCGACGTCGACGGCCGGGGCCTCCTCCACGAGCACAAGCTCAAGGACCCCGACGACACCTGGAAGCACGCCACGATCCTCACCGCCGGCAACTTCACCGGCGGCCCCAACTGGGATGTGATGGTGCGCTGGTCGGACGGCGAGCTCTCGCTCTACCGCGACGCGGGCCCCTCCGGTGTGGGAACGGAAGTCCGGATGATGTCCTCTAACCAGCTGTGGACCCACGCCTCCGTCATGACCGCGGGCGCCTACACGCAGGGCGAGCCCGACGACCTGCTGGTGCGCTGGTCGGACGGTGAGACCACCCTCTACACCGACACCTCCACCACCCTCGGCCGTGAACACATGCTCGTGCCGCCCAAGGCCGGCTGAACCCCCCTCTCAGGAAGGCGAGGTACGCACGATGTACCTGCGCACTGCAGCGACCGCTCTCACCGCGACCGCTCTCACCGCGACCGTCATCGGCATCACGGGCTCCCACACAGCCTCGGCGGCGGACGGTCCGGGCCTGAGCGTCAGCATCCGCGAAAACGACAGCGACAGCACCGGGGACGGCCCGCTTCAGCGGGGTGCGCCCGTCGTGGTCACGTCCGACGTCGACCTGACCTCCCTGGCCGCGGACGGCAACGGCCGCTTCACCGTGAAGTCTCCGGCGTTCACGAAGGACGTGACCGTGGAGATGCGGAAGAACAGCTTCGGGGAGGGCCACGGCACCATCAGCTGCGACATCGGGCCGGGAAGCTACCCGGTCGACATCGCCGGGCAGCACGAGAACTCCGCGGCGATCGGCAACCGGGGCCACCTGACCATCACGGTCAAGGACGACAACGACCGGTACTGCGGGCAGGCGGCCGGTTCCTCCAGCCGTACCGGCACTGTTGCCGCAGTCGTCGGCGGCGGCGCGATAGTCCTCGCCGCCGCCGGCTACACCGTCATGCGCCGCAGGAGGACCAGGAACACCTGACCGCTCACCATCGGCGCCCGGACGACTCCGCAGTGAGCGCGCTCGGTCGCCGCCCCTGGTCGCCGCCCTAGTCGACGTCCACCGGACCGTCGTTCGACTTCCTCCCCTTGTTGGTGGGCAGCTGGAGCAGGCCGCTGCCGCTGCCCTCGCGCTCCTCCTCGGTCCGCCGTCCGTCGGTGTCCTGGCCGTTCAGGTTCTGTCGGACCGAGTCGAGGATCGTCAGGCCCTGGGACACCAGACCGGCGGCGATCTCGCCGAGGCCGTCCGCACCGTTGAGGACGTTGACGTTGGCGCCCGCGAGGCCGCCGGCGGCCTCCTTGACGATCTGCGGGAGCTGGTCGATCAGCATCCGGTCGAGCGCGACCCGGTCGTACGACGCCGCCGCCTCTGCCTGGATCTTCATCCGCTGCGCCTCGGCGGCCGCGAGGATCCTGACCCGCTCGGCCTCGGCCTCGGCGGGCTTCACGACTTCGGCGACCAGCTGCTGCTGGCGCAGCTTGGCCTGGCGCTGGGCCAGCTCCGTCTGGGCGGCGAGCACCTCCTGCTGGGCGTGCGCCTGCGCCAGCGGTCCGGCCTGCGCGGCCTGCGCCTGGGCGCGGTCCACCTCGGCCGAGTACTCCGCCTTGACGATGGCGGTCTGCCGGGCGTACTCGGCCTGGTTGCGGGCCGCCACCTGCTCCGCCTCGACCGAGGCCTGGGTGGCCTGCGCCTGGGCGATCTGGGCCTGCCGCTGGATGGCCGCCTTGTGCGGCGCGGACATCGCGTCGATGTAGCCGGTGTCACCGTCGTCGATCGACTGGATCTGCAGCGAGTCGACGATCAGCCCGATCTTCGCCATCTCCGTCTTCGACGTGTCCAGCACCTCCGCGGCGAGCTTCTGCCGCTCGGTGACGATCTCCTCGACCGTCATCGAGCCGATGATGGCCCGCAGGTGACCGGCGAAGATCCGGCCGGTGAGCACGGACATCTGCTCCTGGTCGGACAGGAACCGCTGACCGGCGTTGATGATGCTCTCGTGGTCGTTGCCGACCTTGAAGGCGATGACCGCGCGGACGTGCAGCGCGATGCCCTGCCTGGTCACACAGGTCTCGGTGACCTCGGACTCACACATGGACAGGGTGAGGAACCGGACCTTCCGGAACACCGGCAGCACGAACTTCCCGTGCCCCGTGACCACTCGGAACGGCGCGCCCCCCAGTCCCCGCCTGCCCCCCGAGATCAACATCGCCTCGTCGGGAGCGGGTACGCGGTATCCGAACATTCCTGTTACTCCTCAGCCGGCCTCGGCGGCATCCCCGCCGAGCGCGTCCAATGGATCCACCCACTCGATGACGCCGACCTCGCGGCATCCCCGTGATTCGATCACGAGCACCGTCGTGCCCACGGGCAGGGGCTCCTCCGACCAGGCGAGAAACGTCTCGGAACCGCCTCTGACGCGCACCAGGACTTCGCCGGGGCCTGTGGAACCGCGAGTTCCGATGAGTACCTTCCCCGTGCAGCCGATCACGGCCTCGTCCTGCGGCATCACCGGCCGTCCTCCTCCTCCTGGCCCCTTGATTCCGACGATAGACCCAGTCCGGCCGGGACCCAACGGGCGGGGGGACTCGGACCGAGCCACCGGGACGGACGGGCGGGCGGCGGCGATGCTCGGCACTGATGGGCAAGACCCACGCCCGGGCAACGACCGCACGACGCGCCACATGGCCGGAGGGCCGAAGACCGTTCCTCGCGGTCTTCGGCCCTCCGGCCGGGGTGGCGGTTGTGCCGACTACGACGAAGGGCGGCAGAAGGTGCTGCGACCGGCCTCCGAGGTGGGGCTAGCGGTTGCCGAAATAGCGGTAGTGATCGTGGCGCCGGTCGCTGTACCAGCCGTAGTGCCGACCCTGGTCCCAACCGCGGTTCCGTCCTTGGCCCCAACCGCGGTTCCGGTCCCAGCGCCAGCCGCGGTCCCAGTCCTGGTGCCGCCGGTCGTCGAAGCGACCGTCGTGGTCGTGCTCGATCCCGCGGCTGTGTGAGTAACTCCTGCCGCTGTCGCTGTCGCTGTCGCTGTCGCGGTCGTGGTCGCGGTCGGCTCCGGAAGCCAGGGCCGGCACGGCGGCCGCGCCGACGAGGGCCCCCGAAGCCACCAAGTTGGCGATCAGGCGGACCGTCGTACGGGAAACAGACATGAATCCATCACCTCACGTTCGCGCTCACCGTCCCTGGCCGGGCACGGCGTGCAATCCGGAACTCCCGGCTCAGCGCCGAGGCCCCACACTGTGGCCCTCCACGGCGACACGAGACGTAGGAAAGGTCACGACGCGGGGCCTCTGTCCGGGGGACCCGTTGCGGCGCCCGTGCGCGCAGGACACCGGAAGCACATCGAGTGCGCTTGCGGCAGTCTGCTTGGATACCGGAGATGACGACGAGTTCTCCTGCTCCCCGCGCGGACGACGCCGATTCCGACCGCCTGAGGGCCCTGCTGGAACGTGCCGCCACGGGCCGGGACAGTCAGGCCTGGAGCGACCTCTGGACGGAGCTCTACCACAACGGCTCTCTGGATGTCGCCCATCCGCTGGTGCTGCACACGCTGGCCGACATGGCGCAGGCCGACGAAGCCGACACGGCAGCTTCGGCCCTCCACCTGGCCGGCGCTCTTCTCGTCCAGGCCGACCAGCGGTACGAGACGCGGAACCTGCGACACCAGTACGCGCCGGAAGTCGCATCCCTACTGGGCGCAGCAAACCGGTGGCGGCAGGTCACCGCCGACCGGAACGACTACTGCTGTCTGGTTGAGGCGGTCCTGAACCTGGAAGGCGACATTGACTGGGCGGAGGACTTGATCTGTGGCGTCGTCGGCCAGGAATACGAGCTCGAGTGCCCCGATCCCGACGGGTGCGCGTCGCTGTGGGTGATTTTCGGAGAGCGGGGCTTCTTCAGTGCAGCGGAGGACTATGCCCTCTCCGACGACGTCGAGACCTTCCCTCTCCATCCGGTCGATCCCCGTGCCCTGGAAGGTCTCGGTCGGCGCATCCACGACCTTGCCCTGGCCGACGGCCATGAGGAAGTCGCGCGTGCCCTGACTTATGCCTTCGGTGAGGCGACTTGCCCGGAGTGTGAGCAGCGCTTCTCTGTCGTCGGGCAGGTCATCGCCAGGTACAGCTGAGAACCGCGTCGGGTGGCGGGGGTTCGAACCCACGACCGCTTGGTCCCGAAGCGACTCGTGCGGGCGTGGTTGTCCGCCTCTGTCGGCCGGCGTTGTCACGCACTCGGACACGCACTCGGACACTCACTTGCTCATCGCGGAACCGTGCACGCCGTGTTTGATGTCGTGCTGTGTCGTGGACACAGCCAAGCCGAGCTCCAGCTCCTGTCTCCCCTGGGCGGTCTCCGCATTGTTCGGAGCTGCTATGGGCGGCGTCGCCTGGTCGCTGACCGTCTGGGCGCGCGCGTATTGCGACGCGGGTTACGACGCCGGCGGACGCTTCGAACTCAACTTCTTGCTCCCTCTGGTCGTGGGAGCCGAAGCACTCGTCGGGCTCGTTGCGTGGGCCATCGGCCGCCGGCTGGTGCTTCGCGCGCCGACGGCGGTCCGCCTCTCACTGCCGACGCTGCTGGTGGTTGTCGCGACGGTGGGGCCGGCATGGTGGTTCTTCGCGACCCGGGGGACGCTGGACGGCTATCCCGGCGACTCCGGCCTTTGCCCAGTGAGTAACGTCCCGCCCCAGTGGCCTGACTGGATCCCCGTCTGATCCGCCACAACTGATCATCGGCGGCCGTGACCTGCGGCCGCCGAATCCCCCGCGTCAGGAGTTCGGTCCGAGCCCGCTCCGGCTGCTGTCGTTGATTGGTGGGACGGCCGGACAGAGATGCTGGTGTACGCCTCTGTCCGGCGTCGTTGGTGTCAGCCGTGGAGGCCCGTGTGGGGCGCTGCTGGTTGCGGTACATCACTGCTGTACCGCAACTCCCCGCGGTCAAGGGGGTGGGCACAAAGGTCCCCGGGAGCCACCTCGGGACTATGGTGCAGGCCACAGACCCCACCCCCCTCATTCCCCGGCCAACACGACGCCATCCAGATTTTTCGGAGTTCGGAGGTCTGCGGATGTCGAGAACGTGCCACCGGCTCCGTCCCGGGGACATCAGTGGCCACCACCGGCCGCACGAGGAAGAAGGAGAAACCGGCATGGCGATTCTGCGGATGGACAACGTCGGCATCGTCGTCGAGGACATGGATGCCGCCATCGCGTTCTTCGTGGAACTCGGTATGGAGCTGGAGGGCAGGGCGGAGGTCGAGGGCCTCTTCGCCGACCAGTGCACCGGACTCGACGGCGTCCGCTGTGACATCGCGATGGTCCGGACCCCAGACGGTCACAGCCGGCTCGAGCTGGCGAAGTACCGCAGCCCCGCGGCGATCAGCGCCGGGCCGCGCAACCGGCCGCACAACATTCTGGGCACGCACCGCGTCATGTTCGCCGTCGACGACATCGAGGACACCGTTGCCCGCCTGCGCCCTCACGGCGCCGAACTCGTCGGCGAGATCGCCCGGTTCGAGGACAGCTATCTGCTCTGCTACCTCCGCGGCCCGGAGGGCATCATCGTCGGACTGGCCGAGCAACTGCGCTGAGAAGTTTCGGTCGGCCTCCGGGTCAGTCCGGCCGCCCTTTTGGACTACGCAGCTGTCAGTGACGTGCGCAATGATCCGGGTACGAGTAGCTGGTGAGGCCCCGATGAGTAGTTGAGCTCATGTCGCTGTCCGGTTGCCGAGTGCAGCCTGGCTCCGTGAACGTGACCCGGAACGTCGAGCCCCGCGACCTGGCCGACTGACCCGCGTGTCGCTTCCTTGCCCTGTTCTTCTGGAGCTGGGTGGCGCTGATCACGTTCGGTCCCGTCCTTCTTCTGGCTTTCCTGCTTACTTCGCCGGGCATCGACGTGCGCTGCCAGGCCCGCTCGGGGGTGCGGGCCTGGCAGCCAGGCCCGCTCGGGGGTGCGGGCCGCTCGTGTTCTGGCTGGGAACTTGCCAGGGTGCGTGGCGACTGGGTGGGGTTGGTGTCGGGTCAGGCGGAGTGGCGGTAGTAGGTGAGGGAGACCTTGACCGGGCCGTCGTTCGAACCATCGGTGAGCGTGCGGATAAGGGCGATGTCCTGGCCGCCCGGGTAGCGGACGCAGAAGCTGCGGCCGGCGCGCAGCGTGGTGAAGGACAGGGTGGAGGCGGGCTGGGTGCCGATGCCCTTGAGGCAGTCGGTGAGCGTGAGGGACCCGGCTGGCGGGATGTAGGCGGCGCTGTCATCGGGGATGTAGTACTCGCCGTCCTCACGGCCCAGGTACCAGGTGGAGTTGTCCTGGGTCACCTTCCCAGCCTTGAGATCGAACTCGTAGTCGGAGTCAGGGGAGGTGAGTTCGCGGTTCATGTAGACGGCGGTGTAGCCGGAGACTGTGGTCGGTTGCGGGTGCGTGGAGGAGGACGGGGTGGGGGTGGAGGCAGGCGACGGGGGGACGCTGCCGGTGGCGGCGACGTTCTGCTCGACGCGGTCGTCGAAGTATGGGGAATGGAGCAGGAAATAGGCCGTTGCGGCACCGGTGATGAAGGCGATGGTCGTCAGGAGCGCGGTGGCCGCGGCTCTGCGTGTGGCGGGCGCTGGCTGCTGCTGGTGGGGCGCCGGGGCGGGGAGGACGGATGCGGCCGGGGCGTCGGCCGCGGACCGAACCGGGTCGAGGATCGTGGCGGGCGGGGGAGGTGTGGTCGGTAGGTCGGTGTGGCGGTGGATCTCGTTGCTGACCTGCTGAGGCAGCCAGCCGTCGGAGAAGCGGAGTTCGCCGCCGGTGGCGGGGTGGCTGCGGGCGGCCTCGATCAGCCAGGCTGTGTCCGGCCGGTCCTCGGGGCTTTTGGCCAGGCAGAGCCGGACCAGCTCGTGCAGCCCGTAGGGAAGGTGGGAGAGGTCGGGCTCCTCGTGTATCGCCCGGTAGAGGGAGGCGGAGTCGGGTCCGTCACCGAAGGGGGCGGTGCCGGAGCCTATGTAGGCGATCAGGGCGCCCATGGCGAAGACATCGGTGGCCGGGCTTGCGGGCAGTCCGAGGGCTTGTTCGGGGGCCATGAAGCCCGGCGAGCCGATGCGCAGGCCAGTGCCGGTGAGGGGGTGGGCGTCGGCAGCGCGGGCGATGCCGAAGTCGATGACGCGGGGGCCGTCGGCGGCGACGAGAACGTTGCCGGGCTTGAGGTCGCGGTGGACGACGCCCGCGGCGTGGATCGCCTGCAGGGCCTCGGCGATGCCGGCGACGAGCAGCAGTACGGTCCGCTCGGGCAGCGGGCCGTGACGGTGGACGACCTGCTGGAGGGAGGGGCCGGGCACGAAGGTGGTGGCGAGCCAGGGGGTGGTGGCGTCGGCGCCCGCGTCGACCACCTGGGCGGTGTAGAGGCCGTGGATACGCCGGGCGTTGGCGACCTCCTGGGCGAAGCGGTACCGGAACCCCGGATCCTCGGCGAGTTCTGGCCGGACCACCTTGAGCGCAACCGGGCGCCCGCCGACGGTGTAGGCCAAGTAGACCCGGCCCATGCCGCCCACGCCGAGCCGCGCGCAGAGGCGGTAGCCGCCGATCTTGCGGGGATCGTCCGGGGACAGTGCCTCGAAGGGCGAGGGCGACAGAGCGCCGAAGGGCTGTGCGGTCATGCTGGCTCCCAGCGGGTCGAGCGGTTGGGACTGGGGCGGAGTGGAGTGGGTGCGGTGGCCGGGGCGGCCCAGGACACCCCGGGTTGGTCGCCGACCTGCTCGGCCGGGTGCGGCTGATGAACGGGGTCGCCGCCCTCGCCGAACGGCCGACGGCGCTGCTGGCGGCTGGCATGCGCCGACCCAGCGGCAGCGTGCCGGTAGAACAGGCGCACGGGCTGACGGCGGGGCGAGAGGGACGACCACCGGTTTGTCGCTGCCCCGGGGGCAATGTGTCGCTGAGCGAGGAGGCGCCGGGACGGCCAGATGCGGAATGCCTGCCGAGACGAAGACGGTTTTCGGCGAGCCGTACCGCAAGCGGGGTTATTCGCGGGAGGTGCCGAACACGGTGCGGTGACCGATGAGCAGCACCAGGGAACCGGCGACCGCGGCGCCCCAGGTGTACGGGTCGAAGAAGTCCTTCTCCACCGGGCGGTCGAGGAAGCGGGCGGAGAGCCAGCCGCCTACGAAGGCGCCCGCGACGCCGATGAGAGTGGTGCCGATCAGCCCGCCCGGGCTGCGGCCGGGCAGCAGCGTCTTGGCGATGGCTCCGGCGAGCAGGCCGAGGATGATCCAGCTGATGATGCCCACGGTGTTCTTCCTTCCGTCGGGTCGGGTGCGCCCGAGGCCGACACTTGGTTCGCTTGCTTACGCAAGCCAGTAGTGCTTGGTCCAGGCTTCTCTTGCATGCAGCAGGCAGGGCAGGCAGGGCAGGCGCCGGACCGGATGGCAAGAGTGTCTGCAGCTCTCGGACGACCTGGTAGAGGATCAGGCCATAGCCGCTTCTCTCGGGGCTGGGCTGGCCGTCGGAGGATGCAGAAGGCGAGGGGGCCGCCCAAGCCCGGCTCTTTCAGTCCGCGATTTCCTTCGCGGCGCGAATTCCCGACAGGTAGGCGCCGTGAACGGTCTGATAGGAGGCGCGGTGCGTCGCCTCGCCGGCGAAGTGCACACGGTCGTCCACGGCGGCGGCGAGATGGTCGCGCATGGCCGGTGTGGAGCCGATCTTGTTGTACGAGTACGAGCCGCGCGCATACGGGTCGGACGCCCAGCGGGTGATCTGGCAGTCGACAGGGGTGGGGATGTCACTGCCGAAGATGGTTCTCAGCGTTCCCATGGCGCTGTTGACGATCTGGGTGTCGCTCCAGCCTTCGATCGTGCGGCCGAAGTCGGCGGCGTTGAAGCCGAGCAGTACCGGCTGGCCGGTGGGACGGGTGATGTTGATCCATTGCTCCCACTGTCCGTACTTGCCCAGCTCCGGCATGTAGGTCATCCAGTCGGTGTCCGGCCAGAACACCCGGGGGAAGCGGAGGTAGCACTTGTTGAGCACGCCCATGCCGAGCTGGGCGATGGCGTTGCGCTTGGACGCGGGCAGGCCGGGGCCGAACGTGACCGCGCCGCTCTGCAGCACGCCCAGCGGCAGCGTCACCACCACATGACCGCCATGGAATGTGCCCTTGTTGGTGCCGACCGTCACGCCGCTGGAGTTCCAGTCGATGTGCTTGACGACGTGCCCGGTCCGGATGGACAGCCCCCGCGCGAGCAGATCGGTGATCCGGCGGTAGCCGCCAGGGAACAGCACGTCCTTGCCCTTGATATCCGCACCGCTGTCGAAATACAGCGCCGACATCTGGCCCACGCTGCCCGAGTACTCGTGTTCGTAGTCGTTCAGCCCGAAGGAAGCCAGGACCTTGTCGTCGTCGGACAGTGAGGACCAGTGCAAGGCGCGCTCCACCACGCTGCGTACCGACGTGTCCTTGTCTGCGTTGTCCTGGTACGCAGCGAGAGCGTCCTCCATTTTGCTCTGCCAGCCCTCCATCGCCTTTTCGTGGGCGTCGTCGACCTCGCTGCCGTCGGGAAGGTAGTCGGTGGAGCTGTCGGGGTCGGTGACGACCGTCCGTGCTTTGGCCTTCGTGGCCAGCGTGGCGATCGGATTGTTGTCGATGCCGTGGATCCATGAGGCGCCGAGGTCGAGCGGCACGCCGGCCCACTTGTCGCTGGTCCATATGCGGCCGCCGATCCGGTTGCGCGCTTCGAGGACCACCACCTCCTCACCCTGGTCGGCCAGGTGGCGGGCTGCGGCAAGACCGCTGATCCCGGCACCGACGACGATCACCCCTTCACTGCCGGACGAAGCCGACGTGTTCGCCTCGGCCGGGCTGACCTTGCAGGCGGACAGGGAGGTGAGAGCGGCGAGGCTGGGCAGGCCCAGGCCCGCCCTCTGCAGGAAACGCCGGCGGTGCATCGTCATGGCTATCAACCGATCTGCGATCTGACACGGGCTCTTGCGGGCATGCCGATGAACGCTCCGTTGCGTTCGATGCTCTGCCCGTAGGCGAAGAAGCCGAGCAGGCTCCAGCGACGCCCCCGATCCGGTCGGGGACCGCCTCAGTACAATGAGGCTGATACTGCAGAGCATGCAATTGAAACATCAGTGTGTCAATAGAGGCATTGGAGATTGGTGCGACGATGCGTACCGACGCGGCAGAGGTGCTGGACTCGGCCATCCCGGTTCTTGCCAAGGACCGGGCGGCGTCCATGCAGGTCATCGCCGCACGCGCGGGCATCAGCCGGGCGACCCTGGTCCGCCTGTTCCCCACCCGTAAGCTCCTGGTGCAGGCGATGGCCGAGAAGATCCTGGGCGACTGCGACCGGGTCCTGGCCCAGGCCGAGGCGGACGCCGCGCCCATGGAGCAGGTGCTGGTCGCGCTGGTCGCCGAGTACACGCCGTTCGCCCAACTGTGGAACCTGGTCTACATCGAGCCCGATGTCTCGGGTCTGCCCGAGGCCAGCACGCGGGCCAAGGCGATCTTCATCCGGACCGTCAAGCTCATGGAACGCGGCCAGAACTCGGGGCTGCTGCGGGGCGACATGCCGGCCACCTGGCTGGCCTCGACGTTCTGCGGCCTGGCCGAGACCGCATGGGAGCTGACACTCGAAGGCCACATGGGCGCCCGCCAAGCCCCGGACTTCATCAACGCGATCCTGCTGCACGGCGCGACCGCCTGACCATCGCCCGGAACCACCGGGTCCGGGGCCCTGGCCTACTGGTCACGTGAGCTCGGCGGTGCGCTCGCGCGCATGCTCCGCGACCCGCCGGGCTACAGCGGTGGCGAGGGGTCCGCCGAGGTCGCGCCGTAAGCTGCGCCGGGTTTCTGATTCACGGGAGGCGTGGGTGGGGCGGGAAATGGTCCTCAGCGGCCGATACGAGCTGGCCGAGAAGCTCGGGCAGGGTGGCATGGGAACGGTCCATCGGGGAGTGGACCGGCAACTGCGCCGCACCGTCGCAGTCAAGCTGCTCTCCTCGGAGTTGGCCCACGATCCGCAGTCGCGAGCCCGTTTCCGGCGCGAGGCTCACGCGGCCGCCGCGCTGAACCATCCGGCGGTGGCCACCATCCACGACGTCGGCGAGGAGACGCACCCGGATGGCCCGCGGCCCTACCTGGTCATGGAGTACGTGCAGGGCGTCACGCTCGCCGAGGCCCTGCACGGCGGCCCACTCCCCGTCGCCGAGGCGATCAACGTGGCCTGCGCGGTACTGGACGCGCTGCGGCACAGCCACGAGCGCGGCATCGTGCACAGAGACATCAAGCCCTCGAACATCATGCTCACCGGACCCGACACCGTGAAGGTCCTCGACTTCGGCATCGCCAAGGCGTTCACCGAGGCCGCCACCCGCATCACAGGCAGTGGTGCGGCGATTGGCACTCCCGCTTACCTTTCTCCCGAGCAGATCAACGGGGCGGAGATCGACCATCGGGCCGATCTGTACGCGATGGGGTGTCTGCTGCACGAACTGCTGACCGGGCAGACCCCGTTCCGTGGCGAATCGCCCTTCGCCGTCATGCATCAGCACCTGTTCGCCGCGCCCAAGCCGGCCTCCCGGCTGAGACCGCAGATACCACCGGCGGTGGAGGCGGTGATCCTGCGCGCCCTCAGCAAGGAACCGAAGGAACGGTTCGCCGATGCCGGGCAGATGCGCGCAGCCCTCGCCGACGCCCTGACACAGACCTCCATGCCGACGGTCCAGGCCACCACGCCCGGGCCTCCGGCGACGCGAACCGGCGGCCGAACCGCTCCCCGGGACAAGTTCCGTATCGCACTGCGCCCTTCCGCGGACAACGCTCTGGCCCTGCTCGGATGCCTGCTGTCGCTGCTGTGCGCACACAGCCAACTCGTGGACACCGCCCACTTCGGCCGGGTCGCCATCGCGACGGGCGTGTTGGGCTTGCTGACGCTGCCGTGGTCGACACGCCTGTCGTGCGTGGTCGGCTGGGGGCCGGTGGCCGAGGCTGTGGCGGTCAACTCGGAACTGCGACGCGCTGAGGTCGGGTGGGTCGGCTCGTACGCCGCCATCGCTGCCTTGCTGGCATTGGCCGCCGCTTGCTGCCTCGTCAGCGCGGCACGCAGCCAGGAGCATGGCTCCGGCCCACTGGTCGCCTTCTGGTTCAGTGCCACCGCATCGATCTGGTACTTCCTCGACGACCTGCACAAGCTCGTCGTCTTCTACCTGCTGCTGACGCTGGTCGCCATTGCCACGGTGTCGTGGGAGGCCGTCGAACTCGTGCGGCGCCGGGCCGGGGACAGGCGGGCAGCGCCGGAAGGGCCGTCAGCCGGCGTGACGCCGCCTGGCCGCCGGCTCACGGGCACGTTGACCCGAAACCTCAGGGCATGACGGGGTCGGCGGCAGGCCCAGAGGTCAGCATGTGGGCCGAGATGATCTTCACCCGGGCCGCAGGGCTCGCCGAACGCGACGCGGCCTCGAAGGCCGCAGTCGGTGCACAGGCCGAGGCGTCGCGGTAGGAGCCGCATTCCTCGGCGTTGATGGCAGCAATCCGGCAGGGGGCCCGCCGCTCGAGGCAAAGCCCTACCTGAACGACCACTGCCGACAGCGACACGATCGATGAGTTCACGCGTCCGCCGGGGTTGTGCGGTCCGATACATCGACGATGCATCGATGGTCGGTTGGAGCACGGTCTCGACCGCGCAGTTCGATGGGGTATCCCGGCTGACCCACCATGCCGGCGAAGGCCCTACGGCTGGGGTAGGAGACGATCGCCACCGCATCCCATCCCTGTGCGGAGTCGCCCACGAGCGGCGTGCTCCCCACGCCGTAGTAGAGGATCTTCACACCCGCGGCTTCGGCGAAAGGCTGGGCGTGCCGCAGATAGTCGGCGTACGTCTCGGCACCACCCTCGCTGAACCGGAGCAGATTGAGCATCACCACGGGCGCTTCAGGGGCCTCCGCCACGAACCGCTCGATGTCCTCAACGCTTGGATCAAGGTTCATCGCCGGGCTCCTCTCACCTGCATTTCACTGGATCACCCATGCAGGGAGTGGGCAATTCGTCACTGTCTGCCGCTCAGTCCGTCTCGCTGGCGATGGAACGGCGCTCCGTGGGCACAACGCGGAGGCGTGTTGTTGCCGCTCAGGTCGAAGTCGGCGCAGGTGAGGAACAGGTAATTGAACTTGCCGAGCAGGAAGGCCAGGACGCCGAGGGCGATGGTGACACCGGCTGCTCCCAACCGGTGAAAGAGAGGGAGTTCTGCGTAGTCGGGGACCAGGATCTTCGACAACAGCCAGGCCAGCATCGGAGCACCCACCACGGTGAGGACTACCTCGAAGTAGTGGAGGTAGGGGGGACCGTGGGTCGTCGGGGCCAGGATGGCCAGAAGGACCCAGACCGAGGGCAGCGCCAGAGCGAGCCAGCCTCCCAAGGGGACCGCACCCCGCCTGCGCAGAATCACCCCTGAGAGAAGTACGGCGGTGGCTACGGCCCAGAGACCGAGTACGGCATCGAAGAAGACGGCGTTGTATGCGCCCAGGGTGAAAGCGGGCCACCAGACGACGAGGCTTCCACCTGTTGACGCGGCCGCCACAGCGCGGAGTGTCGGGTCCAGCTCGGGCAGGCTGCGCTTCGGCTTCGCGCTGGAATCGCGTTGTGGGTCATTGGCCATGTTCGGCTTACCGTCCGAGAGGAGAGAGTGACGGAACCGCTGCCGTGTACAGCGAACGGCGGCAGGAGCGCCAGAGCAGGACCAGCGCGGCGACCAGGCCTGACGGTGGTGGCTCCAGGGTGGGTATGTAGCCCTGAGACGTCTCAGGGCTGGGGGGCATATGAGTGGGATTGTTGGACAACTACCGACGCTGTTAGGAGTTGTAGTCGGTGGCCTGATGTCCTATCTGGTTGGGGCGCTCGCCGAGCGCAGCCGCTGGCGCAGGCAGCAGGAGACCCGCTGGGATGGCCATCTCCTCCAGGCGTACAGCGAGTACAGCCATGCCGTGAAGGAGTGCGCCACTCGGTACCAGCGGCTTGCTGCCTACCGCGGTCTCGTTGATCACCCGGCACCCCTTCAACCGACGGATGCGGAACTGGAGCAGGCAGCGACCGCAGAAGGCCGTCGGGCGGCCTCAGTGGAGGCCCTGAGCCTCCTGACCAACGCCGAGACTGCAGAAGCGGTGCAGACACTCAACAGGTGTGTTTGGCACCTTGAGTGGCTTGCTCGTGGGCAGTTGGCTGGGAACCCGCCATCTTGGGCAGAGGCCTTCAGAAGCTACCGAGCTGGCGGGCCGAGTTCCATGATCGCGCTCGGAGAAGCCTGCAAATATCCGAGCTGGGGACCTTGCGTGAGGCACCGTGGCCTCCGCCTTGGCGGCCGGTTCGAGAACCTTCTGATCCGTAGCTCTGCAGAATACGGTTATTGGTGGTCATATAGGCTGCCGGGAGGCCAGTGAGGGCCGGTGTTGGGCGATGCCGGCTTGTAGGGTTGCTGTACTTCGTTGCTGTACCGCAGCTGGGCCGGTGCTACAGCTGAGCTCTCGGTGGCTTGAGGGCGGGCTTCTACGTACGACCCTTGATGCCATCTCCGCGCCCTCTACGCTCCCCATGTGCGCCCTTCACCGGGGCGGGGTCTCCGTGCGGTACTACCAGACACATGCGTCACGTCCGTAGGCCACAGTGCTTGGCTACTGGTGCAGGGTGCCAAGATCAGAGGGGCAGCGCTTGAGTGAAAGACGAGGCATACAACGGGCCCTGCTCTCCGATCTGGGGATCTCGCTGGCGAGCGGCATCATCCTGGCGGCTGGCGGAAGCGCGATCGCGGCGCTGACCCGCTCGTGCGCCGGTGCCTCCGTTCCCGCTTGGTTGTTCGTGGCAATCGCTGCGACGTCCTTTCCGGCCGCCTTTCTGCTGACCCGTCGTCTCACCCGGTCCGGCCCTCAAGCCTTCATCCTGATCTCAGCGTTTGCGCAGACCCGCTGGCTCGCCGGGTTGTTGGACTCCGCAGTCCGCTCCCTTGACCACCACGGCATAGACCTCATCGTCAAACTGCCGCGGCACGATTACAGCGGTCAGAGCCAGGTGCGGGAGCTGAACGCTATTCGGAAGAAGAGGTGGTCATTTGTTGGTGGCCTCATTGTCTGCTCCCGCCCGGAGACCATCCGACGAGAACTGGCTGATACCAGCACCATGACCGGCCTGCCGATCGTGTTCGTCGACATCCGGCCCTTCCCGCAGGTACAGGACTATCCTCCCAACACCGTATTCGTCGGCTGTGACGCGGACGAGATCGGTGAGCGCGCATCACAGTGGGTTGGCCAGGAGCTGCGGGAAGCCGGGAAGAACCGGCCCTCCATACTCGTCGTGGCTGGTGAAGCACAGGTCGGCCGGCACCTCGCCTTCGCGGCCAAGATTCGTGACATGGTGTCGCCCTCCCGACTGGACATCAACGTGCAGGGGAACTTCTCCCGGGAGTGCGCTCGCGACGTTGTTGACCAGCATCTGCGCCACCTTCAGCGACGCGGGGAGTCGCTGGACGCCATCTACTGCACCAACGACGAAATGGCCCTGGGAGCCGTGGACGCGGTTAAGGAGCACGAGGCACGGGGCTACCAGCACGCCGGACTGTTCATCCTCGGCGTAGACGGGACACCGGACGCCCTTGCGACCATCAAGTCAGGAGCCACGCCCTTCCGGGCGACCATCGTGCAAGATCCCCGGCGTATCGCGGAAGCTGCCGTCGACCTGTTGCTGCGCTTGCGGGCCGGCGAGCACGTCCCAACACAGACACTGGTGGCCACGACTGTGTATCCCTCACAGTGACGTTGCGACTGCACGGACTTCGGCTCTGGCACAGGGCTGATGCCGTTGTGTGGCCGGCACACAGCCCGCGTCCCGACCACCAACACGTTTTCCAACTGTGTTGGTACTGCCGCGGGCTCTGTGCAGGGCCGTTCACCTGCGTTCATGGGCGGCCAGATCTCCGCGTGATGACGGCTCCAAGTCTCCCTTGAACGGCCGCGAACGAGGCTGAATGAGACGGGAACTGAGACGGTCTGTGGGCAACGCCGGCGCCGTGGTGTGCTGGACGTCCAACATTGACGCAAGGCCACTGCCACCACTTGGGAGCAAGCATGCCGACCACTTCAGAGCTACAGCCAGGGGACATGGTGCTGGTGACTGATGGCCCGTTCGCTCAGAGCACGGGCCCCGTCCGTGCCGTCGATCGGGAGCGGAACCGAGTGGAGCTGATAGTCCAGATCCTCGGAGACGACACCCGCATCGACGTCCCACTCGACGCAGTGGAGAAGGCGCCCGGCTCCTGAACCTCAGCTTGGGAAGCTTGGGTCTAGTGGGCACTACTTCCGTACTGACCTGCGGCGTAACTGGGTCGCGGACATTGGCTGTGCGTCGTTGATTCCCCATTGTTCCCCGTGAGTCCCCGCAGGTTCTGGCACGTGGGCGGGACGGTCGTTGAGGTCGGCTCGGCAGATCACGTGGGTGTTTGGAAACATTGACGGTCGGCTGCGGTCGTGGTGGTTGCTGTACTTTCCTGCTGTACTGCGGTCGGGACCCGGGGCACTCTCCTGCCATACTGCTGGGCACCGCTGTAATTCAGCAGCCGTTGAGTGCCGTCCCTGGGTATCGTCGGCCGCGTGTCTGACGAGTGCTTCGGACACCCACGGCTGGCCGCGATCTACGACCCGCTCGACCCCGATCGCAGCGATCTCGATGCGTACGTCAGGGTCGTGGAGGAGTTCGAGGCGCGCCGGGTGCTCGATATCGGCAGCGGGACAGGTGTCTTCGCTGCGGATGGACAGGTGCTGACCTCGGATTCGACGCTGCGCTTTCGTGAGCGGGAGGAGGTCGAGGCGGACCTGGTCGCGCGGGGCTACGTGGTCGAGGACGTTCGCGATGCGCCCGATTGACCGGGCCGGGAGTTCGTCTTCCTTGCGCGGCGGCCGGCACCGTAACCGAGCGGCCTCTTCGTCTCGAAGCAACCCGAAGGGGGCTTAAGTAGGGGCGAGTGTGTCGCTGACCTGCTGCGATGGTCCGCCGCCGTCCGCGCTTGTCTGGGGCTGTTCGCCAGCGTTGTCACGCAGTTGGACACTCACCACCGTTGGACCGAGCCATACCGAGTGCGCGCCTGCCATAGAAGGTGCTCGGCTCCTGGGCGGCATGCAGTGGCAACTGCGGAGACTTGCGCAGTTGTGCCGTACAACCCTGAAGGGGCTCCAGGGGTCTTGTGGGCAGTCTTGTCTTCCTAGTGGGGGTTGCATCACTGTGCGTGTGCGCAGCATTTCGGCCGTGACGGCGCTCGCGGTCGCTCTCAGTTCTGTCGCCCTGATCGGGTCGGCCGCGGGCCCTGCCGTCGCCGACAGCAGCGCCGCGCTGCCCATCACGTCCAGCGGCGACATTATTGTGGACGGCGTTCACCAGCGGGTCTTCATCAGTGACCCGTCGGGAGGCAAGGTCGTTGCCACCGACTACAACGGCACCGTCATCGGGACGATCACCTCGCTGCCGCAGGCTGACGGCCTGGAGCTTTCCGCCGACTCGGCAACGGTCTACGTCGCCGTGCCGGGAGCCGATGGGATCGTGGCCATCGACACGGCGACGCTCACCGAGGCCGGGCGGTACGCGACGGGTGACGGCACAGATCCGCAGCACCTGGCGCTCGCGGGCGGCAAACTCTGGTTCGGCTATGGCAGCGTCGGTCACGGCAACATCGGCTCTCTCGACCTGTCCGGCGGGCAGCCGCAGGTTTCGCTCGCCCAGGAGTCCGAGGGAACGTGGAAGGACGCTCCCCTGCTGGACTCGGTACCCGGCGCTCCCGACACCCTGGCGGCCGGCTCGCGCCAGTACTACTTCACCCTCGGCATCTATGACGTGTCGTCCGGCACGGCCGGCCGGACCGCGTTCCTCGGCGGGCAGGACGCCGCCATCGGCAACACCGCGGAGGACCTGGCGCTCACCCCGGACGGCACAGAGCTCGTGGTGGCCACCACAGCAGGCGACTTCCAGCAGGTCTTTCGGACCTCGGACCTGTCAGAGACCATCAGGTATCCGAGCAGCTACTGGGAACAACGGTCGGTGGATGTCGCGCCGGATGGCCTCGTCGCGGTGGGCACCGACACTTACGCCTCCTTCGACCTCCCCCATGTGTCCATCTACAAGCCGGGTAGCACGGCCCCGAGGCGGACCGCCAACTTCACCGACTACCAGAATGGAGTCGCCCAGGAGACCCTGCTCGACCACGGCGACCTCGCTTTCGCGCCCGACAGCAGCCGGCTCTTCGCGGTCACACACGGTCTCTCCAGCAGGTACAGCCTGCGCGTCGTCACCGACCCCGGCAAGGCCGTCACCACCGTCACGGCGAACGCCCCGGCGACCGCCGACCGTGCCAAGTCGCTGACCGTCTCCGGCAAGGTCACGAACACGCTCGGGCTGCCCGCGGGGACCACCGTCGCGGTGATCCGGACGGACCTGGAGTCCCCGAACGGCAAGGCGCTCCCGGCCGCGACGGTGAAGACGGACGGGACCTTCTCCTTCACCGACATCCCGCCCGCGGGCGGCAAGGTCACGTACAAGGTCTCCTATGCCGGCGGCGCCGATCGCACGGCTGCCTCCGCCTCGGACACGGTCGAGGTCTCCCGGAACTCCCCGACCCTGACCGTGAACAAGAACGGCAACATCTACGCCTACGCCAGTAACGTGACGTTCACCGCCCACCTCGGCACGACGTACAAGAACCGGACGCTCTCGCTCTACGCGGACACCGCGGGCGACGGCAAGGGCAAGTACCTGGTCAAGACCGGCACGGTCAACAGCGAGGGCAACCTGTCGGTCACCTTGCCCCTGAAGCGCGACACCACGGTGAGCGCGTCCTTCTCCGGCGACGCGCGGACCGCCCCGAAGACGGCCACGAGCTGGGTGGGCGCGAAGGTCAAGGTGTCGCTGAGCCTGAGCCGCTACTACAAGACGGCCACGGTCAACGGGCACACCAAGTACTACTTCCGGAAGACGACCAATCCGCTCCTCACGACCACGATGACGGCCTACCCCGGCCGCTCGCAGAGGCTGCAGTTCCAGATCTACTACGACGGCGCCTGGCGGTCGGCGGGGTCCCAGTACTTCAAGCTCGACTCCACGGGCAAGTCGGTGGTGGAACTGGGCGGCACACACCAGACCGGCTACTCGATGCGCGTGCGGTCGTCCTACATCAACAACTCCTCGAACGACACCGTGAACTCGACCACGCACGGCTCCTGGAAGTACTTCACCTTCACCAGCTGAGGCCGCCCGCCCCCCAAGGCCCGGCGCGTCCGATGACGCGCCGGGCCTTGGCATACATCTTCCTCAGAGGATGCGATAGAGCCGAGTGTCACGCTCAAGGACACGATGGCGCGCGCCGGCCACTCCTCGGAGCGGGCCGCGCTGATGTATCAGCACTCGGATCTCGAGCGGCAGAGGAAAGTGGCGGTCGGGCTGGATCGGATGTCCGAGGGCAGCGCAACGCGACGGCTGACCAGCCGGGCGAGGGGGCATCGGGCGCGAGGCTAAAGCCGTGGAGCCGACCACCTCAGCCACAGAGGGGTTCCCACCTTCGCCCGCATGCACGCAGCGCGCCGCCGGGCGCGGCCAGCCGGGGCGAAGACAGGAGGCAGGCCGCGCCGCAGAGGCGACGCGCGCCCGCGCCGTGCGCGGGCCTTGGCGATGGTAGTTGTAGTAGTCCTCCCACTCACGCAGCTTGTCCCGGAGTCGCGCCCCGCGTCGTGATGGAGATCCTCGGGCACTCCCAGATCAGCATCACCATGGACGTGTACACGCACGTTGTGCAGGACACCCAGCGCGAGGCCATGAGCCACATGGACCGCCTGCTGCGGAGGCGCCCCGGTCGTCAGTGACCGCCCCCGTTGATGTCAACCGTGGATGTCAAAGGCCCCTCACCTACGAAAATTCGTAGGTGAGGGGCCTTTGACCTGGTGCCCCCGGCAGGATTCGAACCTGCGACACCCGCTTTAGGAGAGCGGTGCTCTATCCCCTGAGCTACGAAGGCGGGGATGTGTGGGCAAAGGTGTTGGAAATCCGCCCACATCGGACGAATCCCGACCCCTGAGGGCCCCAGACATCCACAGGGCGCCCCACCAGAGTGGTGCACCGCGCACAGTCTAGCGGTTGCGGCAGCGCACCGAGGCGTCGTGCCCTGCTGTTGTGTGGCCCCGCCGCCCCTGCGTGCCGAGCTCCCGGTATCGGCCGGCGGAGCGTGTCGTGCGGTGAAGTGCACCGACCGGCTTCGTGGCTACCGTGTCCGGCGGGTGATGCCGAGGGCCACGGAGTTCTTGGCCCAGGCGTACCCGATGTAGATGAGCAGAGCGCCGTCGGCTCCGTACGCGGGGATCCGTCGGAGGCGGTGTGTCTCATCCAGGGTGGAGAATCCGGATTCGCTGTCCTGGCGGAACCCGATGAGGCGTTCTCCGGCTTCGGTGCCTGGCGGAATGATTCGGAGGTGCTCGGTCCTGTTGAACCTCATGCGCTTCGTCCTTGGATCCAGCGATCTATCTTCCTGGGTTTCGTACACCGGAATTCTTTCGATGTGGGGACCGTTTCGACAGTGCACCTCCAGGACGTGATAAAAGCGGCTATCTCCTCCATTTCTGTATTCGATCTCCCGAACGGGGATCGGCGTGTATAGAGTTTTCCCTTCCACGGTGATCAGGCGCTCGCAAGCGCGTCCTTCGGCCGCGTACACGTCGTGGGTGCAGCCGGTGGCTTCATAGCGATACTTCTTCAGAGGCTGGGGTCTGAGTCCGTCGTACTGACGCGTGAACACCAGGAATCCCGCTCTGATCAGCTGAGATCGGTGCATTCCGCGCCAGGCTTTGTCGTAGACCAATGTGTGGTTACCGGGGGCGCGTGTGCGAATCTCCATGGCGAGACGGACGGCCACTCTGGCTTCTTCCTGACGGTCCGGATCCAATTCCTTGGATTGGTGCCGAGCGGTGTCCGTGTTGAGAATGATTCGGCTGTGCGGCGAGCATTCGTCGCGGACGGAGAATGAGACGAGTTTGTTGCCGTAGATTTCTCGGTCGCCGCCCTCCAATTGGATGGTGGCGTCCGGATCGACCCGGTGGCGCCGCGGTACCCCGGTCCTCTCGTCGATGGTGAATTCTTCGATCTGGTCCGAGGCGGGCCGTACGACTGTTCCGTCGCCGGTGATGACTTGGCTGCGGTGGGGGCGGACCAGGGTGCCTCGCCGCTTCTTGGCGAGCATTCCCTGCGCGAGGGCCCGGTTGATCCAGGCGTCTCGGCTGGCTTCTCGAAGGTCCTGTAGCGCGTCGAGCATCTTGGGCCTGAAGTCGTGCCAGTGATGGCGCTGAGGACCCCTCTCGGGCAGGCCGTCGGCTGCGGCGTCGCCGCGGTGCTGTCGGACGCCCTCGCGGACGATCTTCCACATGTGCTCGTGCTGAAAGTTGGCACAGGCCATCTCGGCGGTGTCGAAGATCGAGATGGAGGCGAGAAGGATTAGGTAGACGAACGGGGAGTACGCGGGGCGACGGCCTGGCGTTCCTGGAGCGCGTCCGGGGTAGACCTTGTCTGCTACGTCGTACAGGTCAGGGTTGGCGACGAGGAGTTCCAGACGTTCCAGCGCGGGGAGGGGCCGGGCGGAAGGGCCGGGAGGTTCGGGGCGGCTGAAGCTGAAGACGTCCTTGGGCGTCGGGCCCATGACGTAGTCCGGCTTCTTCTTGGTCCTGGGCTTGGGCTTGGAGACGGCGGGGCGTCGTTTCGGCGTCCCCATCAGGCCTCCTTCCCTGATGGTTGCCATTCGTAGCCGGCGAGTTTTGCGGCGCGGTCCAGCGAGGAGAGCCCGAGGCGCAGCGCGACATCCGCGATCTGACCGGTTTCCGAGTGGATCTTCGCAGCGAGCCAGCTGGAGACGTCCCGCGGTGTGGCGGACCGGCCTTCCGGGGCGATTCCGCTGGCGCGTACGACCTCGCCGAAGGCCGTGCACACACTGGACTGCAGTTGGTTTGCGGGGGCGAGACCGTTCGTGGTGAGCGTTTCGGGGCGGTCGCAGCTCGCCTGGTGCTGGACATACTCGACGCGCAGGCGGAGGACCTCCCGGCTCCACGGATCCTCGAGCGGGCAATAACGGGCGGTGATCCGGGCAGCGCCCACCGCCCAGACCCGGGAGTTGTCGAGATCCAGATCGGTAGTGGCGGTCAGGCCGATTTCGCCGGTGTGGAGACCGGACAGGAGCAGCCCGAGTACGGCGGCGTGCCTGGTTTGCGGCATCCCTCGCTCGGCGTAGAAGCGGAGTCGGTCGACGTCGGTGTCGGTCAGGGTGCCGGTGGGCCGCGGTTGCGATCGCGGAATCGGAGGGAGGTCCAAGAGCGGTGCTCGGGTGGTCAGTCCCAGTCTCCGGGCCTCCGCGAACAAGGCGTCGACCGACGAGCGGCGAACCCGGCGGGTACTGTCCGCTGGGCAGGGGACCAACCGGCCTTGACGGTCGTGCCCGGGCGCGTCAATGAAGGCTTGGGCAAGGGTGTCGGTGACGTCATCGAGGCGTTCGAGGCCGAGCGCCAGAGTGAACCGCAGAAGCCTTTCCGAGTTGGTGATGTAGGAGTCCGCCGTCTGCGCGCTGAGTGTCCCGCGCGCGACCTTCTCCTGCCACTGCCGGGCGGCCTGGCGTAGGGCCGCCCGCAGGGTGACGCTACGCACGACCGCCTCCTCGGGGGCCGAATCGACTTCGATGGTGCGTGGGTGTGAGCTGGGGAATCATCGAAACGCATGGGGCACGGCGCGCTGGCGCGCTACCGTGGCTGGTGGCTCTCGCTCTGTGTGAGGGCACGCCAAAGCCCCCTTTCTCGCGGTTGGCGCCGCGATGAGGCTTACGGGGTGACGGTGCAGGGTCCGGAGAGGCGTGATCCTTTGGCCGGGAAGCGCATCTCCGGACCCGAACTCATGACTGGGGCGTCGACTGGCGGCTCCTCATCGACGGGATGAATGCGGACATCTCCCTGCTGGACGCGTAGACGGCGAGCCAGGTCTTCAAGCTCACTCGCCCGAGGTCCGACAGATGCAGGGGTTGATCGAGTTCGACTGTCGGAGCACCCGTGTCGGCCCGGGCGCAAGCGCGTGCGTCGGCGAGGATGCTCAGGACACCGTGGAGTTGTTCATGCAATTTCGCGGCTTCGTCCGGTGTCATGTAGCGCACGTACTTGAGCCAGAGCGGGTCGGTCAGGAGCTGGGCCGGGTCGTCGTCGTAAACGGGGACAGCGTCGTCGTCGTCCGCATCCCCGGCGCTGGGGGAAGTCTGGGCCTGCTCCGTGTCGTCGCCCTGTTCGCCAGGAGGTTCCTCTGCTTGAGCGTGCTTCTCGCCGCGAGCGTGCGACGAGCTGTCGCTTCGCGAGGTGCCTTCGCGTCCTGGTTCGTCATCGCCCGGCCGGCGGCCGGATGATTCCCCAGGAGAGCGGGGTGCCGCGTCTTCATGCCAGCGCACGAAACCGTCGGGCTCCTCGATCAGGAGGCCAGAAAGGATCATCAGCTCCATGAGCTTGTCGACCGACTGGCGGTGCGTTGGGCTGTCCCCGGCGAGCCTCATGAAGCGGGCGTGTACTCCGTCACGCAGTCCAGGGCCCTGGGCCAGCCTGTTCCGCGCGCACTTGGTGAACCATGTCTGATTCAATGCCCTGCGCAGTGCCGCCTTGCCGAGCTCGACGTCCTTCGCCCATGCCTCCGCTACCCGAGTTGCCGAGAGGGTGGCGAGGTACATGCCCCTGCCTTGAGCGTTCGTGACGAGCCCGCAGTACTTGAAGAAGGCCATCGTGAGTCCGATGCGCCCAGCATCCAGACCGAGCTTCGCCTTGACGTCGTGCACCGAGAACGGCTGCGGCAGGACGCCGATCGTGTAGGCGATGGCGATCTGTTCCGACGCGACCACCCGGTACGTGGGCAATTCCCGCAATGGTGCGGTCGTCGCTGTTGATCGCTGACTCGGCATTGCCCCTCCTGTGGCCTCTGCGCACAGACGGGCGCCTGGGCAGCGTAGGGCAGGGCGGTGCAGTGATGCAGAGGAATTGACCACATTGCAGTGCAGGGCAACTCGCAATCCCGGCACGGGGGTTGACCCAGGAGTGGCCCCCTGGTGGCTGACGTGACAGCGAACGCGCATCGCGAGGCGTGAATCCCGCAGGTAGGTGGCCTGACTAGGGCTGGGCGTGGTGGTTGCCCGGTTGCGTCGGCAAGTCATGTGAGTCGCCCCGTGGCGGTCCTGCGGAGGCTTTTGCACAGCAGGGGCCCCAGGGGCATCCCGAGCGGATCGTTGCACCGTTCGCTGTTCGGCTCCATGCGCGTCTTCCCGAGAAATCACACTCCGTTACTTGCTATACAAGTAGCATGTGAGGGCTTGAGGCGCATCCGGGGTGTGTCTCGGTCACACTTGTGCGGTGCCTGGAGGAATCAGACGTGCCAAGAAGCCGAGCAGTTTCGTCATCGACGGCGACTGGCCGCACGCAATGATGGAGCCGCATCGAGGCGCTCTCGTCGCGCAGGCAATAGCCCGCAAGCTCGCTGAGGCGATGGCGGAGCGGGGAATCAGCGCCAATGCCCTCGCGAAGATGAGCGGTGTCAACCGACAGGTCATCACCAACGTGCTCAACGGCACCGTCTGGCCCGACATGCTGACGGTCGTGGACCTCGAGGGTGCGCTGGGCATCTTGCTCTGGCCCGACCACACGCAGTGGAAGATCCCCGAACCGGGTCATCCAGACGATCGTGTCGCACCAGATGGAGAAGCTTCCGGGCCGAGCCGCAAAATCACCGGCCAGGAGGGGCGCTCCCGCGGCGGGGCCTCGCTCTAGGTCCGCGGACGCTGGTCGCCGGTCGTGGCCCCAGTCGGTCTCGACTGGGGCCACGCACCCCTGGTAGGCGCCGATCACTGGGTGACGGCCGCCAGTGCGGCCATACCCGGCGCCTACCTGCTTGTCGGTTCGGCCTCACTCAAGATTCGCAGCGCCCGCGGATGCCCCCGGTGGGCGAGAGCCTTCAGCACCTTGCCCACGGCTCCGTCGACGGTCTCGTGCTCCCAGATCCGTAAGGGCACCCACCCGAGGCGGACGAGGTGGGCATCGGTGTCCGCGTCCCGGCGGACGTTGTGCTCGAGCTTCTCCCGCCACCACTCCCCGTTGTGCACCGGAGCGTGCAGGTGCTGGGGACACGCGTGCCAGAAACAGCCCTGGACGAATACCACGGTCCGCCATCTGGCGAAGGTCAGGTCCGAACGTCGACGGCGCATGCCCGGAAGCGGCAGGTCCACGCGGTAACGGAAACCCAGTCCGTGCAGCGCCCGCCGCAACGCCATCTCAGGTGCGGTGTCCCGGCTACCTTGCGCCAGCATCAGGCGCCGTGCGTTCGCGTCCCTTGGCGCAGGCACTCCCGCACGGCGCACTCCATCTCTCATGCATGCGCCAACTCCTGCACTGCTGAATTCGTCACCAGCCTGCACCGTGCGCGAGATGGACTTGGCTCGCTCTTCGACGGAGGGCACTGCGCTGCGGACGCCCGAGGACCGCACGAACGAGCACGGGAAGATCCACCTTCGACCGGAAGGTCACGGCCGGCCGGAACCCAGGGCGGATTCCGCATCTCGCCCGCCCCAGCCGTCGGGGGTGCGCCAGAGGACGTGGACGCCGAAGACTGCGTGCAAGGTGTCGGCCGACCACTCCTCGGCGGGCGGTTCGGACAGGACGAGGTAGAGGCGGTCGGCGGCAGTCGGCAGCGTGTGGTTGACCTCCATGAGACGGGTGGCGCCCGCCCGGAGGTCGGCGTACGTGGAGCGACCGGCTCCGAGAACCTCGTAAAGGAAGTGGCCGTCGTCGGCGATGCGGCTGACATCGATGACCGGGGACTCGGTCGGCTCCAGGTCAGCCCAGAGCAGGTCCGCCATCAGGGTGTGGCGCACCGCCTCGTGCTTCTTGCACGTGCGGTCGGCGGCCGCCTCGGTCTCCAGTGTGTCCAGAAGGCCCTTCGCCGGCGCTGCCGGCGCGGTGGACAAGTCTTCGACGGACGTCATGGGCTCAGCTTTCTCCCGTACGGGCTGCTGGATGGTTGAGGTGGGTGCAGTCTCGATTTCCGGTTCGAGCGAGGCACTCAGGCGACCTCGCAAAGTCTCGCGGGCCTCGAGCAGGGGCTGGGCCCAACCGGCGCGTGCCAAGTCCTCTTGGAGTCGGTTCACGTCCAGGTTGTCGTCCTTGACCGTGCGGTTGGTGTTCGCCGCGAGGTCGCGCAGGAGGCTCAGGCGGTGCTTGTCCGGGGATCCGAGCACACGCCGCACGTCCACCCAGTCCGCCTGGTCACGGCGGAGGACCCGGTTGGCCATGCCCTTGAGCTCGGAGAGACGTTCGCGGGCATTCTCCGGAACAGTGCCGTCACCACTGGTCAGCTCATCCAGAACGTCGAGCGCGGCCACATAGCGTTGGACCATCCTGGACGAGATGGGCTGCCGTCCGCGCTGGTCTGTGGTGAGCAGACAGTGGTTCTTCTCGTGCGCGAACACCCAGCAGTCCAGTTCCAGGTCGGGACGTGGGGGAGCCGAGCCGTGGCGGACAGCCAGAACCAATGAGACGTTGACTGCGGGAGACAGGGCCTTGACCCGGTAGCGACCGCCCGGGCCCGGGCCGAGCACTCGGACGCGGATGTCGGTACCGATCTCGGGGACGTCGCCGTCTGTCGTGTCTGGCCCGGCTTGGGCGTGCATGGGCTCGGTCGTGTTGTCGGTGCTCGTGAGAGCCTCCGGGAGCGGAGAAGTGTGCAGGACGGTCAGGCTCTGCGTGCTGCGGGTGAGGGCGACGTAGAGCTGGCGCAGGCCGGCCGGGCCGCGGTTCGCGATGGTGGCGGGTTCGACGACGAGGACGTGGTCGTACTCCATGCCCTTGGCCTGGGCGGCGGCCAGGACGGAGACGGCCTCACGCCGTTGGTCGGTCATGCCGGCGGCCACATCGAGGTGGCGACTGATCTCGTCGAGCCAGCCGGAGTCGTCGGGGACGATGACGGCCACGGAGCGCAAAGTATCGCCGTCGCTGGTGCCGAGGAGTCGGGTGGCTTGGGCGACGGCGTCGTCGAGTAGCTTCCACGGCTCGGTCGCCAGTGTCCGGACGGCGTCCTCGCCGACTTCGCGTACGGCCTGCGGATAGGGCAGCGCTGGGGCGACCCTGCGGGCCAGGGGCGCGACGTATTCCATGATTTCCGCAGGTACGCGGTAGCTGGTGTTCAGCTCTGCGACCCGCCAGTCGCCGTGGTCGGAAAGGAGGGTGCCGAGCCGGTCCCAGTCGGTGTAGGCGTGGGGTCCCGTGGCTTGGGCGAGATCGCCGAGAACGGTCATGGAGCCGTTCACCGCGGAGCGTCTGCGCAGGGAGCGGGCCTGCATTGGCGCCAGGTCCTGGGCCTCGTCGACGACGATGTGCCCGTAGCGTTGAGGGGTCTCCCCGGTGATGAGGTACCGCAGTTCTTCGAGGCACACTTGGTCGTCGAGGGTCCAACGCTCGTCGTCGGCCTTGTCAGCCCTGGGGCGGTGAAGGGCTTCCTGTTCGTCGGCGTCGAGGATGCCGTCGGCGCAGGTGTGCAGGAGGTCTCGGGAGTCGTAGAGGCTCCGGAGGGCCTCCCTGGCGCCCGGCGACTGCCAGACGCGTTCCATCAGGCGCTCGACTTGGCGGTTGCGTTCCAGGTCGCGGCGGATCGTGTCGCCGTGGCTGCGCCGCGGGGCGACTGCGACCAGTTCCTGCAGCAGGCGGTCGACGAGCAGGCTACGGAAGCGGTCCCGGCGTTCACGGTAGGCGCCGTTGCCTTCGCGTACCTCTTCAAGTAGGGCGAGAACCTCGGAGCGCGGGATGCGGAGGGTGGAGCTGCCAGCGGTGACGGTGAGCTCTGGTTCGGCGTCCTTGTAAGAGGGGGTGGTGGTGAACTCGTCGATCGCCTCGGGGTGGCACTCCTGCTCGACGCGCCGACGCAGGACGGCCGCCATGCGTTCGTCGGACTTGACGAGTCGCGCCTGCGGTGTGTCGATACCCAGGACCTCTCCGTCCCACAGACGGGTCATCTGCACTGCGTTGACGTTTCGGGTACCGAGAGTGGGCAGGACTTGACTTACGTAGTCAAGGAAGCGCTGGTGGGGGCCGACGACGAGGATGTCCTGTGCTGTGAAGTGCTCGTTGTTGACGAGCCATGTCACGCGGTGCAAGCCGACCGCGGACTTGCCGGTACCCGGCCCTCCCTGCACGACGAGGATGTCGGAGGGGGACCCGGTGACCAAGGCCATCTGGTCGCGACGGATGGTTTCGACGATGTCCCGCATGCCGCCCCTGCGGGAGCGCCGGAGCTCCCGCAGGAGGAAGTCGTCGGGCGACAGGGGCTTCTGACGGTGGAGACGGGCGACATCGGCGGGAGTGAGGACCGGTGGCCGCGCCGCCCCCGACTGCTGTACGACGTCGGCGGTGTCTGCCGCCACAGCCTGCGGATCCGCGTCGTCCGCCGCCGGTCGCGGGGCCCGGACGGCGACGGAGATCTCGTCGACGTAGTCTTCGACCACGCGCTGCGAGCAGCGGAGCTGTCGCCGCAGGAGGACCGCGCCGGGGGCGCCGGGCAGGGCCTCGGACCACTTCCGGGCCTGTTCGGTGGTCCACAGCACGACGACGGTGTCGCGGGTGCTGACATCGGAAACGGCACGCCGGCCGATGTACCAGGTTTCGGGCTTCCCATCGGGCCCGTCCTGGACATCCACGCGGCTGACGACCAGCGAAGCGTTGCCGAGACCGCCGTAAGCCGCAGCCTTTTCTTCGGTATCGATCCGGTTGGCGACGCTGTCCTTGCCACTGGCGGAGGCCGAGGCGACCGACCCGCCAGTCAGTTCGGCCAGCCGCTCGGCGTAGCAGTTGTAGGCGCGGTCCACTGCCTTCTGCTCCACCGCGATGATCTCGCCGCGTGTGGTGGTGCTCACATGCATCCCCTCCCCTGCGGCACCCAGAGAGGTGCCGCGCCGGGCATATGCCCGGCCCCAGCGAAAGAACTATCAGACACAGGGATCGGTTGTTGACGAGTAGTCAGGGAGCCAACTCCTGCACCAGTTCGTAGACCTCAGTCCGCCATCCGCGGACCTGGTCGCGGGTGGGACCTATCTCGTACTGGTGGTAGTGGCACCCCAGGCAGAGGTGCGACCAGACGGCGCCCGTCCGGCGGGCGGTCTCCGCCGCCGTGTAGCACCGCAGGCAGAGCATCTTGGCCCGCATGGTGGTGCCGGCGAGCCCCGGCACCGCAGCATCGAGGGTGCGGTCGACGGCGATCTCCAGGGCCGTCCGCAGCGCGAGGGCGGCTCCGCGGTGACGGCCGGTCGACGTGGCTCCGACACGGAGACCGGAAAGCAACCGGTCGGCCGTCGACAGGAGCTCTTCGACGGAGGTGCCCGAGATGCTCATCACGCGGTCACCTCCGGCTTGCGCACCTTCTGCGCGAGGTCCTTGATCTCGTCCACGAAGCGGTGAGGGTCGGTGATCCGTGCCCCGGGGGCGTGGGCGCCGCTCTGGCACTGCTTGAGGAGGTCCACCGCACGCGGTCCGCAGCGGGCGCGCAGTTCCCGGTAGACGTCGTCGGTCCGCTCGATGTCGCCGAAGAGGGCCAGCGCGGCGACCTTCATGAGCTTGTCGGCGTCGGTCACGGCGGCTTGGAGCGCGTGCTCGGGGCCACCGGAGCGGTGGTGCCGGATCCAGGCGGCCTCGATGAAGGCGTTTTCCAGGGCGATTCGGCACAGACTGGGCAGCACATGGGTCCGTGCCGCCTCCGGCAGGTCCGCGGTGCTGGCGAGGGCTCTGGCGTCGTCGAGTGCCTGCCGCACCGGGTCGGTCACCGATCTGACCTTCACCTTGGACGACTCGCCCCGCTCGACCTCGAACACCGTCACCGGCAGTTCCTGGCTGGTGAACGCGCGCTGGAGCCGGGTGTCGTGGGTGAACACGACGACCTGCCGGCACTCGCCGAGTTCGTGCAGGACCTGGGCGAGTCCGTTGACCTTGGCGGGGTCCATGGACTGTACGGGGTCGTCGATCACGACGAAGCCGAACGGGCTGTCGGCGGCGGCGGCCCGGGGCAGGAACAGGGACAGCGCGAGGGAGTGCTGTTCCCCCTGGCTCATGACGCTGAGCGCCGAGGCCTTCTCGCCGTCGACGGAGACGTCCATGACGAGCTTGCGGACGACGGCCTTCTCGCTTCCTTGCAGGGCCACAGTCTTCAGGTCGACGTTGCTCTCCTGTCGAAGCCGCTCCCAGACCCGCTGCGAGTGGCTGGTGAAGCCCTCCATGCGCTGTTCCCGCAGCTCGGTGGAGAGCGCCTTCAGCCAGGCACGGGCCTTCTTGACGTGGCTCAGCCGGGGCTTGCCCTCTTCCGCCGTACGGGCCCTCCGCACCCAGCCCGCAAGACGGGTGACCAGCTGGCGCCAGCGCTCGTCACGCTTCTCCAGCTCCCTGGCGGCGTTCTCCTTCACCGCGGCGCAGGCACCGGCCAGGGTCACCGCGGCCTCGTAGGCGCGTCCGACGAGCTCGCCCGGGTCACTGATCGTCTGACAGGCGAGCCAGGCCTCCCACGGATCGGTCAGGGCGGCAGGGACCCGCTGGGGCTTCTGGACGAGGCGCTGCACCGCCAGCGCAGCCGACCGCAGTTCGCTGTGGGCGTCCTCGGCGGCCTTCGCCTCCTGCCGGAGTACGGCGATCTGGGCGCTGGCACGAGCGGCCCACGCCTCGTCGAGGAGCAGGTCCGCCCCACACACGGGGCAGCCCTCCTCATCGGGGTGGCGGTTGCTGTGGTCCAGGGCCTTCTCAAGGAGGTCGGCGCGCTGGAGGGCGTCCTCGGCACCGGTCATGCGTACGTCTTCGACGCCGGCGAGCGCCTCGCGCAGCCTCTCCACTGCTGCGCCTACCTGCTCCATGTCGGGTCCCCGCAAGTCGACCGCGGCGCGCAGTTCGGCGAGAAGGCCGTCGTCGGCTGCAGGCAGGCCGGCCACCAGCGCCTCGAGGGCCTCGAAGTCGGGGCGCCCCGTGGTGTCCATGGCCACGAGCGCCTGTATCGCACGGTCGTCGTCCTCCAGCGAGTAGAGCCCCTCCTTGAGCTCCAGTACCTCGTCCTTGGCCGCCTTGACCGCGTCGTTGAGTTCCTTCTCCTGCTGCCGGAGTCGGTCGTCGGCAGCGCTGATGTGACCCAGGCCGAGGATCGTGGCGATGGCGTCGTACATCTGGGAGGGCTTGCCACTGATCATGCGGCCGAGATCTACGTACGACAGGAAGGGGCGGTAGTCCGTCAGGGCCTGCTTCCAGTCCGCCTGGTCTACGGGGATGCGGCCGTGTCCCGGCCGCCTGAGCTCGCCCTCGGTGTCGCCGAAGTCCTCGCCCTTCCAGGTGCGAGTGAGCGTGCTCCGGCCAGTGTCGCCTTCGACGGCGAGCTTGACCTCGATCTCCGGCTTGGTGCCGTCGTGAAGATTGCGCCAGTTGCTCGTTCGCGTCGCGTCCTGCCCCTGCCAGCGCATGTTCGTGCCGGTGAAGGCCGTCTCGATGGCCTCGGCGATGCTGGACTTGCCGGAGCCGTTGCGGCCCACCACGAGGGTGACGCCGGGCCGGGGGCTGAGGTTCAGCCAGGCGCGGGGGCCGATACCGCGGAACCCGGAGACGGAGACGGAGTCGAGGTAGATGCGGCCGACGGTGGACCGCTCGTGGGTCGCACCGTCACCCAAGGCTTCCTGCAGGAGTTCCTTCACCGGCTCGCTGAGCGTCGCCCGGGCCAGGCGGGCCTTCACCTGCTCGGCGACGGGCGCCGGCCGAAGGGTCAAGTCCGGTGAGGTAGGAGCGGCGGAATGGTGGGTGTGCTGCCTTTGCGGTTCCGTCGGGGTCATGAGGTGTCTCCAGGTTCCGGTGCTGGTGCGGAGGAGAGGTTGGGACACCGGCGCTCGGTCGAGTGGATCGTGGCTCCTGCGGCCGATATGCCGACGAGACGAAACCGTAGGAGCGATGGGGTCATGGTGACGTCGCGCGACGTGATAACCCTGGTTATCAAGTGGGGGGATCACTGAAGAGTTCGTGGAGCCACCCGGAGAATCGTGCCGTGCTGTTCAAGAGTGGGCGTCTTCGTCACGCAAGTACCGCGACGGGTCCCGTTGCCGGTCCTCGCCCGGGCAGGCACTTCGTATCGTCTCATTGACGATAAGAGGGGTGTGATGCCAAGCTGGCGGAGCGTCAATCTCCTGAGCAGCAGCATTTTTTCGGGATTTCACCGTGCCGGTGCCGTCCCGGTTGCTTCCCGTCAGGGGTTGCTGCCTGTACGCCGTCACCCGCCCGGCCCGCCCTCCGCGCGCCGCCGCACCATACGGAGTCCCATGGCCCACGCCCGCGCCCCACAACCCCACCTGAACACGCAGGCCACCGACCGGGCCGCTGGCGTACTGCTCGGCGCGGCCGTCGGCGACGCGTTGGGCGTGCCCTACGAGTTCAAGGCGACGTTGCGCGACGACCAGCAGCCGCTGATGATCGGCGGCGGCCTGGGACCGTACAAGCCCGGCGAGTACTCCGACGACACCCAGATGCAGGTCTGCATCGCCGAGGTCGCGGCCGGCGGAGCGGATCTGCGCACCCCGGAGGCCCTCGACGCGATCGCCGCCCGCTTCCAGGGCTGGCTGAGCGGCGGTGCCAGTGACGTCGGCTCCCAGACCCGGGCCGTCCTGGGCGCCGCCCGCCGCGCCCCCGGAGCCCCGGGGGGGTGCCTCTATGTCTTTCGTCAAGCGAGGCGCGGGGTTCTGGCTTCGTAGAAGGTGCCGTCGCGGAGCATCGCGAACAGCACGCTGATCCGCTGTCGGGCGAGGCGGAGAAGAGCCTGCGTGTGGGTCTTTCCGCGGGCCCGGCACTTGTCGTAGTAGGTGCGGGAGGCGGGATCGGCGTTCATGCAGGCGAAGGCGGAGAGGAACATGGCACGTTTGAGCTGCCGGTTTCCGCCTCTGGGTGCGTGTTCGCCGTGGATCGAGGTCCCGGACGACCTGGTCGCCGGGGCGAGTCCGGCGTAGGAGGCGAGGTGGGCGGCGGTGGGGAAGCTGGTGCCGTCGCCGACGGTGACCAGCAGGACTGCGGCGGTCCTGACGCCGACTCCTGGCATCGACGTCAGGACCGGGGAAAGAGGGTGAGCCTCCAGCAGGGCGTTGATCTGCGTCTCCAGGGCCCGGCGCTGTGCGTGGACAGCGGCGAGCGATGCGGCCAGGGAGGGAATCACGATGTCGAGGGTGCCGGTGCCGGGCACGATCACAGTCTGTTCGTCGAGCGCGGCGAAGACGTCGTCGATCAGCCGGGCGGGCATGCGCGGGGCCCTGGGCCGGATCAGCTCGACGAGCCTGCGGCGGCCGGCTTTGCGCAGCGCGGCCGGGGAGCCGTGGCGCTCCAGCAGCCAGGTGACGGCCTGGTGGTCGAGGCGGGGGCCCAGAACGCGCTCCAGCGACGGGTGGAACTGGGTGAGCAGGCCGCGTATCCGGTTGGAGGTGCGGGTGGCCTCGGCCGCGAGGTCCTGGTCGAAGCCGACGAGGACCGTGAGTTCGGCGGTGATCTCGTCGGTGAGTTCCAGCGAGCGCAGGGTGTGCGGCATGGTGCGGGCCGCGTCCGCGATCACCGCGGCGTCCTTGGCATCGGTCTTGGCCTCGCCCGGATACAGGTCGGCGATCCGGCGCATCGCGAGTCCGGGCAGGTAGGCGACCTGACAGCCTGCGTCGCGGGCGACCGTGAGCGGGAGGGCTCCGATGGATGCGGGCTGGTCCACGATCACCAGGACGGTGCCGAACTTCGCGGCCAGTTTGTCGAACACGGCCCGCAGTTTCGGCTCGCTGTTGGGCAGCTGCTTGTCGAAGACCTTCTTGCCGGCCGGAGTCAGCCCGTGCCCGTGATGAGAGCTCTTTCCGACGTCCAGGCCGAGGAACACGCCCACGTCTTCGGTGTCGAACATCGCGCCCTTCCCCGGGGTGTTGACGGTGCCGGCCTCGGCGGTGGTGTCGTACGCGCGCATCCACGTTATGCAGACCTGCCGCCCGCAAGCTGTCCGGCATTGCGCCGGACCGGGTGGCGGCCGGACCTCTGATCAGCGTCTCCGACGGCACCTCCCGGGCCCGGTGGCACCACCCCCCAGGTCATGCCTTCGACAGGGGGACACAGCCATGCCAGGCCCGGAGGCCAACGGTCCTCTTGCAGGACCGCGGAAAACATAACGGGGGCGTTGCTCGACGCCGCCCGCCTCTTCACCGCCGCCAACGAGCACAGCGCCGGGAACGGCTCGTTGATGCGTACCGGCATAGTCGCTCTCGGCCATCTCGGCGATGCCTTCGAGATGGCCGAGGCCGCCACCACGGTCAGCGCGCTCACCCACCCGGACCCCGACTGTGCCGACGCCTGCGTGCTGTGGTGCTCCGGCATCCGCACCGCGGTGCTGCACGGGACCTTCGACGGCGTGCGCGCCGGCCTGGACCTCCTCCCCGCGGAGCGCCAGGAGGTGTGGGCGCGGCGGCTGGACGAGGCGGAGGCCAATCCGCCGCACCACTTCGCCAACAACGGCTGGGTCGTCCACGCGCTCCAGGCCGCCTGGTCGGCGATCACCCGCACTGCCGTGCCTGAGTTGAACCCCGCCGAGCGCAGTTTCCCCGCGCAGCACTTCGGCCTCGCCTTGGAGGCTGCGGTGCGGGCCGGGACGGACACCGACACCGTCGCGGCGATCGCGGGCGCCCTGCTCGGCGCGCGCTGGGGCTGCTCCGGCATCCCACTCGAGTGGCAGCAGGCCGTCAACGGCTGGCCCGGCCTCACCGGCGCCGACCTGGTCCGACTGGCGGCGCTCACCGCGCGTGGCGGGAGGGACGATGCCGCGGGCTGGCCTTCGGCCGCGCGCATGCCCGTCTCGTCCTCCACCCCCCACGGCTTCGCCGTTCCCCACCCCCACGATCCCGGGGTGATCCTTGGCAACCTGGCCCTGGCTCAGGGCAGCGAGTCGGTCCCTGTCGACGCCGTGGTCTCGCTGTGCCGCATCGGCACGGACCCGATCCTGGCTGGTGCCGACGTCGAGCACGTCCGCGTCTGGTTGGTGGACAGTCAGGGGGAGAACGCCAACCTCCACTACGTACTGGACCAGGCCGCCCGCACGGTGCAGCGGCTGCGCCTCGCCGGCAAGCGGGTCCTGCTCCACCGTGTGGCCGGGCAAAGCCGCACCCCGGCCGTCGCCGCCCTCTACAGCCACCTGGCCACCGGTACTGACTCCAAGACCGCGCTGTCCGACCTGCGCGCGGTATTGGTGCACGGTTGGCAGCTGTCGGCGCATGCCGAGATGCACGAGGCGGTGCACGAGCTGACCAACGTGCCCGGTGACGGGCAGCTGACCGGTCCAGGTGTTGCGACGGTTGATCCGATCACGGCCGCGCCGGCACAGGCCCACGACACCCCACCCCGGGAACGCGAGGACGCGCGTGGCGAGCAGAGGCAGGAGGAGCTGGACCTCGGCCGTGACACGGAGCCGGAGCAGCGAGGCAAGGTCTTGAAGGGGAAAGGGGCGCAGTCCCGGGTGCGCGGGATGATGCTCGGCCTGGCGCTGGGGGACACCCTGGGCGCAGCCCGGGGCAAGCTGCCGGGAGAGGGCACGCTGCGGGCGGGTGTCAGCACCCAGTTGGCCTGCTTCACCGCCGAGGGCACGATCCGCGCATGGGTGCGCGGCAGGCACAAGGGCATCTGCCATCCGCCGTCGGTGGTGTGGCACGCCTACTGCCGGTGGGCAGCTCTGCAGGGGATCGAGGTCGAGCGGATGCGGCAGCGCTGGGGTCACGGGCGGTGGCCGGACGGCTGGCTCGCCCAGGTGCCGGCGCTGGCCGAACGGCGTGGTTCGGCACCGGCGACGGTGGCGGCCCTGTCCAAGACCGAGCAGGGAAACATGGGGATACCGACGACCAGCCGCGGCTGCCACGCGCTCACCCGCATCTTTCCTGTCGCCGTGGTCGGCGCTGCACACGGCTCGGAGCAGTCAGTCCAGGTGGCCCGGGAGATCGCAGCTTTCACCCACGGCGATCCGGCCGCGCAGTCCGCCGCAGCCCATGCGGCGGTGCTGGCCGGCCACTGCCTGACCAGCACCCCCGAGACGCAGGACTCTCTGTTCGCCTACCAGTCGCAGGTGCAGCAAGCCCTGATGGACGGCATTCATGCTCTTCGCGCGGTCGACTCCGACCTGACCGCAGCCGAGCACAAGCGGCTCATTGGGGCGCTACGGCAGGCCGACGACCACCCCGCAGACGCGGGACGCCTCGCAGAGCTCGCACCGGACGCCACCGCGCCCTCGGCACTGCTCGGCGGCCTGTATGTCGCCGCCTCCTTCCCCAACCGGGACCAGGTGCACGCCGCGCTGCGCTTCGCCGCCGGGGCGCCGGACGGCGACTCGGTCGCCTGCGTGACCGGTGCGCTGCTCGGAGCGGCACACGGCGCCGAGGCACTACCCATCGATCTGATCAGCCGCCACGAACTGGCCTGGGTCCTCGACACCCTGGCCCGCGACCTCGTCACCGAACTCATCGACTCCGCCAGCAGCGACGGGTTCGACGGCTGGGACGACCATTGGTGGGATCGCTACCCCGGCTGGTGACCCGCCGGCTCCTTGGGGGACTGGGCCAGAGACCAGCTCGCGGGTCGGCGTAGGGTGACGAGGGCAACAACGGAGTGGCTCGGACCACTCCCGGCTCTGGCCCCGAGGCTCAGGCAGCGGCTGAGAGCGGGCGATGCCTGGAGCCTAGTGTGCGCAGAATCCGCGCTTCCTCCTTGCGGGCCGCGGAGGGAGAGATACGGCCGGCGGCGCGGCGGAGGGCGAGGCCAGCGAGGGCGTCGGCGGTTTCGTTGAGGTCATGTCCGATGTGCCCCTTGAGCCAGCGGATCTGGACGCGGTGGCGGTGGCGCAGCAGGCGGTCCATGAGGTGCCTGCCCTCCGGGAAGAGGAGGGTGCGATGGCCCGCCGCCGGGTCTGCGCTGTCCAGAGCTGCATTCGCTGCCTCAACTGCCTCGGTACTGTCGCACAGGAGGACTATGGGCGCTTCCTCGTGGCGGTCGAGGAGGCTGAGAGCGGCCGCGCAGATGCCGATCACTTCGGCTTCTCCGCTGCTTGAGGCCATGGAGTCGCCGCAGCCGGTCGTCCCGTCTTCGGCAGCCCAGCCGTAGCCGCACAGCGCGGACTCGTCGCCGACCGCGGCGTCGGCGACGGCCACGACGGCGGTGCCGGGAAGGTCGGCGAGCACGGCGTAACGGTCGCTGTCAGCCGGGGCCGTTACCGTCGAACGTTCACCGGCGTTGTCCTCGTCCGTGTCGGCGGGAGAGCCGTCGGTGAGGACGGTAGCGAGAGCGCGGTGGCACTGCGGGCAGCCGTAGGTCCGTTCGGCGCAGTCTGCCCGGTGCCTCGCGGTCAGCTCACGCACTCTGTGCCACGACTGGGGCTCGTCGGTGGCGAAGCGTTCGAGAGCTGCGGCGCGACACTGTGCGACGAGCTCCGCGAAAGACCCCGTGGCCACCCATGCCTGCATCCGATCACGGAGATCCGCGACCCGGAGTTTGGCCTCGCGGGCACGGGCAGCGAGAACAGCGGCGTCCTGGTAGGCGTCCTCCAAGGCGTCGAGCCGCGGGCGCCGTGCGAAGAGAGGGCAGGCGAGTACGTCCCGTTCGGCCTGGCCGATGGCGTAGCGACCCCAGGCCAGCGCGGAACGGGCATGTCGGCTCCACCGTTCGACCACCGCGTCGTGGAGGAGGTACGGGTTCTCTTCCTCCCGCGCGTCGCGCAGGAGGGCCTGGATGAAGGCGTCGTCGTGGCAGTCCTCCAGTTCGCGCACCGGTGCTGGCAGTTCGCTGCCGGCCGATCTCTGGTCCCACGCCCACCGGGCGAGATCGCTCTCCGGCGCCTGCGGCGTGCCCTCCGGCAGCCCCCTGTCGCGGAGTTCCTCGCGCAGGGTCGAGGCGTAGGCATCGGGGTACGCGGAACGCGCCACCCGCAGCTCCAGCATGTCCACCGGCCGGGAGAGACCGGCGAGGCGGCGAGCACGCTGCTCCTTGCACACGGCGTCCGCGCGCGAACGGGCCCGGCGCACCTTGCGCGCTTGCTCTCGCAGCCGTCGCAGCCGCTCGGGCGGCTGGGCTGAGAGCTCCGCGCTCCTGACGTCCCCACGAGCGAGGACGTCAGCGTGGGCGAGAGCGATGGCGATGGGGCCGGCGAGTGAAGCGTGTTCAAGGCTGCGGCCGCCTCAGCAGCGCAGATCCCGTTCATGCGCGCGAGGACGGCTTCCTGCAGGGCGGTGAAGTCCTGGGAGAAGCGACGGACCAACTCCGTGTGCCCGGTGATCGTCACAATGGCCTTCCAGGTCGCGAGTGGTGTCGAGTGGGACCGTGCACGTTGTGTGACCGGCATGTGCGGGCAACCCGTGGGCGCAGGCTCGGGTGCACCTGATGCGGCGAAGCCGTGAGGCTCCAAACCGCGTACGGATGCTGAGGGCGCCCAGAAGGACCCCACCGTCGGCCTGGGCTACCGCACCTGGCCGGTGAAGACGGCCGTGCGGTACCAGCCCGAGCCAGAGGTGTCGGCCGGCGTGATCTCGATCTGGGCGCTCTTGGCGGTCTTGGCGAACACGCACGCCTCTTTCCAGGTCTGCGACTTGCCCGGCAGCAGGTGGGTGTCCGGCGTGCCGTTGAGGCCCGCCTCCGTGTCGGAGATCTCGTCGGCGCCGTTGGGGCAGGACAAGCTGACCATGCTCAGGTCGAGCGGGGACTTGGAGCCGTTCTGCATGGTGACGGAGAAAGCCAGATAGGCCTTGCCGGACGGGAAGGCGTACTCGCCGGAGGTGCCCCGGCTGAAGTCGCTCAGGTGCGCCTGGACGCCGTTGGTCCACGTGGCGGTCTTGTCCAGCGCGACGGTGATGGTGTCGCTGTCGGAGTCGTCCTGGGCGTCCTGGGCGCTCTGGGTGTCCTGCGAGGCGCTGACGGTGGCCGTCGGCGTCGCGGTGTCGGTCTGGGTGCCACCGATGGTGGAGCAGGCGCTCAGGGAGCAGCCCACGGCCACCGCGGCCACGGCGAGGACGGCTTTGCGCGTGTGGGGCGTGGGCTCTGCGATCAGCGAGACGAGCGCCGAAGCTCCGTGGGTGTGCCGCGCTCCGCGCCGCGACGGCTTCTTTCCGGCCTGCGGCTGAGCGTAGGCAGGAGGCGCCTGCGGCGGCACGGCACCCCAGCCGGATCCGTCGGGCTGCTGGGAAGTGGACGGCGTCGAAGGCGTACTGGTCATGGCAGGGAACCTCCAGGTCTTCGTGCACCGGGCACGCCGGTGTGTGGCAACGCCGGCAAAGGTGCCCTGCATCGGTCGCGGAGGTCGCAATGGGCAGTGATAACCGGGGTTATCAGGCCTTCGTCATATTGGTTCGCTCGAAGGCTGTAAAGTGCTGGAACCTGCCGTCGAGCCGGGCGTTCCGCCGCAGACTCAGCAGGACAACAGGTTGAGGTAAAGGGGGGGGCGGGGCTCGATGACCACTGCGCATGAAGCCGCATCGCCCATCGTGCCCGAGATGCCGGCCTGGCGGATCACTTACGCCGAAATCGCCTCCCTCGCTCAGGTGCAGCGGCCCGTGCCCACCACGTGGAGCCGGAGGCACCCCGACTTTCCGGCGCCCGTCGCCCACGAGGACGGGCGGCCCCTGTTCGACGCACGCGCGGTCGTGGACTGGCTGACGACGACGGGCCGCGGCAACGCGGACCCCCGCCATCTGCGGGCCGAACTGGCGCTGCACACCCTGGCCGCCTTGCGGACGCCCGCCCTGCCCGCCGCCGTCCTCGTGGGGGCGCTGACGGCGTTGATCTGCCTGCGCCACCAGCTAGACGCCCCCGTCTCTGGCCAGAGCTGGGACGCGGTCCTCGCCCAGGCAGCCGACCTCGATCCCGAGGACACCTTCCTGTCGACCGAGCTGCGTGCAGTGCCGGACCCGGACCGCACCGGACCGGAGCTCGCCGTCCTCGCCGACGAGCTGACCGAGGCTGCCTACACACCTGCCGAGGCTTTCGACTGGGTCCTCGAGGCCCGCCGCCGCCTCGGCTTCCACGACCTTGCTGCCGACGAGCCCACCCCGGCGGTGGTACGCGCCCTCGCGGCCGTGTCCGGCGTCGACACCCTCGACGAGGGCTCCCTGATCGCCACCCCGCACGCCCGCTCCGGCGACCTCCTCGCCGCCCTGCACGCACAGGCCGCCGAGGAGTCCGGCCACACCTACCTCGCCTGCGACCCCGACCCGGCGAGGGTCCGCCTGGTACGCCGCCGGATGCTCGTCCGCGGAGTGAACGAGTTCGACCTCGGCATCACCGAGGGAGAGGACCTGCCCGTCGACGACTGGGGATACCCCCATCTGCTGGTCTGCGTCCTGCCTTACGAAGCGGCGGAGACCCGCAGCCCGCAGGCTGTTCTGGAACGGGTGCAGGCGCTCACCGACTACCTCGCCGACGGCTCGACGGCCGTCGTCCTCGGCCCCGCGGACGTGCTGGTCCGCCCGCTGCCCCGGCACGGCGAGGCCGATCGCCTGCGCCGCTCCTTCCTCCGGGACGGCCTGCTCAAGGCAGCCGTCAGCCTCCCCGACGGTGCTTTCCCCTACCGCCCGGGCTACCGCGCCGCCGTGTGGGTGCTGGCTCGCACACCGGCGGAAGACCGTACGGGCCTGGTGTTCCTCTCCGACTACTCCGCGCAGCCGCTCACCGACCCGGTCCTCGACGCGCTCGCCGAGGACATCACCATCTGGCGCGCCTCCGGCTGGCGCGGCGACCGCCGGCACGAACCCCGCCATGCGGTGATCGTCCCCGCCAAGAACCTCGACGACCGACCGGGTGCCGCCTTCACGACTCAGCACCGCCCTACCACGGCCCGCTACACCCGCGGTGTCATCGAGCGTCCGGCCCGCATCAGCGACCTGGAGCAGCGCCTGACGGAGCTCTACGAGCAGGCCCGGCAGCGCGCCGACCTGCGTGAGACGCTGGGCGCTCGGGCCGTGCTGCGCCCCGAGGACCAGCCTGTACGGCGCACCACCGTGCGTCGGCTCCTCGTAGAGCGCCGCCTGCGCCGGCGCCCCGGCCACCGCATCGCCGAGGAACACCTCTCGGCCGAGGGCCACTACACGGTGCTCACCCCCGACGAGGTCCTCGGTACCGCCCGCCCGGGCAGCCGCCGCATCGACCGCGGAGTGTTCCTCACCGGCTACGAACACGCCCAGTTCACCGAGCCGGGCGACATCGTCGTCACCACGAGCCCCCGGTTCGGCGCGTACGTCGACGAAGCAGGCCTGTCACTCGTGGCCGCCCCAGCCCGCATCCTGCGGGTCCACCCCGATGCCGACCCGCCGGTCCTGCCACGGGTGCTCGCGGCGCTGCTGCGGGCGGCGGCCGCTGAGTACGCGCGCACCAGCGGCGCGGTGCGGGCTTCGCGGGGCATCGAGGACCTCCTCATCCCGGAACTGAGTCGGGACGAAGCCGAACGCTTTGACGCCGTGCTCGCCGAGCTCGACAGCCGAGCGACCCTTCTGCGGGAACAGTCCGCCGCCCTCGACGACCTGGCCCGCACCACCGCCGCCGGCATCGCCGACGGCACGCTCACCCTCCAGAACCTCCCCGGCACCGACGACTGAAGGAGACGCTTCACCCCATGATTCCCGGCCAGAAGAAACCGACCGATCAGGCGGAGCTGTTCAGCGCCTCCACCGCCAAGGAGATCCAGGACATCCTGTGGAAGGCCGCGGACAAGCTCCGCGGCTCCATCGACGCAGCGCAGTACAAGGAGTTCGTCCTCGGCCTGATCTTCCTCAAGTACGTCTCCGACGCCTTCGAGGAGCGCCGTACCGAGCTGGCCAAGGAGCTGGCCGAGGACGGCATCGAGGAGGACCGCCTGGAGGAGTTCCTGGAGGACCGCGACGAGTACACCGGCGCGCACGTCTTCTGGGTGCCCGAGACCGCCCGCTGGTCGTGGATCGCCACCCATGCCAAGAGCCAGGGCGTCGGCAAGCTCCTGGACGAGGCAATGGATGCGGTTATGACGGAGAACACATCGCTGAAGGGCGTCCTCCCGAAGATCTTCAACCGCGACAACGTCGACCAGAAGCGCCTCAGCGAACTCGTCGACCTCATCAGCGATGCCCGCTTCGGCGGCAGCGAGGACAGGCCCGCGCAGGACGTGCTCGGCGAAGTATACGAGTACTTCCTCGGCAACTTCGCCCGCGCCGAGGGCAAACGGGCGGGAGAGTTCTACACGCCTCGGTCCGTTGTCCAGCTGATCGTGGAGATTCTGGAGCCGTACGAGGGACGTGTGTATGACCCGGCGTGCGGCTCGGGCGGAATGTTCGTCCAGGCGGCCAAATTCGTCGAGGCCCATCGGGGCCGCGGCCACAAGGCCGATATCTCGGTCTACGGTCAGGAACTCAACGAACGCACGTGGCGCCTGGCCAAGATGAACCTCGCCATCCATGGCATCGACGGCAACCTCGCCCCCAGGTGGGGTGACACCTTCGCCGACGACAAGCACCCCGACCTGCGGGCCGACTTCGTCATGGCCAACCCCCCGTTCAACATCAAGGACTGGGCCAGGGATGAGAACGACGCGCGGTGGAAGTACGGGGTACCGCCGAAGAACAACGCCAACTACGCCTGGCTCCAGCACATGATTTCCAAGCTGGGAGAGAGAGGCATGGCTGGCGTCGTCCTGGCCAACGGCTCCCTGACCGACCAGCAGAGCGGGCAAGGAGAGATTCGCCAGGCGCTGGTGGAGGCGGACCTCGTGGCGTGCATGGTGGCGTTGCCATCACAACTGTTCCGCACTGCCCAGATCCCGGCGTGTCTGTGGTTCCTTGCCAAGGACAAGACACCGCAGGGCTCCCGGCGGTTGGACGACCGGCGCGGCGAGATCCTGTTCATCGATGCGCGGGGCATGGGTGAGATGGTCGACCGGACCGAGCGCGTGCTTACGGAGGCCGATCTCGCAAAGATCGCCGGGACGTACCACGCCTGGCGAGGCACGGCCTCGGCTCGTGAAGAGGGGCTGACGTATGAGGACGAGCCCGGCTTCTGTTTCTCAGCGAGCTTCGACACTGTCCGCGAGCAGGGTTACGTGCTCACGCCTGGGCGGTACGTCGGGGCCGTCGAGGCGGAAGAAGAGGACGCGGAAGCGGTAGTGGCCAGAATCGCCACACTCATGGAGGAATTGTACGGGCTCTTCGACAGGTCGTCGGAAGCGGAGAAGACGGTTCGAGAGCAGTTGGGGAGGGTCGATGTCTGAGTGGACATTTGTTAGCTACGAGTCACTTGCTTCCGCCGACAAATCGTCATTCTCGATGGGGCCGTTTGGATCGAAGATCACGAAAGAGAACTACGTTAGTGACGGGATTCCCGTAATTCGCGGCGTCAATCTGGCGCGAGGAATCTTCATGGATGACGATTTTGTCTTTGTCACAGCTGAAAAAGCTGACGAGATCCTTTCTGCCAACGTGAATCCTGGAGATTTGATCTTCACGCATCGCGGAACGATTGGGCAAGTCTCCATGGTGCCGCGCAAGCCGCGATTCAGTCGGTACGTGATCGGGTCCAGCCAAGTCAAGACCCGCCTCGACGAGAAAAAAGCAGTTCCCGAATTCTACTATTACTGGTTTCAGTCTCCTGAGGGCCAACATTCAATCTTGGCGCATGCCTCCACCGTCGGAGTTCCAGGCATCGCCACTCCACTCACCTCGATCCGTAATCTCAGGGTGCCGTACCCGACTCTGTCTGAGCAGAGGGCCTTGGTTGAGGTGCTCGGGGCGCTGGATGACAAGATCGCCATTAATGAGCGCATCGCGACCACGGCCGACGAACTCCTGCGTGCGCTCTACCGAGAGGCATGCAACAGCGCTTCCGAATCGATCACCATTGGCGAACTTGGCAGGCTGATCCGTGACGGCGTGCCCGCCTCTTCCCTGACGGGTGGCGAGCACTACATTGGCCTGGAGCATATGCCGCGAAGAAATATGTGGCTTTCCGTCTGGGAAGACGACGCTGAGCTGGCAAGCGGGAAGTCTGCTTTCTGCTCGAATGACGTGCTTTTTGGCAAGCTTCGTCCATATTTTCACAAGGTGGGCTTGGCGCTAACATCGGGTGTTTGCTCTACGGACATTCTCGTGGTGCGCCCCGTGGTGTCGGGTCGTCTTGGCTGGCTTCTACTTGCGCTCTCAAGCGATGAAGTTGTAGCGCACGCCTCAGCAGTCGGTGATGGGACCCGGATGCCCCGCGCGAAGTGGAAGGATCTTGAGTCGCTTGTTGTCCCCTGGCCTGGACATGCAGAGGCGACACGACTAAACGAAATTGTCCGTTCCCTGGCTGCTCGAGTCCAGGCCTCGGTCACGGAATCCCGAACCCTTGCCTCCCTCCGCGACACCCTGCTCCCCCAGCTCATGTCCGGTCGGCTTCGCGTCAAGGACGCCGAGAAGATTGTCGAGGATGCCACGTGACGTACGACGACGAGAGCGGAAGAAGCGAGCACCACCGCCCCCTCGAAGCCGAGTGGGAGCTGCTCGCCCTCGACGAGCTGGGTGAGCTGGCCTGGCTGCCCGCCTCCGGCAACGAGTTCGCCCCCGGCTCCGGGCACCGCAAGTCGTGGGACGACCTGATCCTCTACTCCGACCTCCGCGAGGCGATCGAGCGGCTCAATCCCGAGCTCCCCCCGGACGCCGTCCGTGATGCCGTCGCTACGGCTGCGACCCCGGCCTCGCAGGACACGTACGAGGAGAACCGCACCGCGCACAAGTACCTGACGGCCGGTATCCGCTCCGTAACGTACACCGACGCCTTCGGCGCCGAGCACAACCCGACCATTCGCCTCGTCGACCTGACCGACCCGGACGCGAACACCTACCGCGCCCTGAACCAGGTCACTGTTATCGACGGCGAGAAAAACCGCCGCTTCGACGTCGTCCTGTACGTCAACGGCCTCCCGCTCGCCGTCCTGGAGCTGAAGCGCGCTGGCGACGAGGACGCCACGCTCCAGGACGCGCACTCCCAGATCACCCGGTACGTGGAGGAGTTCCCGACCGCCTTCCGCTACAACGCCGTCGTTCTGCTCTCCGACGGCATCACGGCGAAGTACGGCACGCCCTTCACCCCCTACGAACACTTCGCGCCCTGGAACACGGACGAGTCCGGCGCCCGCGTCGACCCGTTCGACGCGGAGGGTGTGGCCGACTCGGGTCAGAACCTGGCGCTGCATGGCCTGTTCACCCAGCCGCGCTTCCTCTCCCTCCTCCAGTCCTTCATCAACTTCGTCCCGTCGAAGCGGATGAAGCGCATCGCGAAGCCGCACCAGTTCCACGCGGTGACCCGCGCCGCGGAGGCCGTCCGGGAGGCCGCCGCCAGCGACGGTAAGGCCGGCGTCGTCTGGCACACCCAGGGCTCGGGCAAGTCCGAGGAGATGGTGCTCACCACGACGATGGTGATGCGCGACCCCGCGCTGCTTAACCCGACCGTCGTCGTCATCACCGACCGCAACGACCTCGACGACCAGCTCTACTCCACCTTCCTGGAGAGCGAGATTCTCCCGGAGACACCGAAGCAGATCCTCACCAGGGCCGAACTACGTGAGGAGCTGGCCGCCAAGCGGACCGGCGGCGTACTCTTCACCACCCTCCAGAAGTTCGGCAAGACCAAGGAAGAGAAGGAGTCGGGGGCCGACCACCCGCTCCTCTCCGACCGGCGCAACATCGTGGTCGTCGTCGACGAGGCCCACCGCAGCCACTACGACAACCTCGACGGCTACGCCCGCCACCTGCGCGACGCCCTCCCGCACGCCACGCTCCTGGCCTTCACGGGCACACCGATCTCCGAAGCCGACCGCAACACCCGCGAGGTCTTCGGTGACTACATCGACGTCTACGACCTCAAGCGTGCCGCCGACGACGGCGCCACCGTCAAGGTCTTCCACGAGGGCCGCGTCATCCAGCTCGTCCTGGACGAGGACGTCGACCCCACGAAGATTGACGAGGAGGCCGACCGCATCACCGACGGTCTCGACGACACCGAGCGCCGCCGGGTCGAGCAGGCCGTCGCCACCATGAACGCCATGTACGGTGCGCCCGCCCGCATCAGGGACCTCGCCCAGGACCTTGTTACCCACTGGGAGGCGCGGCGGGAGCGGATGGAGTCGTTCGTCGGCGTCTCCGAGGAGGGCGGGGCGACCGGCAAGGCGATGGTCGTTTGCGCGACCCGCGAGATCTGCGTCCGGGTCTACGACGCCCTGCGTGAGCTGCGGCCGGAGTGGCACAGCGACGAGGTCGACAAGGGTGCCATGAAGATCGTCTTCTCCTCGGACTCCCGGAAGGACCCCGGCCACCTCCGCGCCCACACCCTGCGCGACAGCCAGCGCAAGGCCGTCATCAACCGGGCCAAGGACCCCGACGACGAGCTTGAGCTGCTCATCGTCAACAACATGCTCCTGACCGGCTTCGACGCCCCGCCGGTCCACACGATGTACCTGGACCGACCGCTCAAGGGCGCCAACCTGATGCAGGCCCTGGCCCGCGTCAACCGCCGTTTCCGCGGCAAGGAGGACGGTCTCCTCGTCGGCTACGCGCCGCTCACCGAGAACCTGCAGAAGGCGATCGCCGAGTACACCGACGCCGACCAGCAGGACCGCACCCTCGGTCAGGACCTCGACCGCGCCCTGGACGAACTGCGAAACGAGTACGACATCCTCACCGACATCCTGCGTGGCTTCGACTGGCGGTCGCGCCTGACCCAGCCGACCAAGACGGCCTTCATAGACGCCGCCCTGAAGACGGCCAACTATCTGCGGGACCCGCGCACCCCTGGCAACGACCCGGAAAAGCTCGACGACCCCCGCCAGACCCTCGGCCGGCGCTTCCGCGAGCACGCCCACCGCCTCGAGCGCTTCTACGCGCTGTCCGGCAGCGCCACGAACATCGGCGAGCGCTTCCCAGACCACCCTTCCTGGCGCCGGGACATCCAGTTCTTCGTCGAGGTCCGCGCCTACATGGCCAAGCTCGACGCGATGGACCGCGAGGCCCGCGGCCTGCCGGTCGCCCGCGACGTCGAGCTGTACCTCGCCCAGCTGACCTCCTCGGTCGTCGAGACCGGAGGGATAACGGACCTGTTCGCCGAGGCCGGCCTGGAGACCGCCGACCTGACCCACCTCAACGACGCGCTCGTCGCCAAGCTGCAGAACAGCGAGACCCCACACCTGGCGGCGGAGGCGCTGCGGCGGCTCGTCGAGCAGAAGATGCGTGAGGTCACGCGGCACAACATCGTCCGTCGCACGGCGTTCTCGGAGCGGCTGCAGGACCTCATGGTCCGGTACATGAGGCAGCAGTACACCAGCGCCGAACTCATCGCCAAACTGGTCGAGATGGCCAAGGAGGTCATCGAAGACGCCAGGCGCGGAGAGAAGTTCGACCCGCCGCTGAACTGGCGCGAGCTCGCCTTCTACGACGCGGTGGCCGACCACGGCTCGGCGCGGGAGCTCATGGGCGACGAGGTCCTGGCTGTCATCGCCCGTGATCTCGTCGCTGAGGTCCAGAAGAAGCTGAAGCCGGACTGGATCGCCCGTGAACCGGTCCGCGCCGGTCTCCGCAGCGCCATCAAGCGCCTCCTGGCTCGGCACAAATACCCGCCGGACCAGCGTCCGGAGGCCGTCGAGCTGGTCCTGAAGCAGATGGAGCACTTCGCCAACGAGTGGTCCACGACCGGCGTCCCGGATAGCTAACCGCACTCCGTACATGCAATTTCCCGGATCGCGCTGATTACCCACGTTCAGGGTGAGTTGGTGGGGCAACGGCACAGGCACGACATCTTCAGGGTCTCCCTCGCTTCGCGGCGTCCTTGATCTAGACGATCCAGATCACCGCAGGTGAGGGGCACCCTTCCGTTGCCGGTTCGTCAGTTCACCGGCAGACGGTGCCCGTAGTTGAATACACAAGGTTCAGGCTGTTCTTGTCGGACGTCAGCCGTAGGCTGCCGCTGGAAAACAAGGGGGAGACGATGACTGACGACCGCGAGGCGATCGTTCCGGTGTGGACGCTGGCGACCGGTGACGTCCGGGTGCCCGCATTGGCCGGAGACGGGCCGATGACGGCTGAGCGCTTGGCCGAACTGCGCGGTGTACTGGCCGCCTTGGCCGACGAGCCGATCGCCACACTTGAGGTACACCCGCTGTCCGCCAAGCTCGACCGCGGCCGAGGCATCCCGCTCGATGCCGCAAGTCCCCTGGCGCAGCACCTGTCGCAGCTCATCACGCAATCGGCGAAGAATTCCTCTGTGGCGGCCAAGGCGACCGCCACCGGCGAAAACCTGTATCGCATGGTGGTTCCGGCGAAGACCGCCGCCCAGCTCGGGCAGGGCATCGTCCGCCCGATGGCGGCGAAGGGGGTGGCCAATGGCATCCGCGGCGCATTCGTGAACTCGAAGGGCACGATCGTCGACGCGGCGTCGTTCGTGCCCGTCGGTAAAGCGGCAGCCGCGGGCGCAGCCGGTGGAGCCGGTGCGACAGCCGGCGTCGCCGTCGCCGGCAGCGCGGCGCTGACCGTGGCCGCGCCGCTCGTGCTCATGGCCGTAGCGGTGGGGGTGAGTGCACATGCCGACCACCAGCGCCAGCAGGCCATCGCACGCATCACGGAACTGCTGGAGCAGCTGCACGACCAGAAGCTCGATGACGAGCGCAGCGAACTCGATGGCTGCCGCGACGCTATCGACAAGGCCACCGCCATCCTCCTCGACCAGGGCAAACTCGGTGTCTCGCTGGGACTGGACTCGGCCGTGCATGCAATCGGCAAGGCGCTGGCCGCCGCTGACCGACGCCTCACCAAGTGGAAGAACGCACTTGACGAGCTGCCCGAAGGCAAGGCTGTCGAGATCGACACACTGACCAAGTCGTTCCCCGGCGTCGACGACGACGGCGGCACATTCCGCACCCACCTGGAACTCGCCGACTTGGCCATTGCGCTGAAGCGTCGGGTCATCGTTCTGCAGGCCGTCGATCATGCCCAGAGCGACCCCGGCAACCCGTTCGAGAATTTCGCCCGCGCACTCAAGGCCGACCAACAGCGCCTCGAGGAACTGGAGTCGAGCATCGCGGGTGTGCTGGAACGCCTGTCGGCGCTGGAGCTGACACGCCCGAACGGATTCCGACCCGTATTCACGACCGGTGAAGTAGATCGTCTGATGCGCGCGGCAAGCCGGATTCGTAAGCTGGGCGACGGCGTCATGGTCAACAGCCGCGCGACCGACGTGGCGATCGAGATCTCCCGCAACAAGGACGGCTCGGTGGTCGTGTTCCCCGCGCAGCCCGCGTAGACGTAGGCGCGCTCGCCTCGTCCCTGGTCCGACCGCAGCCGGACCAGGGCGAGACTCGTCGGCGTCCTCCGCCTTTCCGCGGGCGGCATGTGCGGTGTACGCCGCCCACAGCGTCTACATCGGCAAGGCCGACGCCGGGGAAAATGCCAGGCACGGCCTGCAGGGCCGACTGAGACAGTACGGCAGGTCGGGCGCTGGCTCGTCCGGTCACTGGGGAGGCCGCTACATCTGGCAGTTCCACGACTCTGCATCCCTGTTGGTCGCCTGGCGTGCAACTGCTGAGACGAGGCCAGCAGATGAAGCCGACCTGATCGACGAGTTCATCCTTCTCCGTGGCAGGACCCCATTCGCCAATCTGCGCGGAGGAAGCCGTACCTAACACCCCAAGACCCTTGTGGAATCGTGTACGAATCCATACGGTGCAGGCGTACGACTTCGTGGGCGAACCCGAAAGGGGGCTTGTCGTGGATCAGGGAACTCTGCGGTCCGCTGTCGTCGCCGCACTGGCCGACCTCGAATCCAGCAAGACCAAGCTCATGGGGGTACTCGCCCAAATTGACGGCACTGACACTGCTATCGACCTCGGACGTCAAGGGCTGTGGACGAAGGCGCAGATTGCCCTCCTGTGGAGCAAGGTGAACCATCTCCCTGGGGTCCGCGCGCTCTTCGAGGCCACTGCGGAACGCCCGGACGAGAAGCTCACGTTCTCGGAGATCCTTCAGCGTTCCGGACTTCCCGAGCGCCAGCAGAGCAACGAACATGCAGCCCTCAGCCGCATCTCCGCACAGCTGTTCAACGAGAAGCGTTGGCCCATTGAGAACAGCCAAGGCGGCACCGACAGCGCTACAGGCAAGGCCGAGATGCTCTACTGGATGGACAGCCGCGTCGCTGCCTGGTGGCGCGATATCACGCAGTGATCAGTGGAGGCCCCAGAACCTTTCGGTCCTGGGGCCTCCCACTTGCCCTCCGGAGGCAGCAGCCACCAGCTGCTGTCAGGGGGCCGGCTTGTCGCAGAGTTCGCATCGCCGCCTTTGTCGGTTTGGCGGCCTGCGTCGCCCCGCCTGCCCCGGGGCACAACCTCTTCCGGAGCTGGGCTTCCTCAACCGACTTGCCAGAGACGATCACGTCGCTCGTCAGGGGTCCACGCATGTGAATCCGGCCGATTCGGCTCCGAGACGTGAAGCGCCAGGTCCGGCAATCCTCCGTAAAGCCCAGGATTGGCAGTAGTTCATGTTTCTACTTTACGTGATTGTCTGGAACTGGGTAGATCGTGCTGGTGTGGTCACCGTGAAACCGGTACACGTCCGGTGACGGAGGCGCACCACGACCCCGGCGGCTCAGATCAGACGAGCAGGCCCTTTTCGTTCAGCTTGTTCACCCAGTCCTGGTAGGCATCGAGCACTGACTGCGCTGCCCGGTCGTTCTCCCTGAGAGCCTCGTAGTAACGCGCCGGATCCGTCCGCTTCCACTCCGGCGGAACCACGAAGTACGTGAGCGGACCGTCCATTGGTGTGTGCAATCCACCGAACACGTTGCTGAGTTCGCAGACCGCGTTGGTGAAGCTCTCCGTGGCTGCGGCCAGACCGGGGTCACGGAAGCGCAGCACTTCCCCTTCCAGAGCCTCGGCAGCATCGTGGACCTCGTCGCTGACTGCAGCAGGGATGCGGTGGTACGGGCCGCCGTTACGCAGATGCTTGATCCACGGGGCGTCCAGCGGGACCAGCCGCAGCAGACGCGCAGCGGTGTTCTGGTCGGCGGTGCCAGTCGTCAACGGCCCCGACGCCTCGTCGCTGCTTGACCAGCCCAGAGCCAGCAGCCGCTGCAATTCGGCCGGCTTGAGCCATGAGGTGTCATCCCCGGACCGGACGGGGACAGCGACACCCTCGCGTCCCTTGGGGTCCGTCGCGGGCACCACGAAAGGCTTGTCCGCCGAAGGCTGCGGTGGTATGTGCAGCACGAGAACCCCGCTGTCTTTCTGGCAAGGGACCCACTCGATGCGGAGGTCACGCACTGGGGGTCGCACCTGCTCCATAAGGATCTTGCGGTGGCGGCCCTGGTCTACGAGTCGCTGAGGAACCGGCTTGAGCTCACTGATGACCTCCCGACCGTCCACCAGCTCGGTCCGCAGACCGATGAGGAGCAGGCCACCCTGTGCGTTGGCCATCGCAGCCACGTCCTTGCACAGCTCGGCGCGCGGACCGGCCTGATCCAGGTTATAGATCGAGCTCTTCACATCGAGCCATGAAGTTTCGGGCAGGCCGAGAAGACAGTTCCACTGTCCGTGGAGAGCTGCCTGAGAGAGGGTGGCGAGATCGGTCATCGGCCCAGTATCGCGGGCGACGGAGATACCGCCGGAGCCGGTGAGGCGAGGCAGCTACCAGCCGATCTCCGTCTGTACTGGCAGGTGCGTGTCGACCTCGTTGCGCACCGCCGGTGCGCCGAGGATCGGAATGTCGAGCTTGTTTGCGATCGGGGTGTACAGGTCAGTCTCGACTTCCGGTGTCTCCAGCGACACCAGGAGCGCGTACCGCACTGGACGGCCCACCCGGTCGGTGCGGTTGTGGCTCTTCCACCAGCCGCCGGAGGGATGGACGGCCAGCACGCCGCAGTCGGCCAGTTCCGCCGCCGAACCCTGCCAGACATCGGTATGGAGCGATCCCTGATTACGACCCTGCGGGCCGACCAGCCAGTTCTTGTCGCCCTCGAAGGCTTTGGCGTGAGAAGGCGTATCGCTTTCGGCTTCGGCCTGGGCGGTGATACGACGTTCGAAGCCGTCCACGGATTCGCCGGGCGCTCTGATCGCGAAGCGGAGCCGGTGGGAAGCGTAGCTGTACCTGCCCCGCATACCCAGGCGCCCGGGATTCGGCTCGACGAAGTACGACAACGTCACCCGGAGTGCAACGGTGGAAGCACCGAGGTCTCGCAACTGCTCCAGTGGCCAAGGCAGTTCGTGGAACTCCAGCTCTGCCAGGCGGACGCCGCCACTGTTGTCCCTCTGGAACGGGATCAGGTGGCTCTGCACGATGAGGGTGACGGCATTGGCGGCGCTGGACAGCACTCGTTCCGCACTCGGCACGCCCCAGCCGTAGCGGCGGATGACCTGCTTCATAAACTCCTTTTTCGCCAGCCTCGGGCGCCCGGACTTCGTGTAGAGGCCGTTACCCATCATCGCGGGCGTCCAGCGCGCCTCATGTACTAGCAGTCCTCGTATGGCCTCAGGTGACAGGCTGGGGTAGGCAGCGTGGGCCAGAGCGGCGAGGCGGGCGGCTTGGGCGGTGGCGGAGCTGGTCGCGTTCGCGGAGGAGATCTTACGAAAGAAGTCCTTGCCGGTTGTGGTCACGCTGACCACGTCGTGCGGGGTCAGAAGGGTCTCGCCGGGGTCGACCAGGAGGTTGCCGCCCTCCATGACGATGTCGGGCTTCACCACGGGCGTTCCCGTCAAGGCGACCGACGTCCGGCTGAAGGGTGAGAGCTGACCGGCCTCAGCGAGCGGTTGGAAACCTGCGAAGGACGGGTCATCGGGTACGCCGGTCAGTTCGGTGAAGGCCCCGACAGCGAGAATATTGAGGGCCTGAGCGGGCTCCTCTATCCGCGAGAGATCACACATCGTCAGGTGATCCAAGCGCCCCTGCGGGGTCCGAATGTGACGTGGCTCCAGTCCCCGGATATTGCCTGCGCTGACCACGATCAGTCGTGAGGCGTCTGGATCAGGGGCACCGATCAGTTCGATACGGTCGTCGTGGGCCACCACGTCCGTTCCCGCGGCGAGTGCGTCAAGGGCGGCGGACCACAGGGTAGGAGTCCCGTCGACACCGTTCTTGCCGTCCCGGGACTGGTCGGTGACCGCCATGGAGAACACGCGGGCACGCGGCGGGCCTGCGCTCAGAGCCTCGATCTCGGCCGTTGCCACGGCGTTCGCTGTCACCTCGGCGTAGGTACGCGGGTGTGCGGGATCCCCTGTCACGCCGTCGAGGATCTTCACGGACTCCAGACCGTGGGTCAGCACGACCGGATCCGAACTCTCCAGCGGTCCGGCGAGGTCTCCGTAGAGCGCGATCCCCGCCATCTCAGTGCCGTGTCCGTGCCGGTCGGCCGCTGTCTGGTGCGGCAGAGCGCTGTGCGCCCGTCCGTACAGCGACGTCTTCAGGAGAGGGTGTTCCTGGTTCACCCCCGTATCCAAGACGCACACCGCGGGAGCATCAGGCGGGGCGGCCTCGACCCGATCGGCGAGGTTGTCCACCAGCTCGTGCTGGAGGGAACGGTCCACGGAGTGCAGTTCCTGGGCGAAGGCGGGCCGACGGATTTCCACCGGGGTTGCGTTGGTACCCATGAGGGCCTGTAGCTCTTGGCCGGAGGCGTGCACATGAGCGACGAGGCGCTCGCCGATCGCCAGAGCCACCTCGGTCACCGGCCATTGATGCTCCGAGGCCAGCTCCCGCAACGTCGAGACCGGATCCGATTCCACGATCCGCGGGTCGAACCACAGTTCCCACCAGCGGCACTCCTCCAGCGGTGGGAGAGGATCATCTTCCTGCCACAGATGCTCGAAGAGGGCTCGCTGAACCTTCTCCATGTTGGCGACGAGCGGAGCTTGCTTGGGCGCACCGCTGACGGTGTTCTCAGTGAACTGCTTGATACGGCGGGAGAGATCCCCGACATTCTCGTACGGAACCCACACCAACGCGTCCTCGGGCCGCTGGTCAGTCCGCGGATGGACGCTCATCAGCGTCAGCCCCGAGCTGTCGAGGGCCTCCAGCTTGAGGGCGTGCCCTGCCGCGGCTTCGATGCGTACGGCGAAGCCGTCGGCCCGGTACGGCTCGGGGATCTCGACGCGGGCGTCCACTGCCTCGTCGCGGGCCTGTTCCAGGCCGCCGACCAAGCGAGACACGTGCCCCTGCCGGTCGGCGGACCGATCCATCGGGTCCTTGTTCCTCGCCGGCCGGAGCTGCTTGGGCCGCAAAGTGCGAGCAGGCCAGGGGACGATGAGATGCGGAGCGCTGGGGAATGAGTGCGACTCAGGCATGGTGGAGCGCGTGCCGCTCACCCAGAGCGTCCAGCAACAGACGATCGTCGATCACGTCAGCACCCCCCAGAATGGCCTGCTTGGCAGCGGACTCGGCAGCTTTCACGAGTTCCGCATGGCTTAGTCCGGCCACACGCTCGGTTACATAGGGCCACCGTACTGCGCTGGTATCCATTCCCGCGAGCCTCCTGCGCATCACTTCCACAGCCTGCTCCGGTGTGGGCGCCTCGTAGGCGATCACGAGGTCGAAGCGTCGGAACAGGGCTCGGTCCAGGATCTCGTGGTGATTGGTGGCCGCCACCACGAGGCTCTCCGAGGGGGCCTCGTCCAGGAACAGCAGGAAGGAGTTGAGGATGCGTCGCGCCTCTCCTACGTCATTGCCGACGGCTCGCTGTGCACCCAACGCGTCGAACTCATCGAACAGGTAGACCGCCCGTGTCTGGGCCACGGCATCGAACACCAAACGCAGCTTCGACGCCGTCTCGCCCATAAAACGGCTGATCAGTCCATCCAAGCGGATGGTGAACAGGGGCAGGGACAGCTCGCCAGCCAGTGCGGCCGCCGTCATGCTCTTGCCTGTGCCCGGCGGGCCGGAGTGCAGAATCCGATGTACTGGGGTGAAGCCGAAGCGTTCAAGCCGAGCGCGCTGCCGTTGCTCGTGCAGAACCCGGTCCAAGGAGGCACGGAGCTCCGAGGCGAGGGTCATGTCGTCGAGCCGGATGTCGGGATACCAGGCCGTCAGCAGGCTCGATAGTTCCCCTCGGGGTTGAACCACAGGCGTTGGACCGGCAGCGCCGATCGTCTTCGCTCCCCGTTGCCGCATCGACTCGACAAGCTCTCGCAGCTCTACCGCGAACTTGCCGTGCCCCTGACGCGCAGACTTAGCCGCAACCTGGAGGGCGATGCTGTAGAAACGGTCATCGTCCGCCTCGGCGTGTGCCCGCACGAGGGCCTTGAGATGTTCGGCGCTGGTAGCCATACGCGTCACACCTCCCCGAGCAACCGGTGCGGCCACCCTAGCCGCTGCCACTGACAAGGCATCGTACGAGGAACTCGTCCCACGTACCCACTGAGCGAAACCGCCTGTGCCTTTCTATTCGGTCTCAATGGCATCGTTGTCAGCACGTGCTGTGAACCAGGCCTGCCGAGCCACATCGACTCGTGACGCACACGTCCCCTACGCCATTGGGGGAGCTCCTCTCGCAGCAGTCATCGTCCGACATCGAGGTCCGGCCCGGTCGCAAGCCAGGAGAGAACACCGACTAGCCAACCGCGCAGACCCATGTCTGAAGTGCCGCCTGGCCCAGGGGCCAGGCGAGAGTGGAACGCGGTGATCAACCGCGGGCGCTCCCACAAAAGCATCCGGGTGCTCCGCTCGGGCCCAGTCAACCGCGATTCCTGCGGCCTCGTGCGCCGCGCGGCCTGTCGTTCCACCGGATGACAACGGTGGCGATCCGCACTGAGTCCGTTCGGTTCACACCAGAGGTACGCCGCCCAGTCGGCACCAGGCGCGGCACCCTCGATCGCGACGAGCCGATCACCGCGACGCGCCGCCAGACGATCCAGCGGCGCGACGACCTTGCCGGGCCAGTACCACCGTCGGTCGCCGTACACGAGCACGCGGGGATCAGCCAGTTCCACCCTGCTCCCCGGCCTCCCCAGCCGCGCCGTCGGCCGGTCTCTCCTGGACCGCTTCGTCGTGCGGCATGAAGGAGGAGGAGTCGGCCTTCTGCTCCTCGCATTCCGCAATCGCGAGCGTGTCTTCGAGTTCCCTCAGTTCCCCCTCGCTGATCAGCGAGGCGATGGGTCCGGTGATGTCGGTGAAGACGATACGTGTTCTGGAATTGGAGATCCTTCGGAGGGGTTCTCCGAGTGACGCAGTAAGTCTTGAAACAGGAACGCGGTTCGTGTCGCTCAGCGGCGAATCCAGCCAAGCGCAGCAGGTATGGAGCATGAAATTCAGCGAACATTCCTGGCGAGCGGTTTCCGTGTAACGATCGCGAGCCAATGCTGACTTGATCGCCTGACTCAAGAACTCCTCCGTGCTCTTCCCTGATTCCTTGGCCCACGCGCGGATTCGTCTCTTCACCCCAGGTGCGAACGGAATGCTCATCCGCAACATCCCGTCCGGTCCTGGGAAGAGAGTGCAAAGTACGTCAATGGGGAGGGAGCCCTGGAGTCGTCTCCATACTTTCTTGATGGCAAGCTCCTCGTCCCGTGCAGGTACGAGAACGGCGATGCTTTTTCCGTCGTGCGACGATGCCATCGGCATGCCGCTAATCCGACTCGCGGCCTTCAGTTCGACTCCGCGTACGGTCCGAGTCAGTATGATCTCAATTGCGTGCAGAGGCATGGGGACTCCAGGTCAGTAGAGCGAAATGGGGCCGTCGGGAAGCCAGCCCTCCACGTATCCGGCGACCAGAAGGGCCACGCCTTCGGGGGACACATCGCGGTGGCGATCCCTCAGCTCGCTGACTTTCCACCGGGTGTGTGAAGGAGACATACTCAGAAACGATTCCGACTCTTCCGCGCTGATCCGCACGATGAAAACGCGGGAACCAGTGCGCTGGTTGCGTTCCCAGCAGTCGGAATCCCGCGTTTCGTGAACTCCATAGACGGATCCGAAGCGAGGGTTTGAGATGTGAAATCGCTCGGCGAGGTGCTGGGCGGCCCCGTCCTTGAAATCGGCGTCGGCAGTGAGAAGGGCCTGCGGAACCGTCCAGCCGGCGCAGCATCCGCCGCACAGCATGAGGCGATCCTGGTCGTCCAGGAGGAGCAGGAGGACGCGGCGGTCGGCGACCGACGGGGCGTGGGGGGTTGCCATGCGGCCAGGCTGTCGCCTAGCTACTCAAGTAGCAACCGCGCCGCCGCCCCATGGGTGACAAGTTCACTCGGGCAGTGCCAGATGCGTGCCGCGTGCCGTGGCCCGCCTGTCCCGGTCGGTGTGCACGGGTTAATCGAATTCGGGCGTTGCACTGCACCCTACATACATGTCATGAGCTGCGAAAACGCTGCAAAGGCGTTTGTGATTCGGGGCTGTCGCGTTTTGCGGCGTCGCACATCACCAGGCCTGACCTGTGGCGACGGAATTTCCCACACATCCCACGAAGGCGGATCGTGGCCGCTTGGGTCACAGGCGTCAGCGTACCGGATTTGGTTGGGGGGAGTGTGGGGGCGGGGCGGTGGTACGCGGTGGCGCGGGGCGCTGTGTGCGGGGTCGGCTGGATTCGGGTTGTCTGGTCGTGAGTTCGGGGGAGAGGTGGGGCATGTGGGCCTCCCGGGGGCGGCAGGGGGCGTATGCCTGGTGCTGCGGTTCGTCCTGGCGTGATGGCCGGCCCATCTGGCTATCTCCGCGTCACCCGCACCTTGTAGTCGCCGGCCAGGTCCGCTGCCGTTATCGCGATGGTGATTCCCCTGCGGGGATCCTTGAAGGTCTCGCCGGGGGCGAAGGTCGCGTCGGAGAGTTCCGCGTGGACGTTGGGACTGCGGGTGCAGCCGCCGGTGCCGCGGTGGGCGTCGTAGACGGTGATGGGGCCGCGGCCGGTGTCGACGTTCGCGTCGACCCGGTAGATGAGGACGCCCGGGTGGCAGACGGTCTCGTCGTTGCCGCCCCGGGCGCGCAGTTCGACGGCGTAGCCGCTGCGGGCGGTGATCGGCACGAAGATCAGCTTGTGGCCGCCGGTGCGGAACAGCGGTGTCAGTGTGTACTCCTTGCTGCCCCGGGCCGCCGCACAGCTCACCTGCTTCGCGTCCAGCCAGCCCAGCTTCCATTTGTGCCAGCCGAGCAGGTCGTTGTTGGCGCCCCAGTCCTCGCTCATGATGTCCCAGTGGCCGACCGCGCCCCCGCCGTCCTGGGTGTAGAGGTCGGGCAGGCCGAAGACATGGCCGTTCTCGTGCGGGAGCACCCGGTAGCCGGTCCGGTCGTAGGTGCCGGAGCCGTCGTCCTGGCGGGAGTAGACGAAGGACGCGTTGGCGACGGGGACGCCGTCGGCGACGGGTGCCTCGGCGTTGCCGGCGAAGGTCACGGACAGCACGGTGTCCAGGGCGGAGGGGCCCGCGTTGGGGGTCACCAGCACGTTCAGCAGGTCGTACGAGCGGAAGTCCACCTCGGGGTCGGCGGCGGCCACGATGTCCTGGACCAGAAGGCGGTAGCCGGGGTCGAAGGGGGCGCCGCGCTCTATGCCGTACGCCGCGAACGGCTTGGGCATCCGCAGCCAGTGCGGGATCGGGGTCTCGGGGCGGTAGTCGAGGCGGCCGTAGGAGGCGGCGCGGAACCACTCCTGGGTCCGCGGGAAGAACTCGTGGAAGCGGTCGAGGGCGTCGCCCTCACCGGGCGCGTCGGGGAAGTCGACCATCAGGGTCAGCGCGTGGACGGTGCCGGTGGAGCGGGAGTAGCCGCCGGGGGTGGGGACGCCCTCCGTCATCTGGACGTCGAGGTTGCCGCTGATCAGACAGGGGCTGAGGGCGGGGGTGCGGGCGAGTGAGATGGGGCCCGCCCCGCGCGAGGTGGGGCCCGCCGTGAGGTGACCGGTCCCGGCCGAGGTGCTGACCGCGAGGATCAGCGCGGTCACGGCCGTGAGGGCCGCCACGCGGCGCGGGCGTATCCGGCGGGAGATCGGCGGCTGCATGCATGGACCTCTCGCTCCACGGCAGCCACCGGTCTCCGGCTGCACCCTTTCGATCACCCTGGGTCGCCGGGGCTGCGGGCGCGCGCTGGAGGGGCCGATCGTGGGTTTCCCGCCGGTAGTGGTGTGACCTAGCTCACAGGAAATCTCCTCGGGGGCGGGAAATAACCGGGGATCGTTTCCCCGTTTAGACCTGTGTCCGAGCGAAACGGGGATTACTTCCCCGGATCGCATCCGGATCGCCAACGGCAAGCCGGATCAGCACCGGCGAGCCGGATCGGCGCCAGCAGACCGACCGCATCGCACCCGCGAACCGACCGAGGAGTACGCCGTGCAGACCGTGACTTCTCCGCACCCCGTAGCGCGCAAAGCAGCCCGGCCCCGCGCCGACGCCCTGCGCAACCGGGAGCGGATCGTCACCGCCGCCCGGGAGATGTTCGTCGAGCACGGCCCCGACGCCCCGCTCGACGAGATCGCCCGCCGGGCCGGCGTCGGCAACGCCACGGTGTACCGGAACTTCCCGGACCGTGACGCCCTCGTCCGCGAGGTGGTCTGCTCGGTCATGGACCGTACGGTGCGGGCGGCGGAGCAGGCCCTCGCGGAGACCGGCGACGCCTTCGAGGCGCTGGAGCGCTTCGTGCACGTCTCCGCCGACGAGCGGATCGCCGCCCTGTGCCCGATGATCTCCAGCACCTTCGACGAGCATCACCCCGATCTGGAGGCCGCTCGGGAGCGTGTCGAGCGGATCGTCGGAGAGCTCATGGACCGGGCCAGGGAGGCCGGGCTGCTCCGCCCGGACGTGGGCGTGGGGGATCTGCTGGTCGCCGTGGCCCAGCTCAGCCGGCCGCTGGCCGGCACGGGATGCCTCAGCGCCGACCGGTTCGTACACCGCCATCTGCAGCTGTTCCTGGACGGGCTGCGGGCTCCGGCCCGATCCGTCCTGCCGGGCACGACCGTGACCATGGAGGACCTGCGCCAAGTCTGACCACAGGCCAGAGATCACAGACCACAGATCAACACCACAGATCAACATCACAGATCACAGACAGACGAAAGCCCGACGAAAACCTGACGACACCGAGCCCGACCAATACGTGACTCCGACGATCCATCGTCCGATCGATTAGTTCACGGCCGTACTCCGGTCATCACCGCAACCAAGCTTCCGGTCGTCCACGAGGGCGGACCGTTCTTACGCAACGCCACGCAACGCCACGCACCGCAACGCCCCTCAATACCTTTTTCCGTCACGAAGTCCCGAAGTGGGTACACCCATGTCTGAAACAGCCGCAAAGGCTCCCGGCGCCGTCGCGCAGACCGGCGACGCCAACCGCTGGAAAGCGCTCGTCTTCATCGCGCTCGCCCAGCTGATGGTCGTCCTCGACGCCACCATCGTGAACATCGCGCTGCCCTCCGCCCAGCAGGACCTGGGCATCTCCGACGGCAACCGTCAGTGGGTCGTCACGGCCTACGCGCTCGCCTTCGGCGGCCTGCTGCTCTTCGGCGGCCGGATAGCCGACCTGTGGGGCCGCAAGCGGGCCTTCGTCGTCGGTCTCGTCGGCTTCGCCGCCGCTTCCGCGCTCGGCGGCGCCGCGACCACCGGCGCGATGATGTTCGGTGCCCGGGCCCTCCAGGGTGCCTTCGGTGCCCTGCTCGCCCCGGCCGCGCTCTCCCTGCTCGCCGTGATGTTCACGGACGCCAAGGAGCGCGCCAAGGCCTTCGGCATCTACGGCGCGATCGCCGGTGGCGGCGGCGCCGTCGGCTTCATCCTCGGCGGTGTGCTCACCGAGTACATGGACTGGCGCTGGACGTTCTTCGTCAACATCCCGTTCGCGATCGTCGCGGCGGCCGGCGCGTACTTCGTCGTCCGTGAGCCCGAGGGCGGCCGCAACCGCTCCCCGCTCGACATCCCCGGCGTGATCCTGTCCACCCTGGGCCTGGTCTCCCTGGTCTACGGCTTCACCCGCGCCGAGTCCGACGGCTGGGGCGACTCGGTGACCGTCTCCCTGTTCGTCGCGTCGGCGGTACTGCTGCTCGCCTTCGTCGTCACCGAGGCCAGGGTCAAGGCCCCGCTGCTGCCCCTGCGCGTGGTCACCGACCGCAACCGCGGCGGCATCTACCTCTCCCTCGGCATCGCGATCATCGCGATGTTCGGCACCTTCCTGTTCCTGACCTACTACCTGCAGGTCGTGAAGGGCTACTCGCCGATCAACACCGGCTTCGCCTTCCTGCCGATGATCTTCGGCATGATGGTCGGCTCGACCCAGATCGGCACGCGTCTGATGACCCGCGTCCCGGCGCGGCTGCTGATGGCCCCCGGCTTCCTGGTCGCGGCGGGCGGCATGTTCCTGCTGACCCGGCTGGAGATCGGTTCGTCGTACGCCTCGACCGTCCTGCCGTCGATGCTGCTGCTCGGCCTCGGCATGGGTACGGCGTTCATGCCCGCCATGTCCCTGGCCACCCTGGGCGTCGAGCCCCGGGACGCCGGTGTCGCCTCCGCGATGGTCAACACCTCGCAGCAGGTGGGCGGCGCGATCGGTACGGCCCTGCTGAACACGATCGCCGCCTCCGCGACGACCTCGTACATCAAGGACCACATCGCCACCGCCACCTCCAAGTCCCAGCAGCAGTTGGTCCAGCTGCAGGGCATGGTGCACGGCTACACCAACGCGATCTGGTTCGCCGTCGGCATGCTGGTGCTTGCCGCGGTGATCGTCACGGGCTTCGTGAACGCCGGCAGCCCGGACACCACCACGGTGGCCTCCGGTGAGGGCATCGAGGACGAGGTGGCGGTGCCGGTCGTGGCCCACTGAGGCGTCCGGCGTACCACTCCGGGAGCTTCGCGTACGTATGCGGAGGGGGAACCCCGTACGTACGACCCCTGAGGACCTGCCCCGGCTCCGACCGGCTCCCCGAGTGAGCGGAACGGCTCAGCGGAGCCAGGGCAGGTCCGCACCCGCTTCGTCCGGCTGAAGACCCTCGGCGACGATCTCCATGATCTCGCCGAGGGTCTTCTGCTGTTCGGGGCTCAGGCGCTCGAACAGCGCCTGGCGTACGGCGGCCACATGGCCCGGCGCGGTGCGTCGCAGTACCTCGGTGCCCGCCTCGGTGAGCACCGCGAACTGGCCCCGCTTGTCGGAGGGGCAGTCCTCCCGCCGTACCCAGCCGCTCTTCTCCAGACGGGCGATCGCGTGCGAGAGACGGGAGCGGGTGATCTTCGCCTTCATGGCCAGCTCGGTCATCCGCAGCCGGCGGCGCGGGGCCTCGGCGAGCTGGACGAGGAGGCCGTAGTAGATGTGCGGCATGCCCGCGTCGCGCTGCAGCTGACGGTCGAGGTGGTCTTCGAGCAGGGTGGTGGCGTGCAGATACGAGCGCCAGACGCGCTGCTCCTCGGTGGTGAGCCAGCGGCCGTCCGCGGCGGATTCGGATGCCGTGTTCATGCGGTCCACTGTACGAGGAATCTCCTTGAAACTTGAACAAGTGCGGCGTAGTGTGTTCCATGAAGCTTGAGAGTTAAAGCAATGGGTCCGTGGGATCCGCCGGAGGGAGCCGCCGTCATGACCGCCGCCGCTAAGGAGCGCATGCCCGCCCTCTACCTCAGCCACGGAGCCCCGCCGCTGGCCGACGACCCGGTCTGGCCCGGCCAGCTCGCCGCCTGGTCCGCCGACCTGCCCCGGCCCAGGGCGATCCTCATGGTCTCCGCCCACTGGGAGGAGGCCCCCCTCGCCCTCGGTGCCACGCAGGCCGTCCCCCTCGTGTACGACTTCTGGGGCTTCCCGGAGCGCTACTACCAGGTGACGTACGGCGCTCCCGGCGCACCGGAGCTCGCCGAGGCCGTGCGGAAGCTGCTGCGCGCCCCCGGCACGCCCGTCCAGGACATCCCGGACCGCGGCCTCGACCACGGCGCGTACGTCCCGCTGGCCGAGATGTTCCCCGAGGCCGACATCCCCGTCCTGCAGATCTCCATGCCCACCCTCGACCCGGTGAAGCTGATGGAGATCGGCCGCAGGCTGGCCCCGCTGCGCGACGAGGGCGTGCTGATCGTCGGCTCGGGCTTCTTCACCCACAACCTGGCCGCGCTGCGGTACACGGGCGGCGGCGTGCCCAGCTGGTCCTCCGAGTTCGACGACTGGGGCCGGCGCGCGCTGGAGGCCCGCGACTGGGACGCCCTGCTGGACTTCCTCGACAAGGCCCCGGCCGGCCGGTACGCCCACCCGCGCACCGAGCACTTCGCCCCGCTGTTCGTCACCATGGGCGCGGCGGAGGCCGGCGGTGAGCTCGACGCGCAGAAGTCGGTGATCGACGGCTTCTGGATGGGGATGGCGAAGCGGTCGGTGCAGTTCGGCTGATCCCTCCCGGGGGTCACGGTTGCTTCCTTCCGGGGGTCACAGCTCCTTCTCGTACCAGGCCACGTCCCAGTACCTGCCGAACTTGCGGCCCACCTCGCGGTACGCACCGACGTACCGGAACCCGAAGCGCTCGTGCAGTCGCGTGGACGCCTCGTTCGGCTGGGCGATGCCGGCGTAGGCGCGGTGCAGGTCCTCGCTCTCCAGGGCCTTGAAGAGGGCTTCGTACAGGAGCGTGCCGATGCCGCGGCGCCCGGCGTGCGGGGCCAGGTAGACCGTTACCTCCACGGAGGTGGAGTACGCGGGCTTGGCCCGGTAAGGGCTGGATGTGGCGTAGCCCAGAATCTCCTGTGAGTCCGCGTCCATGGCAACCATCAGCCGGTACGGGCCGTCTTCCGGGTGGGAGAGCAGCCAGGGACGTCGCTCTTCCGGCGTGAAGACGGCGGTGTCGAAGGTGATCGGTGTCTCACGTACGTAGTGGTTGTAGATGTCCGTGAGGGCTTCGAGGTCAGCCTCGGCTCCTGGCCTGACCTGCACCTCTGTAGGTTCCGACGGCATCTCGCCTCCCTATGTGGCGCGCAGGGTACTGCATGATCAGAAAAATCGGGGGGCGGGTTGGGAATTCTGTCCGGATTCCAGTCGTTGTTTCCATCGGATGCAGGGCACTCGACCAGAGTCCCAGGAGTTCTCGGAGTGCCGGGCGTCCAGGACCACCCGCTGACCCACCATCGCAAGGGAGCACGCATGGCAACCCGTGCCGTCGCCCGTCGTCAGTCCGCCACCGGCGAGACGGCCGACGCGGCAAGCAGTGTTCGCGCCCATGGCGGCGAGATCGCCGACCGCGACCTGGTCGGCATGTATCTCGACGAGATCGCGCGCACACCGCTGCTCGACGCCGCCAAGGAGGTCGAGCTGTCCCAGACCATCGAGGCGGGTGTGTTCGCGCGACAGGTCCTCGACGGAGACGAGGAGTCCGCCACGGACGCCAGCCGCGAGGAACTCGAGGCACTGGTCGCCGCGGGGGAGCGCGCCAAGGACATCTTCATCCGCTCCAACCTCCGGCTGGTCGTGGCGGTGGCCCGACGCTATCCCCGCAGCGGTCTGCCCCTGCTCGACCTGATCCAGGAGGGCAACGCCGGTCTGGTGCGCGCGGTGGAGAAGTTCGACTACCGCAAGGGCTTCAAGTTCTCGACGTACGCCACCTGGTGGATCCGCCAGGCGATCACCCGCTCGATAGCGGACCAGTCCCGCACGATCCGACTGCCCGTCCACCTGGTGGAGGAGCTCGGCCGGATCCGCCGCGTGCAGCGCGAGTTCAACCGCGAGAACGGGCGCGAACCCGAGCCCGCGGAGATCGCCGCCGAGCTCGGCTCCACCCCGGAACGCGTCACCGACGTGCTCGACTGGGCCCGTGACCCGGTCTCGCTGAACATGGCGGTGGACGACGAGGGCGAGACCCAGTTCGGCGACCTGCTGGAGGACACCTCGGCGGTCTCCCCCGAGCAGTCGGTCCTCACGCTCCTGCGCAGCGAGGAGTTGGACGGGCTGATCGGCCGGCTCGACCAGCGCACGGCCTCCATCATCAAGATGCGGTACGGCATCGAGGACGGCCGGGAGCGCACGCTCACCGAGGTCGGCAAGGAACACGGGCTGACGCGCGAACGCATCCGCCAGATCGAGAAGCACGCGCTGCTCGAACTGAAGAAGCTGGCGCGCGACACCGGGTTCGACGCGGTGGCGTAGCGGCACGGATGGACGGCACCGGCGTTCACCGGAGCGGACACGTGGGGGCGTGTGTGGCTCCATGGGCGCCGAGTGGCGCACGGGCGTACGGCCACTGTCTCCCGCGTACGCCGGGTGGCGGAAGACCGCGCAAACATGGCTCTGTACCGCCGCTTCAACTCACGGGGCCCAGGGAACAACCCTTCAGGGCCCAGGAGTTCGGGGATCGGGACCGCACTCCCTCGACCCCACGACCACCCTGAGCCACGCGTCCCGACGCATTCCCCCCCGGCGCCGGGACCTTCCGAGAGCCGGGCTTCGGCGCCACTCCCCCCGGGTGCCGGAGCTCGGCTCCTTTTTGTGCCAGGGGCTGCGCCATTGCCTTTGGCCGGGCACGTTGAATCGGCGGGTCACCCCGTACCTGAACCCCGGGGTGGCCCGCCGGATGGCAGATTCTGCCACATGGGCATAGCCTGCCGAAGTGAGCACCCCCAGCGCCGCCGACCACTCCTCTGACCAGCCCTTTCCCGCCGCGCCTCCGATATCCCTGACGGAGCGCCGCAAGGCGGAGACCCGGATGGAGATCGCCCGGGCGGCGGCCCGGCTCTTCGTCGGCCAGGGGCTGCGCGCCACACGTGCCGAGGACATCGCCCAGGCCGCCGGGGTCGCCCCGCGCACCTTCTACCGCTACTTCGCCACCAAGGAGGAGGCGGTGGCCCCCCTTTACGGGGCGGGCGCCCAGCGCTGGGTGGAGGCGGTCCGTGCGGCCCCTGCCGCGCTGCCGGTTCCGGAGGCCCTGGAGCACGCGGTGCGCCACACCCTGACCCCCGGCGGCGGCGTCTCCGCCGCCTCCTGGGAGTGGGTCCGCACCCTCATCGGCCTGGCCCGCACGAGTCCCGCGCTGGGCAAGGTGTGGGCGGAGGTGTGCCAGGCGTCGGAGCAGACGCTGGCGGAGGTGCTGGCGGCACGGGCGGCTGCCGCCAGGACCGCCGACAACTTTGCCCGCGGGACGCCAGTCGACAACGTTGCCGCCGGCATCACTCCCACCCCCGAACTCCGCTTCACCGCCGCGGTCGTGGGCGCCGCGGTGCGCGTGGCGGTCGAGTCCTGGGCCGCGACGTCCGCCCCGCCTTCGGGCCCGGAGGGACCGGCGGCACTGGCACTGCGGAACCTCGCGGCGTTGCGGGACTTTCCCTGGGGTGTGCTTACGGGTGCGGGTGCGGGGGCGGGTACGGGGAAGGCCGACGGGTAGGGAGTGGCCGTACGGCCGCTCAGGCACCGCCCGCTCTGCTCAGGCGCGCACCCAACTCCCGTACGCAGTCGATGAGTTCTGCAGGCTCACGGACGGTGAAGTCGAGTCCCGTCATCGCCAGCCGGACCGCCAGCCACTCCACGGGGTCCCCGGTGGCGCCCCGCACGACGCAGCCCTGTTCGCCGGCCGGCTCCGGCGTGCCGAGCCAGTGGGGCAGACGCGCGGCGACGTCGTTCGCCGGTGCGGTGAAGGCGACCGTGAACTCGTAGGTCTCCTGCCGCCGTTGGATCGACCGCCGCAGATATTCCGCCGCGCTCCCGGTCGGCAGCTCCCGCGGCGTGAACCGCGCCCCGGTGGCGAACGGTTCGCTGACCCGGTCGACGCGGAAGGTGCGCCAGTCGTCCCGGTCGAGGTCGTACGCCACGAGGTACCAGCGGCGCCCGGTCGACACCAGCCGGTACGGCTCCGTCAGCCGGCGTGACTCGGTGCCGTCCCCGGCCCGGTAGGCGAAGCGCAGCCGCTCCCGCCCGGCCACGGTGGACGCCATCACGGTCAGTGTCTCGGGCGCGATGCTCGCCCCGTCCCCGCTGGTCAGCGGTGTCGTCGCGGCCTGGAGAGTCGACACCCGGTGGCGCAGCCGCGAGGGCAGCACCTGCTCCAGCTTCGCCAGCGCCCGTACCGACGCCTCGTCCACCCCCTCCACCGCGTGCCCGGCGCCGGCCCGCAGCCCGACCGCGATCGCCACCGCCTCCTCGTCGTCGAGCACGAGCGGCGGCATGGCCTTTCCGGCGACCAGCCGGTAGCCGCCGTCGGCGCCCATGGTCGCCTGCACGGGATAGCCGAGCTCCCGCAGCCGGTCGATGTCCCGCCGGACCGTGCGGCGCGACACCCCCAGCCGGTCGGCGAGCTCGCCGCCGGGCCATTCGCGGGGCGTCTGGAGGAGGGAGAGGAGCTGAAGGAGCCGAGCCGGAGTGTCCGTCGTCATGTTGTCGAGGATGCCGCACAACTAGGACACGATCTGGCCTATTGGGGTCCTACCTTCATTCCATGACCTCCACCGAAACCCTTGCCGGCAGCACCGGCTCAGCGGCCGACAGCACCGGCTCGGCGGCCGACCGCCGCCGCTGGTTCGCCCTCGCGATCGTGATGACCGCGGCCTTCATGGACCTTGTCGACGTCACGATCGTCAACATCGCGATTCCGTCGATCCAGCAGGACGCGGGCGCCTCCTTCAGCCAGATCCAGTGGATAACCGCCGGTTACGCGCTCGCGTTCGCGGCCGGCCTGATCACCGGTGGTCGTCTCGGCGACATCCACGGCCGCCGCCGGATGTTCCTGATCGGCATCGGCGGCTTCACCCTCGCCTCCGCGCTGTGCGGCTTCGCAGCGAACCCGGAGATGCTGGTCGCCTCCCGCATCCTGCAGGGCGGCATGGCGGCGATGATGGTGCCGCAGGTCCTGTCGATCGTGCACGCCACCTTCCCGGCGCACGAGCGCGGCAAGGTCTTCGGCCTCTTCGGCGCGATCGTCGGTCTGGGCGCGGTCTCCGGCCCACTGCTCGGCGCGCTGCTGACGGAGTGGAACCTGTTCGGCCTCGAATGGCGGCCCATCTTCCTCATCAACCTGCCGGTCGGCATCGCCGCCCTGATCCTCGGCAGCCGCTTCATCTCGGAGTCCAAGGCCCCGAAGGCGCTCAAGCTGGACCTGGTCGGTGTTGCGCTGGTGACGCTGGGCCTGCTGATGCTGCTCTACCCGCTCACCCGCGGCCGTGAGCTGGGCTGGCCGCTGTGGGGCCATCTGTCGATGGCCGGCTCGCTCGTCGTCTTCGGGGCGCTGGTGGCCTACGAGCGGCGCAAGAGCGCGCGGGACGGCTCCCCGCTGGTCGAACTGTCGCTGTTCAAGGTGAAGAGCTTCGCGGCGGGCATCGCGGTGCAGACCGTGTTCGGGATCTCGCTCGGCATCTTCTTCCTGGTGTGGACGCTGTACATGCAGGTGGGCCTCGGCTGGAGCCCGCTGCGGGCCGGTCTGACCGGGGTGCCCTTCTCGATCGCGGTCTCCGTGGCGGCCGGGATGTCCGTGCAGAAGCTGGTCCCGCGGTTCGGCCGCAAGGTGCTCCAGGCGGGCGCGCTGGTGATGGCGATCGGCGTCCTGATCTACCTGGCGGAGTCCGAGCGCTACGGCCTCGGCATCGCCTCCTGGCAGATGGCGCTCCCGCTCGTCGTGATGGGCGCGGGCATGGGTCTGATCGTCGCCCCGCTGACGGACGCGGTGCTCTCCGGGGTGCCGCGCGAGCACGCCGGTTCGGCCTCCGGGCTGATCAACACCGTGCAGCAGATGGGCAATGCGCTCGGGCTCGGGCTGGTTTCGGTGGTGTTCTTCGGCGAGATCGGCGACCGGCTGACCCGGGCCCAGGTGGGGCCGGCCTTCGTGAACGCCTTCCAGCACGCGCTGGGCTGGGTCGCCGCGGTGCTGGGCGTGATCTTCCTGCTGATGTTCGCGCTGCCGAAGCGGCCGGCTCAGCATGTGGAAGGCGGCGGGGACGGCGAGGGCGAGCAGCTCCTGGTGGAGGAGGAGCGCGAGCTCGTGCACTGAGCCCCTGCTGAGGAAGGGCCCGGCACCCGAGGGTGCCGGGCCCTTCCGTGTGTCCGGGCAGAGTGGGACGTCCGTTCATGCCCGAATCAGGCCCGAACCTGTTTACTTTCCAGAAATCCAGGCGTAGCCTCCAAGCGAAACCACAAGTTCGGGCATCAGTCGGAGGCAAGCGGACATGTACGCACCGGAGCGACAGCAGGAGATCCTCCGGCTCGCCCGTGAGGGCGGCCGGGTGGACGTGGTGTCGCTCGCCGAGGAGTTCCAGGTGACGGCGGAGACGATCCGCCGGGACCTGACGGCCCTCGACCGCGCCGGCCTCGTCCGCCGGGTGCACGGCGGTGCCATCCCGGCCGGGCGCCTCGACTTCGAACCGGACCTCGCCGAGCGCGAGTCCACCTCGACCGACGAGAAGGACCGCATCGCCAAGGCGGCCGTCACCGAACTGCCGACCGAGGGCACGCTGATCCTCGACGCCGGTACGACGGTCGCCCGCCTCGCCGGGGCCATCCCCCTGGAGGCGACGCTCACCGTCGTCACGCACAGCCTGCCGATCGCGGCCCGCCTCGCGGACCATCCCGGCATCCAGCTCCACCTCGTCGGAGGGCGCGTACGACACCGCACGCGCGCCGCCGTCGACGCCTGGGCGCTGCGCGCATACGGCGAGATCAGGGCGGACGTCCTCTTCGTCGCCGCCAACGGCTTCTCCGTCGAACACGGTCTGACCACCCCCGACCTCGCCGAGGCCGCGGTGAAGCGTGCGGCGGTCGCCGCGGCCCGCCGCGTGGTCCTGCTCGCCGACTCCGCCAAGCACGGCCAGGAGCACTTCGCCCGCTTCGGCGACCTGAGCGATGTGGACCTGCTGATCACCGACAGCGGGCTGAGCCCCGAAGACACCGCCACCATCGAGCGCGGCGGCACGGAAGTAGTGCGCGCATGATCCTCACCGTCACCCCCAACCCGTCCCTCGACCGCACCTACGAGGTCCCCTCGCTGGAGCGCGGCGAGGTCATCCGCGCCACCGGCGAGCGCATGGACCCCGGCGGCAAGGGCGTGAACGTGTCGCGCGCCGTCGCGGCCGCCGGTCGCCGCACGGTCGCGGTGCTGCCGCTCGGGGGTGCGCCGGGAGCGCTCGTCGCCGACCTGCTCGACGCGCAGGGCATCGAGGTCGCGCCGGTGCCGGTCGCCGGAGCCACCCGCTCGAACATCGCGCTCGCGGAGGCGGACGGGGTGCTCACCAAGATCAACGCGCCGGGGCCGGAGCTGTCGGCGGCCGAGCAGGAGCTGCTGTTCGAGACGGTCCGCGAGCACGCGGGCGACGCCGACTGGATCGCCTGCTGCGGAAGCCTGCCGAGAGGTCTGGCGCCGGCGTGGTACGCCGATCTGGTCGCCCGGGTGCACGCAGCGGGCGCGCGCATCGCGCTGGACACGTCGGGGCCCGCGCTGATCGAGGCGCTGCGTGAGCGTCCGGACGTGGTGAAGCCGAATGCCGAGGAGCTCGCGGAGGCCGTCGGGCGTCCCCTGGCGACCGTGGGCGACGCGGTGAAGGCGGCCGAGGAGTTGCGCGAGATGGGCGCACGCGCCGTGCTCGCAAGCCTGGGCGCCGACGGGCAGTTGCTCGTGGACGACGCGGGTACCTGGTTCGCAAGCGCGCGGGTGGACGTCGTACGCAGCAATGTCGGAGCGGGCGACGCCTCACTCGCCGGCTTCCTGGTCGCGGGCGGCAGCGGGCCCGAGGCGCTCGCCTCCGCCGTCGCGCACGGCGCCGCCGCCGTCCAACTGCCCGGCAGCGTGATGCCCACGCCGGCCGACCTGGACCCGGCGGCGGTGACGGTCACGGCGCAGGTCCCGGCGGACCGCGAACTGACGGAGCCGGTGTCATGAACGTACGCACGAGACGCCGTACGACGGCTGCGGACCGGACGTGGCACCGCTCCCCGTTACTCGCCACCACCTCCACCACCTCCACCATCCCCATCACCCCCGCACTCTTCGGATCCACCGAACTCCCCACACCCCCCGCTTTCCCCCGCAGCACCTCCGTCCCCACTCCCGCCCACTGCACTCCACGGGCGATACGCGTGCATAGGAGCCCGCGATGAGCGACATGATCACCGCGGACCTGGTCGACCTCGACCTGTCCGCCGACACCAAGGAAGCGGCGGCGCGTGCCCTCGCCGAGCGCATGGTGGCCCTGGGCCGGGTGACCGACCTGGAGGGCTTCCTCGCCGATGTGGCCGCCCGGGAGGCACAGATGCCGACCGGCCTGGACGGCGGCATCGGCATCCCGCACTGCCGCAGCACGCATGTGACCGAGCCGACGCTGGCCTTCGGGCGCAGCGCCGCCGGGATCGACTTCGGCGCGGCCGACGGCCCGGCCGACCTCGTCTTCCTGATCGCGGCCCCGGCCGGTGCCGACGACGCCCATCTGACGATCCTGTCCTCGCTGGCCCGGCAGTTGATGAACACCGAGTTCACCGACGCGCTGCGCTCGGCGGGCGACGCGGGCGCGGCGGCCGCGCTGATCCGCGGGGACAAGGTGCCCGGGGGCGAGGCGGATGCGGCTGAGGGCGCTGCGGCGGGCGCCTCCGAAGACACCGCTGCGGCGCCGGGGGCGGCCTCCGCCGGCGCCGCGGCGGGCAGTACGGCACAGGGCGCCACGCCGAGTGCCTCCGGCCCGGGTGGCGAGCGCGCGTTCCGTGTCGTCGCCGTCACCTCCTGCCCGACCGGTATCGCCCACACCTACATGGCGGCCGAGTCGCTGGAGCACGCGGGCCGTGGGGTGGGCGTCGAGGTCCTCGTCGAGACGCAGGGCTCGGCCGGCTTCACCCGGCTCGACCCGGCCGCGATCGCGGCGGCGGACGCGGTGATCTTCGCGCACGACGTCCCGGTGCGCGACAAGGACCGCTTCGCCGGGAAGCCCACGGTCGACGTCGGCGTGAAGGCGGGCATCAACCGTCCCGCCGAGCTGATCGCCGAGGTGCGTGCCAAGGCCGAGCGCGGCGAGGTGACGGCGGGCTCCGCGCCCGCCACGCCGATCGAGCGCGCGGGTGACTCCACCGAGGGCTACGGCACCAAGCTCCGTAAGTGGCTGATGTCCGGCGTCAGCTACATGGTCCCGTTCGTCGCGGCGGGCGGTCTGCTGATCGCCCTGGGCTTCGCGATCGGCGGCTACAAGATCAACAAGGCGCCGTCGGTGATGGACCACTTCGTGTGGACGCAGACCGACAGCTGGGGCGCGCTGTTCTTCCAGATCGGCGTCGTGGCCTTCGCCTTCCTCGTCCCGGTCCTCGCCGGATACATCGCCTACGGCATGGCGGACCGCCCAGGCCTCGTCCCCGGCTTCGTCGGCGGCTCCATAGCCCTCACCATCAACGCGGGCTTCCTCGGCGGCCTCGCGGCCGGTCTGATCGCCGGTGGCGTGGTGATGGCGATCCAGCGGATCGACATCCCGGCGGCGTTGCGCGGCATCATGCCGGTGGTGGTGATCCCGCTGATCTCCTCGGCGATCGTCGGATTCCTGATGTTCGTCGTGATCGGCAAGCCCATCGCGTCCGCCCAGAAGGGCATGACGGACTGGCTGAACGGCCTCACCGGCACCAACGCCATCCTGCTCGGCGCCCTGCTCGGCCTGATGATGTGCTTCGACCTCGGCGGCCCGGTCAACAAGGTCGCGTACACCTTCGCCACCGCCGGCATCGCGGTCGCGAGCCCCAGTGACTCCGCGATGAAGATCATGGCGGCGGTCATGGCGGCCGGTATGGTCCCGCCGCTGGCGATGGCCCTGGCCACGACCGTGCGCGGCAGGCTCTTCACCCAGACCGAGCGCGAGAACGGCAAGGCCGCCTGGGTCCTGGGCGCCTCCTTCATCTCGGAGGGCGCGATCCCGTTCGCCGCGGCCGACCCGCTGCGCGTCATCCCGTCGGCGATGGTCGGCGGTGCGGTCACCGGCGCCCTGTCGATGGCCTTCGGCGCCACCCTGCGCGCCCCGCACGGCGGCATCTTCGTGGTCCCGCTGATCGGCAACCCGTTCCTCTACCTGGTCGCCATCGCGGCCGGTGTGTGCGTCACGACGGCGCTGGTGGTGATCCTGAAGGGCATGCGCAAGCAGGCCGTCAGCACCGGGTCGACGGCGAACGCGACTACGGCGAAGTCGGAGGCGCAGCAGCCGGTGGCGGCGTAACGGCCCGCCGCCCGCGCCCCCTTGATCCCTTTTACTCTTCGCCCCCCTGTCCCTTTCGAGCGCTGTGAGTCGTTCACGGCACCTGCGAGATACGTCACGGTCCGGGACCAAAGTCCCGGGCCGTGGTGTGTACTGGGCGCATGCCCGAGCACGTCTCGATTCTCCAGCTGACCGGCGTGGTCGGCCTGGCCCTGGTGACCGCCACCTGGGTCATCCTCCTGCGCACCCGGCGTCGCGCCCGCGCCGTGGCCGTCGTACGGCGCTCGGGTCCCGTGCTCCAGGCCCTCCCGCATCAGCGCCAGGCCCCGCCCCACAGGGAGTCCGTCGAACTGACCCCGGCGGAGAAGGACGCGTTCGCGGGCCTGATGCGACGTCTCGACGAGCGCTAGGCCTCGAGAGAAGCGTCTCGGGGGGAGCGCCTCAAGGAGACTGCCTCGGGGGAAGCGTCTCGGGGGAAGCGTCTCAGGCCTGCCGTGCCGCCCGGCGCTCCATGGCGTCGCGGGCCGCGTCCTCCGACAGGTACACCTCGCACATGTGCCGCCCGTCGGGCGTCGCCGTGTGCTCGACCTCCCAGAGGGAGAGTTCCTCGCCGTCGCGCAGCAGGAACGCGTGCTCGTAGAGCGAGAAGCACAGCCCCACCCGGCCGGCCCGCCCCGGGCGGCCGAAGGCCTGGGTGATCTGGTGCGCGAACGCCGTCGTCAGCAGCGCGGCCATCTCCGTGCCCGGCCGGTCCGGGTTCTCCGCGCGGCGCAGAAGCCGACGCGCGTGGTCCGCGGAGTCGTCCGGAACATACACGTGTCGTGGCTCGAGGATCGGCGACAACTGTGTCAGCACCGGCAGTTCGAAGTCCGGCGCGTCCGGCGGCAGCGGCAGCCGGGCGGTCGCGGCGCGCAGCTCCTCCTCGTCCACATACACCTCGTGCTGGGGCTCGCTGCCGGGTGCGGTGTTGTGGACCAGCTCCCAGAAGGTGACGGACGAGCCGTCGGAGAGCAGCCAGGTGTGCCGGTACGTCTCGCGGTGCAGCCCCGAGCTGTGGTGCGCGGAGTGCAGCGAACTGTCGTGCGCCAGCGCGCAGTCGAGCTGTCGTATGGCCTCGTCGGGCAGCTCGAAGGAGTTCAGGGCGCGACGGAGGAGCCGCGCGAGGTGCTCCTCCGGAGACTCGGGCGACTCGGCTGGTTCGTACGCTGTCGTCTCGTACGGAACGCTCAAGGTTGCTCCCGGCGTTGCTGCATGTCACCTTGTGGGTGCATACCGTAGCCCCTCGGTCGGACATCATGTCCGGGAACCGAGAAAACGTACGTCGGGAAAACGCGCGGGCCGCGCGGATGGTTCCCGCGCGGCCCGACAACCCGTCAGAACAAGCCAGTCGGAAGGCACTTCCCGATCAGGCGGCGCTGCCCGCCTGCCACTCGCTCCACGACATGTTCCAGCCGTTGAGCCCGTTGTCCGGGGACACCGTCTTGTCGGGGGAGTTCTTCACGACCACGACGTCCCCGATGAGCGAGTTGTCGTAGAACCACTTGGCGGTCGTGCTCCCCTGCGCGCCCCGCACGTCCTGGAGTCCTACGCAGCCATGGCTGGTGCCCTGGCGGCCGAAGGGCGGGTTGCCCTGGTTGTACCAGTAGTTGCCGTGGACGAACGTGCCGGACGTCGTCAGGCGCATCGCGTGCGGCACGTCCGAGATGTCGTACTCGCCGCCGTAGCCCACCGTCGATCCGTTCATGCGCGTCTGCACGAACTTCTCGGAGATCACCATCTGCCCGTTGTACGTGGTGTGCTCCGGGCTGCCCGACGAGATCGGGACCGACCTGACCGTCCTGCCGTCCCGCACCACTGTCATCGTCTGCGTGTTGACGTCGACCGTGGAGACCTGCGAGCGCCCGACGGTGAAGGTCACCGTCTTCTTCTGCACGCCGTAGACGCCGTTCGCGCCCTGGACCCCGTCCAGGTCGATCTTCATCGTGACCTTGGAACCGGCCTTCCAGTACTCCTGGGGCCGGAAGTCGATCCGCTGTGCCCCGAACCAGTGGCCGACCACCTGCTGGCCGCTGCTGGAGGTGACCGTGATGTGCGACTGCACGGCCTTCTTGTCGGTGATGACCTTGTCGAAGTTGAACGACACCGGCATCCCGACACCGACCGTCGTGCCGTTGTCCGGCGTGTACGTGCCGATGAAGCTGTTCGCCGTCGTCACCGTGGTGAAGATGGAATTGGCCGCGGACGTACGCCCGTTGGCGTCCTTCGCGGTCGCCGAGATCTGGTACTTGGTCCCGCGCTCCAACTGCTCCTTCGGCTTCCAGGTGGCGCCGTCGGCCGAGATCGTGCCCGGCACGGCCTGCCCCGACCCTGCCACGGTCATCTTCACCTCGGTCAGCTTGCCGCCGCTGACCTTCACGCCGGTGGCGTTGATGGACGCGCTGGTCGAGCCGTCCTTGGCGGAGATGGCTATCTGGGCCGAGGACGTCTTGGCCGAGCCCTTGCCGCCCTTGGAGTCGTCGCTCTCGGCGTTGGCGTTGCCGCCGCAGGCGGTGAGGGTGAGGGCGCCGACCATCAGGGCGGCACAGGCCCCCAGTGCGCGCCGCGCTGCAATGTCCGGCGTTGTCACGGGCTGCTCCAGTTTCTTGTGATGTGGGTGATCCGCTCCAGTGCGTGGAGAAAGAGGGAACCGAAGCCCGCGCGGGTTCCCTCCAACTCCCTTGAACACCACCACGTGACAGAACCGGGACAATCCGCGGACGGCAGAAGACCGCAGAAGACCGCAGAGGATCGCAGAGGAACCGAGGAGGACCGAGGAGGACCGAGGAGGACCGAAGAGGACGGCAGAGGACGACGGAAGAAGACAGCGGCCCGTTACCGGGAGCCGTACAACTCCCCGTACGACGGCCACGTTCCGCCCGGCCCGTCCACCGACTCGGCGGCGCGTACGGCACGGACGATCGCGCGCGTCACGAGGTCCGCGCCGGCCGCGAGGATGTCGTTGAGTGCGAGCGGGCGCTCGGCGTCGAGCGGGCGCGCTCCCGTGGCCAGCGCGAACACGGTGTCGCCGTCGTTCAGCAGATGCACCGGGCGCACGGCGCGCGCGATGCCGTCGTGCGCGGTGCCGGCCACCTTCTGCGCCTGTGCCTTGGAGAGTTCCGCGTCGGTGGCGACCACGGCGAGCGTGGTGTTCAGCACCGGAGGGGTGTTCTTCGCGGCGGCCTCGGCAAGGCGCCGGCGCGCGGCCTCGTGCACCCGCGCCTCCGGATACTCCACCCGCCCCTGGAACAACTCCCCGTACAGCACCCCCGTTTCCGGATCCAGCACCGATCCCACGGCGTTGGTGACCACCAGCGCGGCCACCGTGATCCCCGAGTCCAGGACGGTGCTCGCGGTGCCGACCCCGCCCTTCAGCCACTTCACCGCGGCGCCCGTACCGGCCCCCACACACCCCTGGGGCACCGGCGCGCCCAGTGCGCTCGCCGCGGCCGCCTCGACCGCCGCCCGGCCCGTCGACGCGTCCGGCCTGGCCCGGAAGTTCCCGCCCCGGCCGAGGTCGAAGACACAGGCGGCGGGCACCACCGGGACGACATGCGCCGGGTCGGGCCCGACCGGGACTCCGCGTCCCTGTTCCTCCAACCAGGCCATCACCCCGGACGCCGCGTCGAGCCCGTACGCGCTGCCGCCGGTCAGCACGACCGCCTCGACCTTCTGCACCACGTTGCGCGGGTCGAGCGCGTCGGTCTCCTTGGTGCCGGGGCCACCGCCGCGCACGTCCACGGCGGCGACGGCGCCGCCCTCGGGAGCGAGGACCACCGTGGTGCCCGTGAGCCAGCCGTCGCCGCTGCGTGTCGCGTGCCCCACCCGCAGTCCGGCCACGTCCGTCAATGCGTCAACTGTCATGGCAGCCAGTCTGTACCGGCCCGGGCCGCGCAGGAGGGCTCACGCGGCGGTCGCGGTCGCCTTCGCCCCGCCCTCGCGGGCGCCCGTCCGCGCCGTCAGGATCACCCCCGTCACCACGGCCAGCGCCGACACCAGGCCCGCCGCGAGCACCGCCCAGTCGCCCAGGAAGGTGCAGCAGATCACCAGCAGCGCCGTGACCGGCAGGACCAGCTGCTGGGCTGTGCCGATCTTGAAGTGGCGCGAGTGCAGTGCCCAGACGGTGAGCAGATACAGCGCCGTCGGCAGGGTGACGGCCGCCGAGGCGGACAGGACGGAGATGTGCGCCTTGCCGACCGCCTGCTCGACCGCCACCTCCAGACCGGCGCCGATCGCGGCGGCCGAGGAGAAGATCACGTAGTGGCCGTAGCCCCACAGGAACGACTGCTTGTTGGAGCGCAGATGCCCGTGGATCGGCACCGCGAAATAGATCCACCACGCGGAGAAGACGATCAGCAGACCGCCCGCCGCGATCGGCAGCAGCTCGCCCAGAGCGTCGTGCTCGTCCACGGCCGACTTCACGGCGACCGTGGCCGCGGCGATCGTCTCGCCGAGCACGATGATCGTGAACAGCCCGTACCGTTCGGCGATGTGGTGCGGATGCCAGGACGTGGCGCAGGCCCTCTCCGCGTACACCGGCACGCACAACTCCGCGATCACCATGACCAGGAACAACCAGGGGCGCGCGGGTTCCGGCAGGAGCACCAGGCCGACCCAGCCCACCTGGCACGCCAGGACCCCGCCGGCGTACCGCAGGGCCATGGCTCTCTCCGCGCCCCGGGCCGATCTCGCGGCTCTGAGCCACTGCGTGGCCATCGCCAGCCGCATGATGACGTAGCCGAGGAACACCACCAGGTAGTTGTGGTCCTGGAACGCCCGGGAGACACCGGCGGCCAGGACGAGGACGCCGGCGATCTGGACCAGCGTGACGGCCCGGTACAGCACGTCGTCGTTGTCGTACGCCGAGGCGAACCAGGTGAAGTTCATCCAGGCCCACCCGTGAGTCAAGGGTGCAACACCGCCTTGACCTGCGGGAACGTGCCGACGGGCCCTCCACCCGCTCTGTACCCCGCAGGAGGCGGACACCTGCGAACGAGCGGAGAGACATGGAACGCGACGACCTTCCCACCCTGCGGGCGCTGGGCTTCGATGACGATGAGCTGAGGGCCCTGGGACTCTGGGAGCCAGCCACGGGGGACCCTGCCGACATGGCAGAGGCGTACATCAGGCGCAGCAAGAAGCGCGATGACCTGGCCACGCTCAGGGCACATGTCCGCGACGTCTGCCGTACGGCTACCTCCGAGGGAACGAAGATCCGCCGACTCTGGTTTGAGCAGCGCAGCGCGAGCAAGGCACATGTCCGGCGCGAGGAATTCGAGAAAGCCACCGGCGCCGTTCTCGACGGACGCAGCAAGGCGCTCTACGTCTGGAAGCTGGACCGACTTAGCCGCCGAGGAATGGGCGCCGTTGGTCTCCTGCTGGACGAATTTGAGAAGCGTGCTGCCCGGCTGGTCAGCGTGACTGAGGGGCTGGATAGCTCACAGCGCGGCGCACGAATGGTTATCGCCTTCCTGAGCGAGCGTGCCCGCGAGGAGGCCGCAGATATCGCGCTGCGTACTAAGGCAGGTGGAGACGCGCACAAGGCAGAGGGGCGCTGGCCCGGGGGAGTGGTGCCGTTCGGTCTGCGCTGCCCGCGCGGTAGCGGAAAGCTGGAACACGACCCGGTTGAGTACCCGACGGCCCGCCGTATCGCTGAGGCACTGCTGAACGGGGACACCCCAGCGGCTATCGCCGAGGAACTCAACAGCGAGCGAATCAAGACCCGCAAGGGCAAGCAGTGGCGCGCGCAGACGATCATTCACCTTGCGCAGTCGCCTAGCTGGGCCGGACTCATTCCGGACCGCGAGCGTGCCAAGGATGAGTTCGGTAACCCGCTGGATAAGTGGCACCGGGGCGGTAACCCGCTCATGGGTCCGAATGGTCATCCCATCAAGGCAGGCAAGGGTGTCGTCACGTTCGCAGAGCGGGAACTGATCCTGTCCAAGTTCGCAGCGCGCAGCCGCCCCGGTACAGCGATTGGGGACCGATCGCGCGGTAAGCGCAAGGCAGCAACGATTCTCACGGGTGTTCTGCGCTGCCCCCACTGCAAGGGACCCATGGGGAACGGCGGACGGAACTACCGGTGTCAGGCCAGGATCAACCAGGGCCCGTCCGTGTGTAAGGGAATCGCCACCCTGCGAGAGCGCGCAGACGAAGCGATTGCCGTTCTGTGGGTAAACCACATCCTGAGCCTGTCGCCGGACTCGCCGACGATCCACGCCATTGCCCGGCGCTGGTTGTCGTACAACGACCCTGCCAAGGAAGCACGCAAGCGCGCAGTGTCGGCAGCGCTGGAGAATGCAGCATCCCGAGAGCTGCGGCTGCAAAAAGAGTTTTTCATCGGGGGCGGCATGTCTGAGGCGCAATACGAGATGCTGCGCGCTGATCTCTCGGCGCAGATTGCGGGGCTCAAAGCGGAGCTAGCGGAGTTGTCCCAAGAGGCCGATCTGACGCCACTGATGGACCCCGAGGCACTGACTGACTTGTGGTACTCAGCCGGGATCGAGGGACAGCGCGCGCTACTGCAAGCAGCGGTCAAGAATGTCACGTTGCTGCCGCCGAAATTCAAGGGTGACCGGACCCCGATTCTTGACCGGCTGGACCCGGAATGGCGGGACGCCAGCGAGAACCCCGCTGTGGATGCTGCGTGGAATGCATGGGAGGAGCGCCGTACGGCATTCGCAGTCTGACTCAGCGAAAACGAATGGCACCGGTCCGGCCGAATCTTGGCGGACGCAGACCGGACCGGTGTCCCTACAGAGGGAGGCACCAGGATATGACGCGCGAACAATGGATGGCACAGCAGGAGGCCGAAGAGGCAGCGCTACTGCGAGAGGCAGAGTGGCGCCGGATCGCTCGCAGGCTCGACGCCCTGTATGCAGCTCAGACGGCCGGAGATGACTCGGTCTACACCCGCCAGCGAATAGACCGTCTGGAGCGGCTGCAGGCGGCCCTGTGCGGCTTTGCTGAGGCGTTGGCAGGTTAGGCGACGGTGCACCACCCGCAGCCCCGTTCGGTCCTAGTGATCGGGCGGGGCTTTCTGCTGCCCGCTGTCGAGCGCAGCGCAGGCCCGTCGCCCGTAGGCAGATAGCCGCAGAAAGTGACCCCGGTCACATAGTTACCATTCTGTAATATTTGCAAGTTCCTGACCAGTGGAAACGCCGGGCAGGCCCTTCACTCGATCTATATACAGCGAGAGAGCGAAAAGCGCCTCACACAGATTTCCACCTTGGCCGGTGGAGCAAGGCCTCAGTCATTGCGACTGGGGCCTTTGCTTTGCCCGCTGACTGAAACCAGACATGGAACGGAGACAGCGTGAATGCACGTGAAGTGGAAACGCGGGTCCGATCGCTTGGAGCCCGGCGTAAGGAACTACGCGCCCAACTTGCCAGCGTAGACAGCGAGCTAAAGGCGCTCATGCCCGATGCCCGGAGCGTGGCCCAGATGAGCCAGGAAGCCATCCGAGACGCGTGCGCGCTGGGTGTCCCCACCATTCGCCTCTGGACCCAGGGCGCCTAACCCAACCGGCCAAGGAAGGAACCCCATGGACCTAGACCGCTACCAACCGCGCGTAGCCGCAACGCTGGTCGAGGACTTTTACCCGAACGGCAAGAAGGCTGGCGAGTCCCGCGTAATCACCTGCCCTTACTGCCGGATGCAGCACGCCCACGGCGCCGTACTCGGGCATCGGGCAGCGCACTGCACCGACTACGTGGCTAAGCGAAACCAGGTCGTTGACCCGCGCGATACCCGAGACACCCCCGGATATGTGCTGTGCGATCCGGCTGAGCCCGTGAACTGGCAACTCGAATACGTCTATGGGCAGTTGTACGTACTGCGCAACAAGCATCGGCGCCTGCTCGCTGACTGGCAGCGCATGAGCCCATGGACGGCGCGAGAGAGGCGCGTACAGCAGACCCTACGAGACGAAATTGACGGCATCGCTTCGGTGCTCCGTAAGGCTGGAGTAAGCCTCTGATGGACCTGAACAACGTTGACCTACAGGCAGTGCTAGGCGCCCTACTACAGGCGCAGGGGGATTCCAGCGCTGAGGCCATAGGAACGCAGTCAGACGACGACCTAGCCACTTACGCGCTGGACAGCCGATTTGGTGGCTCGCTGGCCTACAGCCGGTCACGTGGCTGGCACACGTTCCCCGATGCCTCCCACCACTGGCAGGCAGACCCCGAGGGCGACGAAATCACGTCGACCGTACAGACGATGCTGAGGGACCTGCGTAAGGCTGAGAGGGATCAGCGGAAGGCGCAGTACCTAGGTTCCCGCCAGCGGCGAGACAACGTCGTAGACATGCTCAAGGGCCTCCCCGAAGTGCGATACGGCGGAGAGTGGGACCGTGACCCGTATCTACTCGCTGCACCTAACGGAGTGGTCAACCTGCGCACGGGTGAGCTGCGCGACGGGGAACCCAATCAGCGGATCACGCGCGCCGTGACAGTCGACTACGACCCTGCGGCGCAGTGCCCCCGGTGGGAACGGTTCATCGCTGAAATCTTCGCCCACGACCCGGAGTTGCCCGCCTATGTTCAGCGCCTCTTGGGCTACGGCATAACGGGTAGCACGAAAGAGCAGTGTTTCGCTGTGCTCTACGGCGCAGGATCTAACGGTAAGTCGACGCTACTAACTACGCTGCGGGAACTACTCGGCGACCACGCTGCCACTGTGCCGTTCGACATGTTCACCACCAGCGGGAAAGCGCGCGGAGGACCCGAGGCCGAAATGCTGGTCGGCGCACGGCTAGCACTGGCCAGCGAGACGAACCGATCGGCCGTACTCGACTCCGCTGCAATCAAGAACGCGACAGGCGGGGAAGAGATCACGGTCAATCCCAAGTACCGCAAGCCGTACGCATTCAAGCCGCAAGCGCTGATCCTGCTTGCCAGCAACTACAAGCCGGTGGTCCGTGAGCAGGACAACGGCACTTGGCGCCGGATCAAACTGATTCCGTTTCTTCAGCGGTTCGAGGGTGACGCAAAGGATCTGGACCTTGAGGACACGCTACGCAGCGAACGGGCGGGCATTCTCTCCTGGCTTGTCCGGGGCGCAGTCGACTGGTTCGAGAACGGCCTAGACGACCCTGCCAGCGTGCGTGAGGCAATCGCCGAGTACCGCGAGGAATCCGATTCCCTCGCAGGGTTCATGCCCGGTGTGCTGGTGACCGTTCCGGGGTGCTGGCTTTCCAATGCTGCTGTCTGGACAGCGTACGAGCAGTGGGCAAAGGACAACGGTGAAGAGTCCTTCCAGCGGTCCAGCACGCTGAACAAGGCGCTGATGGAACGCAGCAAGGGTGAGATCAGCGCACAGAAGAAGAACGGCACCCGTGGCCTGCTCGGGATCGCGCTCGCTGACGACCTATCACGCGAGGAACTGCGGAAGCACGCGCCCGGGATATTCGGCGTGGACAGCTAGCCGACCCTGTATGGACAGCTGGGTTTGAGTAGCTGTCCACGGAAACCAGCAGCTCAGAGGGTGTTTGTGGACGGCTGGACAGCTGTGGACAGGTGTTTCAGGAAATGGAATCCACCAGTGCTAATAGCATACGGACTTTTGCCCAAGTGCCTGTCCTAGCTGTCCTACCCGTCCACTACACCCGCTGACCAGCGCAAACACCGTGGACAGGTGCTGCCCCTGCCTTGGACGGCTGAGGTGCCCTGTCCACGCACACGCAAACGATCACCCCTCGCCGGCTTCGGCATCCTGCCTGTTCAGCGCGCTGCCCATCGTTCCCGCATGGCTTCCCAGGCGCACACGTACCCGGCTACGCCCTGCCCGATTGGAAGGAAGAGATGACTACTCCCACACCTACCGCAATGCCCGGCGCGAAGATATCGGCTGCTGCCCGTGAACGCGCTGCCCTGTCCGCCCTGGTTATCAGCCTCGCTGAAGCGCTGGAGTCCGCCGACGAGATAGACCTTGACGCCGTCGAGGTGCTCACCGGCCTGCTCGCACAGTTCGTGGCGCTGATCAATACCCAGCGCGAGCGCCGCGCGTGAGTCTGCCGACACTTACGCCCGACGGCCCCGCTATGAGCGCCCTATTCGACGCTGTGGCCATCGCTGAGCCCGATGGTCTGGAACTGCCCGGGGATGTTCTCTGGGCATTCACGCAGGCCGCAAAGGCTCACGGCGTATATCTGCCGAATCGTACGGTGCGCGCCTATCTGCGTTCCCGTGGCATCCACGAGCGCCGGATTCCTGAGTTGGACCGCCGCTATTACGCCGGGATCGCCCTGCGTGATGGCTACGTAAACACCCACTGATCCCGGGGCACCTACCAATCTTGGTACGTGATCCCTTCCCCTGAAACGGAGTTACATGATGGACACCACAAGCCTGCCTGCGGGCATCACTATTCCGGCTGCTGTCGTCAAGGCTCAGGCCGCCCGAGACGCTGCCTGGGACCGTTACGGCGACGCTCAGATTGAGTACGCCGATGCCCTCGATGACGGCTATCTGGCTCGCGCTCAGGCCCGTGATGCGGCTGCCGCCCGCGCTGCTGTGCTGGCCGGTAAGCCGCTCCCCAAGGGCGAGTCCGAGGTAACCCGCGTAACTGCCGTGCGCGGTACGGCCATTGGCGTTATTGAGGCGCTGGAAGCCCAGATTCGGGCCGCTGACGCTGCCGTCCATCGCGCCTGGGCCGAGAGTCTGCCCGAGGTGCGCGGCCAGGTCGTAGCGGCGCTCAAGGCCAGCGAGGAGGCCTGCCACGAGACCGAGGCTGCCTACCGCCGTGCCCGGGGCAACTTCCGCACGGCCGTGTCTGCGCTGGCTGCTGTTGATCACATGCAGCGTGGCCGCACGGGCAACCCTCCTGGCTTCACCAGCACCCCGGACCGTGACCAGTCCCTTGTGTCCCTGGGGCGTGACTGGCTGCTGAGTAACGCCGTGTCGGTCGAGCCTGGTGACGTCATCAAGGTCCGCATTCCTGCCGTGAACGCGGGCGGGTACATCACTCGCGAACTACCGGCCGAGACCGCCGAGAAGCTGATCAGCGCCGGTGTGGCTGAACGCGCGTGAGACTGCGAGTCGCGCTCGGCCGCTACCTGTCCTACGGCGGACAGCAGTACCAGCAAGGCGACGAGTTCGAGGTAGCCGACGAGAGCGCCGCTCAGTGGCTCCGTACGGGCCTGGTGCCGCCCGCTGATGGCGACTGGCCAGACGGCATCCACTCGACGCCTGAGACTGCGCGCGAGTCATTCGGTCATTAGTTTCGCGCTCTTTTTCACATTCAGTGACCACACCCCTGGGGGGTAACCCCATAACCCCCCGGGGGCCCTGAACGCGGGGGAGGGCGCTGCCTAGTGCGCTCGGGGAAAAATACGCGCCGTGTTCAAAACCCTCTTGCTCATAACACAACGCTACCGATAGGGGGTCACACACAGTGGCCAATACCGATAACCTCCGCCGTGGCCGATCACGCCCCGGAATTGCCCGCACAACTCTACCCGCCGAGTGCGAGTTTCCCGTGCCTCTGCCGCCCGAGCGTGCAGCGGAATGGACTGACGGAATGCTCGCCCGCTGGTCGTCTCTGTGGAAGGGGCCCAGCGCGAACCTATGGGATGACGCCTGCATTGGCATGGTCGCTCTGCTAGTCGAGTTGGAATCCCTGGGAACCAACGTGAATGCCGCTCAACTCACCGAGGTTCGCCGTATATCCGAGACTCTGCTATTGACTCCTGGCTCGCTGTCTGCCGCAGGCTACGCGCTACCCGGGTGGCCGGAGTGAGTGTGCGCCGACGGGCGGTAGCTGCGAGAAACGTTGAGCCTCAACTCACCGAAAGGCGCCCTAAGTCCGGCACCTGGAATGAGCGCGACGTATCCGGCTGGACTATTTGTGCTGTGCACGACTACGGCGTGATGCCGGGCGGTACCTGCCTGCTGTGTCGCCTCGAAGAGGAGGGGGTGAATCTGCCATGGGTCGTCAAGTGACGCTGAGGCTCGATGACTCGCAGGCTGAGTCTCTGGCCAGACTCACCCACGGCGGGCGCAGCGCGAATGACGTTCTCCGCAGTGCGCTGACTCACTACGAGACTCTCTGTCGTGATGCTGCCGCCCTGCGCGCTGTAGGCGCCCCTGGTGGCCTGATTCAGATTCAGGTCGAGATTCGCCCGGAGGGCTTCTCATTCACCCCGCTGAGGCCCCTTGCGGGCAGGGAGGAGCGCCCGTGATGATTCGCCGCATTCGAGTCCGCCTCTGGGAGTCGGAGTTCGAGACTCTTGCCCGGCTTGCTAAAGAGTCAGGGCGAACCTTCAACGACGTGATGCGTGATGCGCTGCGCGAGCATGCAGCAAAGGCGCCTGAGTCGCGCTAAGAGCGCGTGGTGACACGAAACGGCCCCTAGGTCTCTGGGAGATTCCCGGAGCTTCCTAGGGGCCGTTCTGGCGTTTCTAGGCTGCCTGGTGCTCTGCTAGCAGCGCTGCGACTTCCGGCACTTCCGCGTACTCCTGCAAGCGTCCGAGGATGACGCGCACGCGTTCCGCGACTCTTTCTGACGGTGTATCAGATCCTAGGGAGATGACTCGCTCGGCCACTGCTGCGGCCTCTTCAGGCTCGCCCCCGTCGGCCAGTGCTACAGCGAGCCAAGAGAGGTACAGCGCCATTTCCCGCGTGTGTGTGGCGTCATAGCCGCTGAGCACTTCACGGAGCAATGGCACGGCGCGCAGGGGTCGGCGCAGCTCTGTGTAAACCCGACTCTCCATAACCCGCAGTTCCCCGGCGTCGACCCAATACAGGTAGGCCGGAGATTCGACTCCCTCGCTGTCCTCGCTGAGCGCTTGCCCGGCTTCCCCCAGCGCGCGCATGGCTTGCTGCCCGTTGGCTACGCCCCTGGCTTTCGTGTGTGCCCATGCCACGCGATCGAGATAGAGCGCACGAGCCTTTGGCGGAGCATCGGCCCCAGCGTCATTGAGCGCCGCTTGTGCCAGCGTCAGTCCCTCGGATTCCCGCCCGGTGTTGCTGAATTGGTAGGCCAGTGATCCGGCGACATTCCCCGCAAGCGTGTAGTCCTCCGCCTGCCTCGCTGCGCTGATTCCTAGCCGGTAGATGCGCTCAGCTTCCGCATGCTGCCCGGCGTCTGAAGTGATCCATCCGGCAATCTGGGCCAACTCGCCAATCTGCCGCAGCAATTGGCGCCCTACCTCGCCGCTATGGCTGTTTTCCCGGTACAGGTTCACAGCGCGCCGTAAATCCCGCAGCGCAGGGCGGATTAGGTCACCCCCGGCTAGGACGTCATCGGCGAGCCTGAGCCCGTGAACGCGCTGCTGTAGGTCGTCCACTGTGCCCATTCCGATACGGCGCCCTGAGCGCCCCTCCAGCGGGCTCAGCGGGTCACCCTCGGGCAGGAAGTCAGCGAGGGTTGGCAAGGGTTGCTCAGCCGGTTTCAGGGGCGTGCGGAGCACTTCCACGGATACGCCGAGAGCAGCAGCGAGAAACGGCAGCCATTCACGGGGTGTGCGCTTGCCTGTCTCCCATCGGCTGACTTCCTGCCGCCCCACGGGATCGCCGATCACACCGGCCGCGCGGCAGACCTCACGCGCCAGCCGTGACTGACTCAACCCGCGCTGTTCGCGCAGACGTTTGATGTTGGCCCCGATGCTGCTGCCCATGCCCACAATTCTGGCCGACAGTTGGCCTACAGGGGGCCGCTAGTCGCTGATCACTTCCGCGCGGACGCTGGACCGCATGACTGCGCCGAAGAGATTTCCCACAGCGCCGGATGAGTTGCCGTGGCCGGTTACGCCGGACCCCGAACCTACGGCCGGTTGTGACGTGTGTTTGGCGCTGGATTCGCAGCGCACGGAAGCCAGGATGCGCGGGGATCTCTCAAAGGTCAGTGATCTCAACGTGGAGATTCGCAGGCATGCGCACGGCTCATGAGCGCACCCGCTGACTACCGCCCGAAACCACGTGCCGGACGAACGGGCGGAGAACAGCCCTGGTCGCTGTGGAGGCACGGGAATCTGTGCGGCTGCTGCACCGGGTCCGGCGAAATCTGGTGTGACGGCTGCTGCGGGTTTGGCGGTTGCCAGCGCTGCGGGTGGACCGAGAAACGGCCGTGCCCCGTGTGTGTCGGCGGCAGCGCGGAACCTATCCGCTGGTGAGACTCCGGCCCGCTGAGGACGGCCCAAGCAAGGCTCAGCGAGTCGGCCGCCCCGTCTGTGCGTCCCTCCCCCGAGGCGCATAGGCGGGGTTCCTGCTGTCCGGGCGTAGCCCCTGGTCAGAGGCTCGCGGTAACCTGGTGTTCCCTTGGTTCACGCCCACCAGATGGCGAAGAACACGAACGCGTAGTTCAGGATGCCGTGGCCCGCGTGACCTGCGGCTACGGAGTGCACGAGCTGGACGCCTGCCTGTGCGATGGCCACGACGAAGCACAGGTCGAAGAAGAGCTCGAGCGGCGAGGCGACACGGTGTGCCTCGTCGCGCCCGCGTGCGGTGAGCCGGCGCAGGGGTCCAAGGGGCTGCTGCCCGCCCGGGGAGGAGGTGGGCGCCGAAGCGGAACTCGACATCATGCCTCCCAGCACAGCATGAAAATTCACCGAAATCTTGTGCATGGATTCACAAGCAGACCGGGGGACGAAAGGCGGGGGGAGGGACGCGGGCCCGTACCCTTGAGGCATGAGCAGCGACCCCGCCCCCGAGCCGCGTTCCCCGAAGTCCGCGCTGGTCTTCGACGACCCGCTGAACCAGCAGTCCTCGGACGACACGGACCGCGGCTGGGGCGAGCGCGGGGACGGTGACGGCGCCGCCGACCTGAAGCGGTTCCTCGACGAGAAGCCGCCCCACCACCTCTGAGCCCGCCCCGGCGAGAACTGCGCCGCTACCGTTCGCCGCGGCCCGAGGCGCCGCGCTGTGCGATCAGCTCGTCGCGGATCTGCTGGAGCACCTCCAGCTCCGTCACCTCGATGACCTCCTGTGTGCCTTCCCGGGCCTTGCGGCGGGCCTCCACCCGGGCCAGGTACTTCGCCATCGGCAGCACCATCAGGAAGTAGACCACCGTCGCGGTGATCACAAAGCTGAGCGTGGCACCGAGGACGGAGCCCCACAGCAACTGGATGCCGTGGGTGCCTTGGCACGACGAGCTCAGGCACGAGCGGTAGTTGTCGAGGTTCTGTGTGCCGATCGCGCCGACCAGCGGGTTGATTATGCCCTTCACCAGCGAGTTCACGATGTTCGTGAAGGCCGCGCCGATGACCACCGCGACCGCCAGATCGACGACGTTGCCGCGCATCAGGAAGGCCTTGAAGCCCTCCCATATGCTCGGTTCCTTCTTCTTGCTCACCTCGGGGACTCTCCTCGCGCGCACAGGGTGTGGAACGAAACGCTCCGCAACCTAAGGCACGATGCCGCCATCCTGTCCAGTTCCTTGGCTCGCCTCCTGTCCGGTTCCATGGCTCGGTCCGACGGCGAAAAGGGTTGTCGCCGGGCGGACGGTGGCGGGTGCTCAGCACAGCGTCACCGCCAGCCGGGCGGTCGCGCTCGCGCCGACGAGACGCGCCGCGGTCGAGCGCGGCACCGAGAGCACGACCAGCGCCCCGCTCTCCGCGGCGCCGTCCAGGGGCTCCGGGAGCCTTGTCACCCGCGCACCGCGCGCGATCACCCGGGCATCCCCGCCCGCGGCCGGATCCTCGGCGGCGATCACGTCGACCCGGTCGCCGGGCCGCAGCAGCCGGACGGTGGCGGCATCAGCGATCCGCACGGGCGCGGTGACCACCTCCACCGCACGGTGACGTCGCGCGGGCTCCGCCACCGGATGCCCGCGTGCCCGCTCGCCCGGGTCCTGATCCGTTCCGGCGCGCGGTCCGGCGGCCACGAGCGCTGCCGCGGTGACGGCGAGCCCCGCCGCCACGGCCCGCCGTCGATGCCGCACGAGCCGTTGCAGCCGATACCGCCCGCCGCGCACCCGCACCGGCGCGAAGTGCGGGACCTCGCACGTGGCGGGAGCGTCTGTGCCCAGCGGGCGCGGGGAGGGAAGGGGAGAGGGGAAGCGGGAGGACGGGGACTGAGCGACGGGCACGGGGAACCACCACCTGCGACGAGGAATCGGCTTGCGAAACCACGATGAGGCCTCGCGCCGAAGCTCGCCGGAGCCGGTGGGCTACTGGCGGGTTGTGGACAACTCGCTCACCCGACCGTGGTCAGACCATGGTCACGGCAGCTCGAATCCCGGATTCATCCCGCCGAGCGCGTTCGCGCACAGGCAGTCCCGCGCCGCGTTGTCCGGCAGCGCCGCCACCGCGTCGAACAGGACGCCCCGCATCCGGTCCACGTTGGCCGCGAACACCCGCAGGACCTCCTCGTGCGAGACTCCCTCGCCGGTCTCCGCGCCGGCGTCGAGGTCGGTGACGAGCGTCAAGGACGTGTAGCAGAGCTCCAGTTCACGGGCGAGCGCCGCCTCCGGGTGGCCGGTCATGCCCACCACGGACCAGCCCTGCGCCTGGTGCCAGAGCGATTCGGCGCGGGTGGAGAAGCGCGGCCCCTCGACCACGACCAGCGTGCCGCCGTCCACGGGCTCCCAGTCCCGGCCACGGGCGGCCTTCAGCGCGGCGGCCCGCCCGGTGGGGCAATAGGGGTCGGCCAGCGACACGTGCACCACGTTCGGCACCGTGCCGTCGGCCAGCGGCAGCCCGTCGAAGTACGTCCCCACCCGCGACTTCGTGCGGTCCACCAACTGGTCCGGCACGAGCAGCGTGCCGGGCCCGTACTCGGGGCGCAGACCGCCGACCGCGCAGGGCCCGAGGACCTGGCGGACGCCCAGGGAGCGCAGGGCCCAGAGGTTGGCGCGGTAGTTGATGCGGTGCGGCGGCAGATGGTGTCCGCGTCCGTGCCGGGGCAGAAAGGCGACCCGCCGGCCGGCGATCTCGCCGAGGAAGAGAGAGTCGCTGGGTGCACCGTAGGGGGTGTCCACCTGGACCTCGGTCACCTCGTCGAGGAACGAGTAGAACCCCGATCCGCCGATCACACCGATCTCTGCGTTCGCCATGACGAGCACATTAGCTGGCTGCGCAAAACGCGGGGGAGCCGGTCCCGGGCACCACCGAAACCCTGCCGTCGGGCGACGGCAGGGTCTGCGGGGAGGAGTCTCAGGCGGCGGAGCTGCTGGTGGAGCTCGACGACGGCTTCGGGTCGGACGCCGAGGAGTTCGACGAACTCGTCGAGCCGGTCGAGGCCGACGAGGAGGAGCTCGACGAGGACTTCGACGCCGGGCTGCTGCTCGACGAGGAGCCGCGGCTGTCGTTGCGGTAGAAGCCGGAACCCTTGAAGACGATGCCGACCGCGGAGAACACCTTCTTGAGGCGGCCAGCGCAGTTGGGGCACTCGGTCAGGGCGTCGTCGGTGAACTTCTGCACCGCCTCGAGGCCCTCGCCGCACTCGGTGCACTGGTACTGGTACGTCGGCACTGTCTTCCTCCTGGCACTCTGACTCGATGAGTGCTAACGACGGTCCATAGTGACGTATTCCCGGGGATCAGTCCACCGTCACCGGCACGCGGTGACCGACGCCACGTGCGACGGTGCGGGTCCGCGGCCGGGCGGCCAGCAGCGAGCGCAGCGCCACCAGGGTCGCCAGGGCGAGTACGGTGCCGGCCATCGGAACCAGGAATCCGGCGCCGTCCCAGAGGCGGTCCTCCAGCTGTCCGGCCACGGTGACCGCGGCCGCCTGGCCCAGGGCTACCGCGCCGGTCAGCCAGGTGAAGGCCTCGGTGCGGGCACCGGCCGGGACCAGGCCCTCGACCAGGGTGTAGCCGGTGATCAGGGCGGGGGCGATGCTCATGCCGACCAGGAGGCCGAGGCCCGCGAGGACCAGCGCCGAGTGGGCGGTCCACAGGGCGGAGGCGGTCAGCGCGAGGGCGGTGTAGCCGAGGACGAGGCGCCGCTGCGGGGCGACCTTCCAGGCGATCGCGCCGCATGCGATCCCGGAGAGCATGTTGCCCGCCGCGAAGGTGCCGTACAGGACGCCGTTCAGGCCGGGCTCGCCGATCGACTCGGTGAACGCGGCGAGGCCGACCTGCATGCCGCCGAAGACCGACCCGATGCCCAGGAAGGTCACCACCAGCACCCGCACCCCGGGGACGCGGAGCGCGGAGGTGTGCTTCACGCGCGCGTGCCCTGCGTCGGTCACCGGCGGCTGGGTGCTCTTGCGCGCGGCGAACAGCAGGCCGCCGAACAGGGTCAGCGCGGCCTCCGTGATCAGGCCGGCGGCCGGGTCCACGGCGGTGCACAGCGCGGTCGCCAGCAGCGGGCCGACGACGAAGGTCAGCTCGTCCGTGACGGACTCGAAGGCGGCCGCGGTGGCCATCAGGGGCGAGTCCTGGAGCTTCACGCCCCAGCGGGCGCGCACCATGGGGCCGATCTGCGGCACCGAGGCGCCGGTGGGCACGGCCGCGACGAACAGCGCCCACAGAGGTGCGTGGGCCAGGGCGAGCGCCGTCAGGGTCAGGGCGGACAGCGTGTGCACGAGGATGCCGGGGAGCAGCACGGCGCGCTGGCCGTAGCGGTCGGCGAGACGGCCGCTGTAGGGCGCGAACAGGGCCATGGAGACACCGGTGGCGGCCGCGGCTGCGCCCGCGGCGCCGTAGGACCCGGTGGTGTGCTGCACCAGCAGCACGATGGAGAGGGTGAGCATCGCGAACGGCTGGCGCGCCGCGAAGCCGGGGAGCAGGAACGTCCAGGCGCCGCGGGTGCGCAGCAGCTGTCCGTATCCCGGGCGGGACGGTGCAGCCGAGTTCTTCGACGGCTCGGTGGTGACCGTGGATGCCACGGCCCGTGCCTTTCTGCCGCCTGGTAGCGCGGCCCCTTGTCCGGCTGGTTCGCCGCGCGGGGTGCGCCGAGAGCTGTCCTCTTGCGCGGAACTGCGGTAGATACCGGCGCCCACGTGCAGAGGAGAGCGGTCCGGCCGCCATACGGTCGCGCCAGCTCTGCGTCAGGCAGAGTTGGTTCGATCAGGGTGCCTTCATCGTACAGGGGGCAACTCGCCGTACACCTGTGAAAACGAGCACCATCGGGTGCGTTCACCTGGGATTGGCAGTGGTGTGAACCGTACGAAACATGCCCTTAACGGGAGCCCGCGCCGTTCCGGCCGAGGCCGAGCCATCCGGCCAGCTTGCCGCCCTGGGCGACCGCGCGCAGCCGGCGCTCCGCGGCGTCCCGGACGGGGTCCGTGGCGACCACGAGCAGCTCGTCCCCGTACCGCAGCACCGTCGTCGGCAGGGGCACGAACGACTCTCCCTCGCGGACGACGAGGGTGACGGCCGCCCCGGCGGGCAGCCGCAGCTCGTTGACCTCGACGCCGTTCATCCGCGAGCCCTCGGGGATCGCGACGGAGAGCAGATGCCCGCGCAGCCGCTCCAGGGGCGCCGACTCGATGCCCAGGTCGGCGGCCTCCGGGCCGTCGCCGAGGCGCAGCTTGCCCGCCAGCCAGGGCAGCGTGGGCCCCTGGACGAGGGTGTAGACGACGACCAGCACGAAGACGATGTTGAAGATGCGGTGGCTGGCGTCGACGCCGTTCACCATGGGGATGGTCGCCAGGATGATGGGCACGGCGCCGCGCAGGCCGGCCCACGACATCAGGGTCTGTTCCTGCCACGGCACCCGGAACGGCACCAGGCTCAGCACCACGCTCAGCGGGCGCGCCACCATGGTCAGCGCGAGGCCGATGACGAGGGCGGGCACGATGTCGTCGCCCAGCTCGTGCGGGGTGACCAGCAGGCCGAGCAGGACGAACATGCCGATCTGGGCGATCCAGCCGAGTCCTTCGGCGAAGCCGCGGGTGGCGGGCCAGTGCGGGAGCTTGGCGTTGCCGAGCACCATCGAGGCGAGATAGACCGCGATGAAGCCGCTGCCGTGCGCGAGCGCGCCGCCCGCGTACGCCGTGACCGCGATCGCCATGACGGCGATCGGGTAGAGGCCGGAGGCGGGCAGCGCCACGTGCCGCAGGCCCCAGGAGCCGAGCCAGCCCACGGCGAGTCCGATGGCCATGCCGATGCCCAGCTCCAGCGCTATCTCGCCCAGCAGCACGTACCAGTGCTGGACCGGGCCCGTCTGGGAGAAGGCCACGACCAGGATGACCACGGGGGCGTCGTTGAAACCGGACTCCGCCTCCAGGGTGCCCGTCACGCGCGCGGGGAGGGGAATTCTGCGCAGTACGGAGAAGACCGCCGCCGCGTCCGTCGAGGACACCACCGCCCCGATGATGAGCGCCTGCCGCCACTCCAGCCCGATCAGGTAGTGCGCGCCCGCGGCCGTGACCCCGACACTGATCGCGACCCCGACCAGCGCCAGCGTGGAGGCGGCCGGCAGGACCGGTTCGATCTCCTTCCACTTCGTGGTGAGACCACCCTCGGCCAGGATCACGACCAGGGCCGCGTACCCGATGAGCTGGGTCAGCTCGGCGTTGCTGAACTGGACGTTCCCGATGCCGTCCTGGCCCATGAGAACGCCGATGCCCAGGTAGACGAGCAGGCTGGGGAGCCCGCTGCGCGAGGAGATCCGGACCGCCGCGACCGCGACGAGCAGGACGAGGGAGCAGACGAGCAGGAGCTGGTTGAGGTGGTGGACAGTCAGCGGCGGTTCCCTTCGCTGCCCCGCGCGCGGGGGACACGCGGGCACACGTACACAAGACCCGAGGCTGCGGCACTCCGCACCCAAGTACTTTGTTACCTTACCTAACTCTTGACGTTTTCTTGACGCTCCACGAGGCAAGATCGAACGTCCGTGCGCGCTGGTTCACCGACTCCGCGTCAAGTGGCACGGGGCCCTGCGCCTATGGTTGCTCCAGCGCTCATTCAAAAGGACAGCCCGCCTCGCCGCTCGCGTTAGGACAGCAAGGACAGCGATGCCCCCCAACACCACCGCCTCAACGGGTGACAAGCCCGGCAAGTCCGGCAGGAAGAAGGGGCGCAAAGCCCGACTCATCGTGCTCGTGCTGGTGCTGGCCATCATCGGAGGCGTCGCCTACGGGGCGTACTGGTCCATCAGCACGGTCCGCGCCTCCTTCCCGCAGACCACGGGTTCGATCACGCTCCAGGGCCTCTCGGGTCCCGTCGACGTGAAGCGGGACGGCTACGGCATCCCGCAGATCTACGCCTCGTCCGACGAGGACCTGTTCATGGCGCAGGGCTACGTCCAGGCGCAGGACCGGTTCTACGAGATGGACGTGCGCCGCCACATGACCTCCGGGCGCCTGTCGGAGATGTTCGGCAAGAGCCAGGTCGAGAACGACGAGTTCCTGCGCACCCTGGGCTGGGACAAGATCGCCAAGCAGGAGTACGACTCCAAGCTGTCGGCCGCCACGAAGAAGTACCTCCAGGCGTACGCCAAGGGCGTCAACGCCTATCTGGAGGGCAAGGACGGCAAGGACCTCTCCCTGGAGTACGCCGCCCTCGGGTTCACCAACGACTACAAGCCCGAGCAGTGGACCCCGGTCGACTCGGTCTCCTGGCTGAAGGCGATGGCCTGGGACCTGCGCGGCAACATGAAGGACGAGATCGACCGCGCCCTGATGACCAGCCGCCTCGGCCCCCAGCAGATCGCCGACCTGTACCCCGAGTACCCGTACAGCCGCCACAAGGCGATCGTCCGGACCGGCCAGTACGACGCGGTCACCAAGACGTTCGGGCAGGGCGGCGCCACGAGCGGCACACAGGGCACGACGGGCACCACCGGCACCTCGAACTCGTCGACCGCGGGTTCGGCCCTCACGAGCCAGCTGGCGGGCCTCTACAAGGTCCTGGACGACGTCCCCGCGGCCGTCGGCGTGAACGGCCAGGGCATCGGCTCCAACTCCTGGGTCGTCGCCGGGAACCACACCATCACCGGGCATCCGCTGCTCGCCAACGACCCGCACCTGTCGCCCTCGCTGCCGTCCGTCTGGTACCAGATGGGCCTGCACTGCCGCACGGTCTCCGTCAAGTGCCAGTACGACGTCACCGGCTACACCTTCGCCGGCATGCCGGGCGTCATAATCGGCCACAACGCGGACATCGCGTGGGGCATGACCAACTCCGAGGTCGACGTCACCGACCTCTACCTGGAGAAGCTCAGCGGCGACGGCTACCTGTACGACGGCAAGGTCAAGCCCTTCACCTCCCGCGAGGAGACGATCAAGGTCGCCGGGGGCGAGTCCAAGAAGATCGTCGTCCGCCGCACCGCGGACGGGATGCCGCTGCTGTCCGACCGCGACGACGAGCTCGTCAAGGTCGGCAGGAGGGCCACCGTCGACACCTCCGCTCCCGACCGCGGCGACGGCTACGGCATCGCCCTGAAGTGGACGGCCCTGCAGCCGGGCACCACCATGGACGCCGTCTTCGCCATGGACCGGGCGGGCGACTGGAACGACTTCCGCGCCGCGGCCGCGCTGTTCGACGTGCCCTCGCAGAACCTGATCTACGCCGACAAGGACAACATCGGCTACACCCTGCCCGGAAAGATCCCCACGCGCGCGCAGGGCGACGACGGCTCGATCCCGGCCCCGGGCTGGGACTCCAAGTACCGCTGGACCGGCTACATCAAGCAGGACGAGCTGCCCTACGAGTACAACCCCTCGCGCGGCTACATCGTCACCGCCAACCAGGCCGTAGTCGACAAGGACAAGTACCCCTACACGCTCACCACGGACTGGGGCTACGGCGCCCGCAGCCAGCGGATAACCGATCTGATCGAGTCGAAGATCAAGGGCGACGGCAAGATCTCGACCGACGACATGCGCCAGATGCAGCTGGACAACAGCAGCGAGATCGCCAAGCTGCTCGTGCCCAAACTGCTGAAGATCAACCTCGGCGACAAGGACGTGCGCGACGCCCAGAAGCTGCTGGAGGGCTGGGACTACACCCAGGACGCCGACTCCGCGGCGGCCGCCTACTTCAACGCCGTCTGGCGCAACATCCTCAAGCTCGCCTTCGGCAACAAGATGCCCAAGGAGCTGCGGGTCAAGGGCCAGTGCCTGTGGGTGGACAAGATCGACAACACCGGCCCGGTGGACGACGACACCAAGGTGCGCGAGTGCGGCGAGCGCGACGCCGACCAGGCGCAGCCGGACGGCGGCGACCGCTGGTTCGAGGTGGTCCGCAAGCTCATGGACAAGCCGGACAGCGACTGGTGGAAGGCGCCGGCCGGAGTGGGCGACCGCCCCAAGGCCGACAACCGCGACGAGCTGTTCAAGCGCGCCCTGATCGACGCCCGCTGGGAGCTGACCGCCAAGCTCGGCAAGGACATCGACACCTGGAGCTGGGGCCGGCTGCACCGCCTGTTCCTGAAGAACCAGACCCTGGGCACCGAGGGCCCGGGCGTCCTGCAGTACGTCCTCAACCGCGGCCCCTGGAGGCTCAGCGGCGGCGAGGCGACGGTCAACGCGTCCGGCTGGAACGCGGCCGGCGGCTACGGCGTCGTGTGGGTGCCGTCGATGCGGATGGTGGTCAACCTCGCCGATCTCGACAAGTCCAAGTGGATCAACCTGACTGGGGCCTCCGGGCACGCCTACAGCGCCCACTACACCGACCAGACCGGCAAGTGGGCCAAGGGCGAGCTGCTGCCGTGGTCGTTCTCGGCGAAGGCGGTCGACGGCAGCACGAGCGACACGCTCGTCCTCAAGCCGTGAGCCGCTGACCGCACGTCCCCGAAGTGGCCCTCCACGCACGCGTGGAGGGCCACTTCGCATCGGGGGGACCACCCGGGGAGGGGCGAGAGGTCAGGCGGCCTTGAAGCGGCGCAGGCCCGACGGGGTCACCACCGCGTCCACCGGCCGGTCGTGCGGTTCCTCGGGGACGCTCTCGACGACCTCCGAGTCGTACAGGAGCACCACGAGCGCGGGGTGCGCGTCCGCCCGCTCCAGCCGGGCCAGTACGCGGTCGTACGACCCTCCGCCGCGTCCCAGGCGCATCCCGCGCGCGTCCACCGCGAGCCCGGGCAGCAGGACGACGTCGGCGGACGTCACGGCGTCCGGGCCCAGGCGTTCGCCGGCAGGCTCGAAGAGCGCCATCTTTCCGCCGTGTTGGACACGCGCGAGGGAGCCCTCCCCGGCGTACGCGCCCCAGTCCAGGTCGTTGTCCGGCAGCAGCGCCGGGAGGAGCACGCGCACGCCGCGCGCGTGCAGCGCGTCCAGCAGCGCGAGCGTGCCGGGTTCGCTCTCCACGGAGACGTACGCCGCCACCGTGCGCGCACGCCTCAGCTCGGGCAGCTCCAGCGCGCGCTCGGCCAGCGCCGTGCCCGCCTCCCTGACGACATCCGCCGTCAACCTGTTCCTCACCGCGAGGAACTCTCGCCGCAACATTCGCTTGTCAGGATCCACCGCACGTCCGACGTGTTCCACTGGTCGCTCTTGCACCCTTCCTAATGTGCTCATATGAGAGCTAATTAACCGGACCCGCGGATTCCCCGCAAAGCCACCGGATAAGGTTGCGGTCATGACTCAGTCGCACCCCAGGATCAGCAAGGCTGTCATTCCCGCAGCAGGCCTCGGCACCCGGTTCCTGCCGGCCACCAAAGCCACTCCCAAGGAGATGCTGCCGGTCGTGGACAAGCCCGCGATCCAGTACGTGGTCGAGGAGGCCGTGTCGGCGGGGCTCGACGACGTGCTCATGATCACCGGACGCAACAAGCGCCCCCTCGAGGACCACTTCGACCGCAACTACGAGCTCGAGTCGGCCCTGGAGAAGAAGGGCGACGCCGAGCGGCTCGCCAAGGTCCAGGAGTCCAGCGACCTCGCCACCATGCACTATGTGCGCCAGGGCGACCCGAGGGGCCTCGGCCACGCCGTCCTGTGCGCCGCCCCGCACGTCGGGCACGAGCCCTTCGCCGTCCTGCTCGGCGACGACCTGATCGACCCGCGCGACCCCCTGCTCCAGCGCATGATCGAGGTCCAGGAGCAGCACGGCGGCAGCGTCATCGCGCTCATGGAGGTCGCGCCCGAGCAGATCCACCTCTACGGCTGCGCGGCCGTGGAGAGCACCACCGACGGCGATGTGGTCAAGGTGACCGGCCTGGTCGAGAAGCCGGACCCGGCGGACGCCCCGTCGAACTACGCCGTCATCGGCCGCTACGTCCTCGACCCGCACGTCTTCGAGATACTGCGTCAGACCGAGCCCGGGCGCGGCGGAGAGATCCAGCTCACCGACGCTCTCCAGCAGCTCGCGCAGGACGAGAAGGTCGGCGGCCCCGTGCACGGCGTCGTCTTCAAGGGCCGCCGCTATGACACCGGCGACCGTGGCGACTATCTGCGTGCCATTGTCAGACTCGCATGCGAACGTGAAGACCTGGGCCCGGACTTCCGGACCTGGCTTCGCAGTTACGTAGCCGAGGAGATGCAGCAACGTTGAGCAGCGCCGCGACCCGCCCCGTCGGCCAGGACCACCTGTGGTCGGTGGACGAGCACCTGGAGGACATCCTCGCCACCGTCCGCCCCCTGGACCCCATCGAGCTGCAACTGCTCGACGCCCAGGGCTGCATCCTGGTCGACGACGTCACGGTGCCGGTCTCGCTGCCACCGTTCGACAACAGCTCCATGGACGGGTACGCGGTGCGGGTCGCGGACATCGCGGGCGCGAGCGAGGAGTTCCCCGCCGTCCTGGAGGTCGTCGGGGACGTCGCGGCGGGCGCCGCCCATCTGGCCCGGGTCGGCCCGGGCCAGGCGGCCCGCATCATGACCGGCGCCCCGCTGCCGCCCGGCGCGGAGGCCGTCGTCCCCGTGGAGTGGACCGACGGAGGCCTCGGAGAGGGGCCCGTGAGCGGAATGCCCGCCCGCAGCCTGGCCCCCGAGGGTGCCACCGGGCATGTGAACGTGTACCGGCCGGCCGAGGCACGCGCGCATGTGCGCGCGGTGGGCAGCGACGTGAGGGCCGGCGACCGCGCCCTGGAGGCGGGTACGGTCCTCGGCCCGCCGCAGATCGCGCTGCTCGCCGCGATCGGGCGCGGCACGGTGCGCGTGCGCCCGCGGCCGCGCGTGGTCGTGGTGTCCACCGGCAGCGAGCTGGTCCAGCCCGGCGAGGAGCTGGGCAGCGGCCAGATCTACGACTCCAACAGCTTCGCCCTGACCGCCGCCGCCCGGGACGCGGGCGCGATCGCCTACCGGGTGGGCGCCGTCGTCGACGACGCCGAGACGCTGCGGTCCACCATCGAGGACCAGCTCATCCGCGCCGACCTGCTGGTCACCACCGGCGGGGTGAGCGTCGGGGCGTACGACGTGGTCAAGGAGGCGCTGTCGCACGTCGGCGACGAGGACGAGGCGGGCGGCGGCGTCGAGTTCCGCAAGCTCGCCATGCAGCCGGGCAAGCCCCAGGGCTTCGGCTCCATCGGCCCCGACCACACCCCCCTGCTCGCCCTGCCGGGCAACCCCGTGTCGTCGTACGTCTCCTTCGAGCTGTTCGTCCGCCCCGCCATCCGTGCCCTGATGGGCCTTGCGGACCTCCACCGGCCGACGACCCGGGCGACCCTGAAGGCGGACCGGGCGCTGAGCTCGCCGAAGGGGCGCAGACAGTTCGTGCGGGCGACCCATACCGAGGGCGAGGCCACGCCCGTGGGCGGTGCCGGATCCCATCTGGTCGCGGCCCTGGCCCACGCCGACGCGCTGATCGTCGTACCCGAGGACGTCGAATCCGTCGAACCCGGCACGGAGGTCGAGGTCGTCCTGCTGGGCTGAGCCCGGTCCCGGGGGTCCCGCACCGGTGCGCACGCCGACTTGGCGGTAGCGTGTCGCGCACAACAGGCCCGTGCGCCGCACCGCGACGGGCCCGGACCGGGAGCGCCACACACCATGACTGTGCCTTCCCGGGGGGAGACCCCCGGACCCCCTGTGCAGGACCGACTCACGCACATCGACGAGGCGGGCGCGGCCCGCATGGTCGACGTGTCCGGGAAGGACGTGACCGCGCGCACCGCCCGTGCCAGCGGCCGTGTCCTCGTCTCGCCCCGCGTGGTCGAGCTGCTGCGCGGCGAAGGGGTTCCCAAGGGAGACGCGCTCGCCACCGCGCGCATCGCCGGGATCATGGGCGCCAAGCGCACCCCGGACCTGATCCCCCTGTGCCACCCGTTGTCGGTCTCCGGTGTGAAACTGGAGCTGTCGGTCGCGGACGACGCCGTCGAGATCCGGGCCACCGTGAAGACCACGGACCGCACGGGCGTCGAGATGGAGGCCCTCACCGCAGTGTCGGTCGCCGCGCTCACCGTGATCGACATGGTCAAGGCCGTCGACAAGGGAGCGGTCATCACGGACGTACGGGTGGAGGAGAAGACGGGCGGCAAGTCGGGCGATTGGAGCCGGGCATGACATACCGGGCCCTTGTGGTCACCGCCTCCAACAGGGCTGCCGTCGGGGTCTACGAGGACCGGGGCGGTCCGCTGATCGCCGAGGGCCTCGCCGGTTTCGGCTTCGCCGTGGACGGTCCGCGGGTCGTCCCCGACGGCGACCCCGTGGAGGCGGCCCTGCGCGCCGGTGTCGAGGCGGAGTACGACGCCATCGTCACCACCGGCGGCACCGGCGTCTCGCCGACCGACCGCACGCCCGAGGCGACGCGCAGAGTGATCGACTACGAGGTGCCGGGCATCGCGGAGGCCGTCCGGGCGTTCGGAATGCGGAAGGTGCCGACCGCGGCGCTGTCCCGGGGCCTGGCCGGAGTGGCGGGGCGGACGCTGATCGTCAATCTGCCGGGCTCCACCGGCGGGGTGAAGGACGGCCTGGCCGTCCTGGAGTCCCTGCTGGTCCACGCCGTGGACCAGATCCGCGGCGGCGACCACCCCAGACCCGGACATGGGGGTGCGAGCTGAACAGCCCATCCTGGCCCGTCGTGCTGGCGGACGGCGACATCGTCCTCCGGCCGATAAAGCTGCGCGACCAGCGGGCCTGGCGCGAGGTGAACCGGCGCAACCGGGACTGGCTGCGCCCCTGGGAGGCGACCATTCCGCCGCCCACGCCCAGCGGGCCGATAGCGCACCGTCCGACCTACCGGCAGATGGTCCGGCATCTGCGCTCCGAGGCGAACTCGGGCCGGATGCTGCCGTTCGTCATCGAATACCAGGGGCGGCTGGTCGGACAGTTGACGGTCGCCGGGATCACCTGGGGCTCGATGTGCTCGGGGCATGTCGGCTACTGGGTCGACGAGGCGGTGGCCGGCCGGGGGGTGATGCCGACGGCCGTGGCGCTCGTGGTGGACCACTGTTTCCGCGCCGTTGGTCTGCACCGCATCGAGGTCTGCATTCGCCCCGAGAACCGGCCCAGCCGCCGGGTCGTGGAGAAACTCGGATTCCGCGAGGAGGGCCTGCGCCCGCGTTATCTCCACATCGACGGAGCCTGGCGCGACCACCTCGTCTTCGCGCTCACCGCGGAAGAGGTGCCCGAAGGGTTGCTGAGCCGCTGGCAGCGGGCACGCTCTCAGGGAAGGTCGAACAGCGGGAGTGCGCCGCGGAATCCGCAGAACACCCCCGGCAATCCCGCATAGCCCGGGAAATTGAATATTTGTTCGAAATTGATCGGTCGATGACCGTCTCGGAGTATTGAATTCACGGCTCCGACGGCCTACTGATCGCATCGGTCACAAAAAAAGTTCGAAATATCAGCCAGATCGTGCGACACACCGGCCCAATTGGCAGATGGCCTCACGCAAACCCCTCTACCGTGTGAGACGTGAGCAGCAGCGGCCTCATCTACGCAGTCATTGTCGGGGCCTGGGCCGCCTACTTGGTGCCGATGTGGCTCCGTAGGCAGGACGAGCTGAACGAGGCCCGTCCGACGGAACGCTTCAGCACCGCCATCCGGCTGCTGTCCGGACGGGCGGGGATGGAGCGCCGGTACGCCAAGGACCTGCGGGCGCGCTCCGCCCAGGAGGGGGAGCCCAGCGCCGGCGACCCGGACGCCGTCACCGACTCGGTGGACGTCCGGGCCTTTGCCATGCGCCCGACCCGCCGTCAGGTACGGGCGGACGTCGAGCCGGAGACGCCGGAGCGCCCGGAAGCGGCGCGCGGCCAAGCGACCGGGCCGGCCCCGAAGTCCGGCTCGGCGCCCGCGCGTCAGCAGGGATCCGCGCCCAAGTCCCCTTCGGCGTCGGCGCCCAAGTCACCTTCCCCTTCCCCTTCCGCGCCGAAGTCCCCTTCCGCGCAGAAGCGCGTGCCCGTAGCGCGGCGTTCGCCCTCGGCCCAGGCGGCCGCGGCACGCGCCCAGCGCTCGAAGGCACTTGCGCGTCGCCGGCGCACCACGGTGATGCTCTTCCTCGCCTTCACGCTCGGCGCCATCGTCGCGGCCGTCGGCGGGCTCGCGTTCCTGTGGGCGCCCGCCGTGCCCGCCATACTGCTCAGCTCGTACATCGCGTATCTGCGCAGCCAGGAACGCCGCCGCTTCGCCTACCAGATGGACCGGCGCCAGGCCGAGGCCGCGGCCGCGCGGCTGCGGGAGCGCGCACGCCAGCCGCGGCGGCGCGCGCCCCTGGACGCGGGTGCGTCCGCCGACGAACCGGACGAGGGACCAGCGACCGAGACCGACACCGGCATGTCCGCCCTCGCCGCCGACCGTCGCGCCCTCGTGGAGCAGACCGACCACGCGGAGTGGGTCGACCAGCAGCGCGAGCGCCAGCGCCGGCCCGGGCACGGCGACAGCTGGGACCCGGTGCCGGTGCCGCTGCCGACGTATGTGACCGCGCCGGTCGCGCCGCGAGCCACGTCCGACGTGGACCTGGAGGCGCCCGACGCGTGGAGTTCGGCGCGGTCCAGCTCCGTCGCGCCGGAGCAGGAGGCGAAGCCGGACGCCAGGACGCGGGAACCCGAGCCCGCGGCCGAGGACAAGCCGGCCGCGGACGAGCGCGGTGACGCACGGCGCCGTGCCGCCTCCGCCCGCCGCGCGCGCGAACGCGGTCGCACGCCGCTCTTCGACCAGTACGAGGACGGCGACCGCCCGCGCGCGGCCAACGAGTGATGCCCGTCACCCCGTGGGAGTCCGCCCTGACCAGTCAGGGAACGGATTTCCAAGCACCCCGATCGGGGTGCTAAAGTTTCACTCGTTGCAAGGGCCTGTGGCGCAGTCCGGTAGCGCACCTCGTTCGCATCGAGGGGGCCAGGGGTTCAAATCCCCTCAGGTCCACGCAGCATGAAGCCCCGATCGGCGAAAGCCGACCGGGGCTTCATCGTGTTCACAGCGGCTTCGCGTAGCAGCGGCTCGACTCGTAATGGCGGTAGTAGCCGAACTTGGTGCAGGGCTCATAACCGCTGGAGATGTAGAGGGCGATGGCCTCCGGCTGCTTGGTGCCCGTCTCCAGGACCATCCGGGCACGTCCGGCCGCGCGGGCATCCTCCTCCAGGGCGGCCAGCATGCGGCGGGCCAGGCCGCGGCCGCGCATCTCCTCGACCACGTACATGCGCTTGAGTTCGGCGTCGCCGTCCTCGTGGCCCTCGCCGTTCTCGTCCTGGCTGCGCCAGCCGCCGGTGGCCACGGGGCGGCCGCCCTCGTCGTACGCGATCAGGTAGACGCCGCTGGGCGGCTCGAAGTCCGACGCGTCCAGGGTGGTGGCGTCACCGCCGTCGCCGTAGCGCACGTGGTACTCGGCCTGGACCTCGTCGTTGAGCTTGACGGCGTCGGGGTGGTCGAAGGGGACGGGGCGTATATTCATGCCGGGCATCGTACAATCATGCAGAAGGGGATCCGGCGGAAACCGGACCTCGTCCAGTGTGCCGGTATCGTGCCCGGGTGCTGACTGTGACCTCGGTGAATGTGAACGGGCTGCGGGCCGCCGCGAAGAAGGGCTTCGTGGAATGGCTCGCGGAGACCTCCGCGGATGTGCTCTGCCTCCAGGAGGTGCGCGCGGAGCCGCAGCAACTGCCCGAGGGCGTGCGCAGGCCCGACGGCTGGCACGTCGTACACGCCCCGGCCGCCGCCAAGGGCCGCGCGGGCGTCTCCCTCTACACACGGCGCGAACCCGACCGCATCCAGGTGGGCTTCGGATCGGCCGAGTTCGACGGCAGCGGCCGCTATGTGGAGGCCGACCTGCCCGGCGTCACCGTCGCCTCCCTCTACCTCCCCGCCGGGGAGGTCGGCACCGAGCGGCAGGACGAGAAGGTCCGCTTCATGGAAGAGTTCCTCGCCCACCTGAAGGGGCTGCGCGAGCGCGCCGCCGCCGATGGCCGCGAGGTACTGGTCTGCGGCGACTGGAACATCGCCCACCACAATGCCGACCTCAAGAACTGGCGCGCCAACACCAAGAACTCGGGCTTCCTGCCTCAGGAGCGGGAGTGGCTCGGCAGGGTCCTTTCCCCGGCCGACGGCGGCTACACGGACGTGGTGCGCACCCTGCACCCGGACGCCGAGGGGCCGTACACATGGTGGTCGTACCGGGGGCGGGCCTTCGACAACGATTCGGGTTGGCGGATCGACTACCACGTCTCGACGCCCGGGCTCGCGGCCAGGGCCGTCAAGGGCTTCGTCGAGCGGGCGGCCACGCATGCCGAACGGTGGTCCGACCATGCGCCGGTGACCGTCGTGTACGACCGCTGAGCGCCTCTCGCGCTCAGTCCCGCTTCCGCAGTCGCCGGTCCAGGGCCAGGGACAGTTCCGCCTCCACCACGCTGCGGGCCAGGGGGCGCAGGCGGGCCAGGTCCTCCTCGGGGCCGTGGCGGAGGATGACCTCGGTGAAGAGTTCGGCCAGGGCATCCGCGTGTTCGCGTACGCGCTTGGCCGCCGTCAGGACCTCGGCGAGCGGGATGCCCTCGCGGACCAGGGCCGCGGACACGTCCAGCAGTCGGCGGCTGATGTGGACGATCTCGTCGCCGTCGGTGCCGAGGTAGCCGAGGTCCATGGCCGCGGCGAGGTTCTCGCGGGTGACCTCGCCCGCGAAGTGGTCGGCGAGTTCCTCGGGGGTCAGCCGGACCGGCTCCTCCTCGGTGGGGGCGCCGACGCCGAGCAGGTCGGCGACGTCCCGGCCGTGGTCGAAGGCCTCGGCGAGCTCCGCGATGCCGTTCAGGGTGTGGCCGCGTTCCAGCAGGGCCGAGATCGTGCGCAGGCGGGCCAGGTGGTGGTCGTCGTACCAGGCGATACGGCCCTCGCGGCGGGGCGGCGGGATCAGCTTGCGCTCGCGGTAGAAGCGCAGGGTGCGCACGGTGATGCCGGCCAGCTGTGCCAGCTCCTCCATGCGGTACTCGCGCTGCTCGCCGGGTCGTCCTGCGTCTTCAGCCACGCGTGCAGCCTATGTTGTACCGCGGGTAACTTCCTTCCCCCGACCCCTACCGCTCGGTACGGAGCTGCTCTACCCTCCCATTGCGCCAGTGTTCACTGGCATGGTTCAACGAGTCCGATGCGATGCCTGGAGGCTTCGGGATGGCCGAACACGAGCATGTACGGGTGGCGGTGATCGGGTCCGGCTTCGGCGGGCTGGGCGCGGCCGTACGGCTGCGCCGCGAGGGGATCACCGACTTCGTGGTCCTCGAGCGGGCGGACAGCGTCGGCGGCACCTGGCGGGACAACAGCTACCCCGGGTGCGCCTGCGACGTACCGTCCCACCTGTACTCCTTCTCCTTCGCGCCCAACCCCGACTGGCCGCGCACCTTCTCCGGCCAGGAGCACATCCGCGCCTACCTGGAGCATGTCACCGACGTCTTCGGTCTGCGCCCGCACCTCCGCTTCGGCGCCGAGGTGAAGCTGATGACCTGGGACCCGGAACAGCTGCGCTGGGACATCGAGACCACGAACGGCTCGCTGAGCGCCGACATCGTCGTCTCCGCCACCGGGCCGCTGTCCGACCCGAAGATCCCGGACATCCCGGGCCTGGAGTCCTTCCCGGGCAAGGTCTTCCACTCGGCCCGCTGGGACCACGACTACGACCTGAGCGGCAAGCGGGTCGCGATGGTCGGCACGGGGGCGTCCGCCATCCAGATCGTACCGGCCATCCAGCCGCGGGTCGCGAAGCTCACCCTCTTCCAGCGCACCCCGCCCTGGGTGATGCCCCGCATGGACCGCGCCATCAGCGGCGCCGAGCGCCGGCTCCACCGCGCCCTGCCCTTCACCACGCAGCTGCGCCGCGGACTGCTGTGGGGCATCCGGGAGTTGCAGGTCCAGGCCTTCACCAAACACCCCGACGAGCTGGGCTTCGTCGAGCAGTTGGCACGACGCAACATCGCCCGCGCCATCAAGGACCCGGCCCTGCGCGCCAAGCTCACCCCGGACTACCGCATCGGCTGCAAGCGGATCCTGCTGTCCAGCACGTACTACCCGACGCTGGTGAAGCCCAATGTGGACGTCGTCGCCAGCGGGCTGAGCGAGATCCGCGGGTCGACCGTCGTCGCCGCCGACGGCAGTGAGGCCGAGGTCGACGCGATCGTCTTCGGTACGGGCTTCCACGTCACCGACATGCCGATCGCCGAGCGGGTCGTCGGGGCGGAGGGCAGGACCCTCGCCGAGAGCTGGAAGGACGGGATGCAGGCCCTGCGCGGGGCGTCCGCGGCCGGCTTCCCCAACTGGATGACGGTCATCGGGCCCAACACCGGGCTCGGGAACTCCTCCATGATCCTGATGATCGAGTCCCAGCTGAACTACATGGCCGACTATGTACGGCAGCTCGACGTCCTCGGCGGCCGCGCCGCGCTCGACGCCCGCCCCGGCGCCGTGGAGGCCTGGAACCGCATGGTGCAGGAGCGCATGAAGCGCACGGTCTGGAACACCGGTGGCTGCACCAGCTGGTACCTGGACGCGAGCGGTCGCAACACCACCATCTGGCCCGGTACGACGACGGAGTTCCGCAAGGCGACCCGTCGGGTGGACCTGGCGGAGTACGAGCTGCTGCGGGCACCGGCCCGCACGGGCGCGACGCAGAGCGCGGCGCAGGACGTGACGCAGGCGGAGGTGGCCTCGTGAGCCGACTCACCTACGTCGCCACCGGCCCGTACGCCCCGCCCGCCCCCGCCCGTGAACTCACGGTGGTCTCCGCCGACGGCGCCCGTCTGCACGTCGAGGTGCACGGGCCCGAGGGCGCGCCGCCCGTTGTCCTCGCCCACGGCTGGACCTGCTCGACCGCCTTCTGGGCGGCGCAGATCCGGGACCTGGCCGCGGACCACCGGGTCATCGCGTACGACCAGCGGGGACACGGGCGCAGCCCCGCGAGCCCCGCCTGCACGACCGACGCGCTGGCGGACGACCTGGAGGCGGTGCTCGCGCAGACGCTCGCGCCCGGCGAGCGCGCCGTGATCGCCGGCCACTCCATGGGCGGGATGACGGTGATGGCCGCGTCCGCGCGCCCCCGCTTCCAGGAGCACGCGGCCGCCGTACTGCTGTGCAGCACCGGCAGTTCGAAGCTGGTCGCGCAGGCACGCGTCGTACCGATGCGCGCCGGGCGCATACGCACCTGGCTCACGGCGCACATCCTGGGTTCGCGCGCCCCGCTCGGTCCGGTCACTCCGGTCGCGAAGCGGATCCTCAAGTACGCCACGATGGGCGCCGGTTCCGCCCCGCACATGGTGGAGGCGTGCGCGCACATCGTGCACGCCTGCCCGCGCGCGGTGCGCCACGCCTGGTCGCAGGTGCTGGAGCGGCTCGACCTCGACCACGGCGTACGGGAGTTGCGGGTCCCCACGGCGGTGGTCGCCGGCACCGAGGACCGGCTCACCCCGCCGGCGCACGCCCGTTTCCTGGCCGCCGAGCTGCCGGACTGCGTCGGCCTCACCGAGCTGCCCGGGCTCGGCCACATGACCCCGGTGGAGGCGCCCGAGCTGGTCACCGGGAAGATCCGGGAACTCGTCACCACGTACGTACACGTCAAGGAGGGCGCATGAGCAGGGTGAGCCTGGAGGGCCAGGTCGCGGTCGTCACCGGAGCCGCGCGCGGCGTCGGCGAGCTGCTCGCGCGCAAGCTCTCGGCGCGCGGTGCCAAGGTGGCGCTGGTCGGGCTGGAGCCGGACGCGCTCAAGGAGGTGTCCGGCAGGCTGCACAGCGACAGCGACCACTGGTACGCCGACGTCACCGACCACGAGGCGATGGCGCGGGTGGCCCGGGAGGTCAAGGAGCGCTTCGGCAAGGTCGACATCGTGATCGCCAACGCCGGGGTCGCGAGCGGCGGGCCGTTCACGGACTCCGATCCCGAGGCCTGGCGGCGGGTGATCGAGGTCAATCTGATCGGCTCGGCGGTGACGGGCCGCGCCTTCTTGCCGGTGCTCACCGAGAGCCGCGGCTATCTGCTGCAGATCGCCTCGCTCGCCGCGGTCACCCCGGCGCCGATGATGACGGCGTACTGCGCGTCCAAGTCCGGCGTGGAGGCGTACGCGCACTGTCTGCGCGCCGAGGTCGGCCACCAGGGCGTGAAGGTCGGTGTCGCGTATCTGTCGTGGACCGACACGGACATGGTGCGCGGTGCCGACCAGGACGACGTCATGCGGGAGTTGCGGCAGCGGCTGCCGTGGCCGTCCAACAAGACGTACCCGCTGGGCCCCGCGGTGGACCGGATCGTCGCCGGCATCGAGCGGCGCTCCGCCCACGTGTACGGGCAGTGGTGGCTGCGCGGGATGCAGGGCGTGCGGGGCTATCTGCCGGCGCTCATCGGGACCGTGGGACAGCGCGAGATGCGCCGCTTCGCGCCCCGGCTCCAGGGGATGCGCACGGGGCTGGTCGGTGCGGGCGGGGAGGCCGACGAGCGCGAGCGGTCCGCCCGGCACGAATGAGCGCGCCCGCGCCCGGCCAAGTCGGCCGCTACGCACCGTGACTGATCGACATGCGCAGTGTGTCCACCCGTGTGAATCTGGTCGGGGCCCAACCAAAGGGCCCAAACCCCTCACCCTCCACGGGAGTGAACCCACATGGGTATGAAGGACCAGTTCCAGGAAAAGTCCCAGGGCAAGCAGAAGGGCGCCCAGCGCGGCCCGCAGCAGCCCCAGCGTGGCCCGCAGCAGCCGCAGCGCGGTCAGCAGCAGCCGCAGCGTGGCCCGCAGCAGCCTGAGCGCGGCCGCCAGAACGTGCGGGACACCGACGAGTCCGAGCACGACATGCGTGACCGCATGGACATGGACTACGACGCCTGACGTCGCAGGTCCGGTGGAAGGGGTGCCCCGCGCGGGGCACCCCTTCTCATGTCCGCGGCGGTGTCCGCGGCGGCAGCTCCGGCCGCGAGCGGTCCGGTACGTCGCTGTAGTCGGGCGGGACCGCCGCCGGGTTGGTGGTCAGCAGGTCCAGGGCGAGCTGCACCGCGTCGTCCATCTCGACATGGCGGCCCTCCGCCCAGTCCAGCGGGGTGCGCAGGATGTCCAGGTCGGGGGCGACGCCGTGGTTCTCCACGGACCAGCCGTAGGCGTCGAACCAGGCCGCGTTCATCGGCACCGTGATCACCGTGCCGTCGCCCAGCCGGTGCCGCCCGGTCATGCCGACCACCCCGCCCCAGGTGCGCTGACCCACCACCGGCCCGAGCTTGAGCAGTTTGAAGGCCGCCGTGATCATGTCGCCGTCGGAGGAGGTCGCCTCGTCGGCGAGGGCGACGATCGGGCCGCGGGGCGCGTTCGAGGCGTACGACACGGGCTGGGCGTTGCGGGTCAGGTCCCAGCCGAGGATGGTCCGGGTGAGTTTCTCGACGACCAGCTCGCTGATGTGCCCGCCCGCGTTGCCGCGCACGTCCACGATCAGCACGGGCCGGGAGACCTCCATGCGCAGGTCGCGGTTGAACTGGGCCCAGCCCGAGCCGCCCAGGTCGGGGATGTGCAGATAGCCGCACCTGCCGCCGCTCAACTCCCGGGTGACCTCGCGGCGTTTGGCCACCCAGTCCTGGTAGCGCAGCGGCCGCTCGTCGATCAGGGGCACGACGGCGACCCGCCGCGGCGGGCCCGTCTCGCCCTCGGCCGGGGCGAAGGTCAGCTCCACCGTCGTACCGCCCGAACCCGCCAGCAGCGGATAGGGACCCGTCACCGGGTTCACCGGCCGGCCGTCCACATGGGTGAGCACGGCGCCCTCGCGGATGCCCGTGCCGGCCAGCGGGGAGCGGGCCTTGGAGTCGGAGGAGTCGCCGGGCAGGATCCGCTTGACCGTCCAACGGCCGTCCCGGCACACCAGGTTGGCGCCCAGCAGGCCCTGGAGGCGCTGGTAGTGCGCCGGTCCCTCGTTGCGGCGGGCGGGGGTGACATAGGCGTGGGAGGTGCCCAGCTCGCCCAGCACCTCGCGCAGCAGGTCGGCGAACTCGTCGGGGGAGGCGACCCGTTCGACCAGCGGCCGGTACTGGTCGAGGATCGCGTCCCAGTCGATGCCGCACATGTGCGGCTCCCAGAAGTAGTCCCGGATGAGCCGGCCGGCCTCCGCGTAGGCCTGGCGCCACTCGGCGGGCGGGTCGACCTCGTGCAGGATGCGGCGCAGGTCGATCCAGGTCGTGGTGTCGCCGTCGCCGGGCTCGGTCGCGGGGACGGCCCGCAGGTCGCCCTCGTCCATGAGCACCAGCCGGGTGCCGTCGCCGCTCACCGAGAACCAGTCGAGGTGGTCGACGAGTTGGGACTTCTTCGCCTTGGTGAGGTTGAAGTACTCCAGCGTGGGCCGCTCACTGGGGTCGTTGGGGTTCGCGAACGTCTCGCCGAGCGCGCCCGAGATCGGCCAGCGCAGCCAGACCAGGCCGCCGCCGGAGACCGGCAGCAGCCCGGAGTACTTGGAGGCGGAGACCGGGAACGGGGTGACCCTGTTCTCCAGCCCCTCGACCTCCACGGTCACCGCGCCGCCCTCGCCGGTCTCCTCGTCCTCCACGGGGTCCAGGCCCCCGGCGGCCGGCCGGCCCTCGGGGTTCAGGGCGAAGGGGGAGGGAGTGGCCGAGGACAACGGGACCAGGTACGGGCGGCAGCCGAGCGGGAAGGACAGGTCGCCGGTGTGGACGTCGTACACCGGGTCGAAGCCGCGCCAGGACAGGAACGCCAGATAGCGGCCGTCCCGGGTGAAGACCGGGTTCTCGTCCTCGAAGCGGCCGTTGGTCACGTCGACGACCGGCTGGTCCGCCTGCCCGGGGCCGGAGATCCGGGCCATCTTGATCTGCCGGAGCGAGCGGCCGATCCCCGGATGCGACCAGGTCAGCCAGGAGCCGTCCGGCGAGAAGGCCAGGTCCCGCACCGGGCCGTTGATGGACCGGATCAGCTCGGTCACCGCACCGTCCGCGTCCTCGCCCGTGTCGATCAGCAGCAGCCGTCCGTCGTGCGCGGCGACGGCGAGGCGCTCGCCCAGCGGGTCCGAGGCCAGTTCCAGGACCCGGCCCAGCTCGCCGGAGGCCAGCCGGCGCGGCGCGCGGTCGCCGCTGGCGCGGGGCAGCTGGGAGATCTCGATCGCGTCCTCGCCCTCGGCGTCCGTGACGTAGGCGATCCGCCCGGTCGAGCCCAGCATCACCGGGAGCCGGACCCGTACGCCCGGCGTGTCCGAGATGGTGCGCGCGGGACCGTCGCGGTGGGTGAGCCAGTACAGGCTGCCGCGGACCACGACGGCGCTGGCCCGGCCGGTCTCGTCGACCGAGATGCCGTCCACGTGCCGGGCGGCGGGCACCTGGTACCTGCGGCGTCCCGCGCGGGCTCCGGACAGGCGCACATCGAGCCGGTGCGGCACCGAGTCCGCCGACAGGTCGTCCACCAGCCACAGGTCGCCCGCGCACTGGTACACCACCCGCGTGCCGTCGCTGGAGGCGTGCCGGGCGTAGAAGGCGTCGTGGTCGGTGTGGCGGCGCAGGTCGGAGCCGTCGTAGGCGCAGGAGTAGAGGTTGCCGACGCCCTCGTGGTCGGAGAGGAAGGCGATCCGGCCGCCGACGAACATGGGGCAGTCCAGGTGGCCGCCGATGCCGGCGAGCAGCCGCTGCCCGTGCAGCCACAGCCGGCCCATGGCGCCGCCCCGGTACCGCTTCCAGGCGGCCGGTTCGTGCGGCGGGGTGCCGGTCAGGAGCAGGGTCCGGTGCCCCTCGTCGAGGTCGGCGACCTGGATGTCGGCGACCGGGCCCCAGGGGAGCTTGCGGCCGGGGTCGCCTTCGGTGGAGACCTTGTAGGCCCAGGTGAAGTACGAGAACGGCTGGCTGTGGGAGGCGACGGCGAGGATCTCCGGCCCGCCGTTCTCGGCAGGCGTCCAGCCGCACACCCGGGTGTCCGCGCTTCCCCAGTACGTCAGCTGCCGGCCCGGCCCGCCCTCCACGCCGACGACGTGGATCTCGGGCACCAGGCTGCGCCAGCTCGTGTACGCGATCGTCCGGCCGTCGGGCGAGAAGCGGGGGTGGCCGGTCTTGGTGCGGTCCACCGTGAGCCGCCAGGCGCGGCCCGGGGAGCCGAGGGGGGCCAGCCAGAGGTCGTCCTCGGCCACGAAGCACAGCAGTTCGCCGCTGAGGTGCGGCAGGCGCAGATAGCTCACCTCCCCATGCTTTTCCGGGGGATGGACCGGAGCAACTTGTGAAAATTCCGGGCGCTCGACCAGGGCGTGACCCAGGACACGTACGAAACGGTTTCGTTTCGTATGGAGGGTGCGCTACATTCGTCACGTACGAAACCGTGTCGTTCGGAGTGGGAAGGTGGGAACGATGACCGAGGTCGCCACGGCGCGCCGCAGTCGTATCACCCCCGAGCGTGAGGCCGAGTTGTACGAGGCCGTGCTCGACCTGCTCCGCGAAGTCGGCTACGACGCCCTCACCATGGACGCCGTGGCCGCCCGCACCCGGTCCAGCAAGGCGACGCTCTACCGCCAGTGGGGCGGCAAGGCCGAGCTGGTGGCGAAGGCCGTGCGGCACAGCAAGCCGGGCGGCTCGGCCGACGAGGTCGACACCGGGTCGCTCCAGGGCGATCTGCACGCCCTCACGCTGCGTTCGGACGACTGCGAGATGGAGCAGAGCTCCGCGCTGATGCGGGGTCTGGCCATGGCGGTGCACGGCAACCCGGACCTCCTGCAGGCGTTCCGGGAGCATCTCATCGAGCCGGAGATGGCGGAGTTCCGTCGCGTGATCCAGCGGGCGGTCGACCGGGGAGAGGTCCGTGCGGACAACCCGGCGATCGGGTTCGTGATGCACATGATGATCGGCGGGTTCGCCGCCCGCGCGATGATCGACGAGCAGCCGCCGACGCAGTCGTTCCTCCTCTCGTACATCGACGCCGTGGTCCTCCCCGCCCTCGGCGTTCCCACCGACTGACAAGTCCCCTCAGCCCCACCTGACGTCACCGCTCACGTCGTCGGGCCGATCACCCCTGCCACCCACGGGGTTGGTCACCCCTGCCCTGAACACCCCACGACTGACCGGGAGTACGACCTCGTGGCCACGTTCCTCTACAAACTGGGCCGACTCGCCTTCAGGCGACGGCACTTCGTCGCCCTCATATGGGTGGCGCTGCTGACGCTGGCGGGCGTCGGGGCGGCGAGTGCCCCCGCGGCCGGCAACACCTCCTTCTCCGTCCCCGGCACCGAGGCCCAGAAGGCCTTCGACCTGCTGGAACAGCGCTTCCCCGGGATGAGCGCCGACGGCGCCACCGCGCGCGTCGTCTTCAAGGCGCCGAGCGGCGAGAAGATGACCGCCGCCGCCAACAAGAAGATCGTGAAGAAGACGGTCGCGGAGCTGAAGGACGGCTCCGAGGTCGCCTCCGTCGCCGACCCGTACCAGGCCGGGGCCGTCAGCAAGAACGGCACGGTCGCCTACGCGTCGGTCAAGTACAAGGTCTCCGGCATGGAGCTCAAGGACTCCACGCGCGAGGCCCTCAACGAGGCCGCGCAGGACGCGCGGGACGCCGGGCTGACCGTCGAGGTCGGCGGTGACGCCCTCAACACGACTCCCGAGACGGGCGCCACCGAGGTCATCGGCATCGCGATCGCCGCGGTCGTCCTCGTCATCACCTTCGGCTCGCTGCTCGCGGCCGGACTGCCGCTGGTCACCGCCCTCATCGGCGTCGGCATCGGCGTCTCCACCATCGCCGCGCTCGCCAACGCGCTGGACCTCGGCTCCACCACGTCCACCCTGGCCTCGATGATCGGCCTCGCCGTCGGCATCGACTACGCGCTGTTCATCGTCTCCCGCTACCGCGCCGAACTGGCCGAGGGCCGCGAGCGCGAGGAAGCCGCCGGGCGGGCCGCCGGCACCGCGGGCTCCGCGGTGGTCTTCGCCGGTCTGACCGTGGTGATCGCCCTGGTCGGCCTGTCCGTGGTCAACATCCCGATGCTGACCAAGATGGGCGTCGCCGCCGCGGGCACGGTCGCCATCGCGGTCCTGATCGCGCTCACCCTGATCCCGGCGCTGCTCGGCTACGCGGGGCGCAAGGTGCGTCCGGCGGGCGAGAAGAGCAAGCTGCTCGGCGGCGGGCGGGGGCCCAAGCACCCCCACAAGGCCGGCCGGCCGAACATGGGCACGCGCTGGGCGAGCTTCGTCGTACGCCGCCCGGTCGCCGTCCTCCTGCTGGGCGTCGTCGGCCTCGGTGCCGCGGCCGTCCCCGCCGCCTCCCTGGAACTGGGCCTGCCCGACGACGGCTCCCAGCCGACCTCGACGACGCAGCGCCGCGCCTACGACCTGCTCTCCGAGGGCTTCGGCCCCGGCTTCAACGGCCCCCTGATGCTGGTGGTCGACGCCAAGGACAGCGACCACCCCAAGGCCGCCTTCAAGGAGGTCGGCAAGGAGATCAAGGGCCTCAAGGACGTCGTGACGGTGACCCCGGCCGTGCCCAACAAGGCCGGCGACACCGCGACGATCACCGTGATCCCCAACTCCAAGCCGTCCTCGACGACCACCGAGGACCTGGTGCACGCGATCCGTGACAAGGGCACGGAGATCAAGGCGGACACGGACGCGCAGGTCCTGGTCACCGGCTCGACGGCGATGAACATCGACACGTCGCAGAAGCTGAACGACGCGCTGGTCCCGTATCTGGCCCTGGTCGTCGGCCTGGCCTTCCTCCTCCTGATCCTCGTCTTCCGCTCGATCCTGGTCCCCCTGAAGGCGGCCCTCGGCTTCCTGCTGAGCGTGCTGGCGGCCCTCGGCGCCGTCGTCGCGGTCTTCCAGTGGGGCTGGCTGTCCGGCCTGATGGGCGTCGAGCAGACCGGACCGATCATGTCGATGATGCCGATCTTCATGGTCGGTGTGGTCTTCGGTCTCGCCATGGACTACGAGGTGTTCCTCGTGACCCGGATGCGGGAGGCGTACGTCCACGGGGAGAAGCCGAGCCAGGCCGTGGTGACCGGCTTCAGGCACGGCGCCCGCGTGGTGACCGCCGCCGCGGTGATCATGATCGCCGTCTTCTCCGGCTTCATCGGGTCCAGCGAGTCGATGATCAAGATGATCGGCTTCGGCCTGGCGATCGCGGTGTTCTTCGACGCCTTCGTCGTCCGGATGGCGATCGTCCCGGCGGTGCTCGCGCTGCTCGGCAAGAAGGCCTGGTGGCTGCCGAAGTGGCTGGACCGCGCCCTGCCCAACGTGGACGTCGAGGGCGAGGGCCTGCGCGCCCACGACGGCGACCGCCCCCGGGACGGGGACGCGGACCGGGAGCTGGTGCACGCCTGACGCGCCGCTTCCGCTGAAGGACCGGCCGGCGAGGGATCCGTGGGGACGGGGCGCTCTCGCCGGCCTCTTCATGCGAGGAAACCCGGTCGCCTGCCCCGTACACGTACCGCTAGCGTGCCCGCATGACGACGACAGCCGCCACTGACGCCGACGCCGAGGGCACCGGAGCCCACCCCCGCTTCGCCGCGGCCCTGGAGGAACTGGGCCTCGGGGAACTCCACTCCCGGGTCAGACGCTTCCCGGACGCGACCCGCACCGCCGCCGAGGCCGCCGCGGCCATCGGCTGCGAGCTGAGCCAGATCTGCAAGTCGCTGATCTTCGCCGCCGACGGGGTACCGGTCCTCGTCCTCATGGACGGGGCGTCCCGGGTGGACGTGGAGCGGGTGCGGGAGGAACTCGGCGCCGAGGCCGTCACCCGGGCCAAGGCCGATGTCGTACGGGAGACGACCGGGTACGCGATCGGGGGCGTGCCGCCCTTCGGGCACCGGACCCGCACCCGGGTGCTCGCCGACCGGTCGCTGCTGGCGCACGACCTCGTGTGGGCCGCCGCCGGGACCCCGCATGCGGTCTTCCCCATGGAGCCGAAGACGCTGATCGCCCACGCGGGCGGCACCCTGGTGGACGTGCGCGAACGCACCTCGTGACACCGCTGGTCACCGCGGCGGTGCTGCTCGCCGCGGTCACGCACGCCAGCTGGAACGCGATCGCCCACCGGATCACCGACAAGCTCGTCGGCTTCACCCTGATCCTGGCCGGCGGTGTCCTCATCGGACTGGCCCTGGCGCCGTTCACGGCGTTCCCGGCGGCCGCGGCATGGCCGTACCTGTTCTGCTCCGCGGCCATCCACCTGGTGTACGTCGTCCTGCTGATGGCGTCCTTCCGGCACGGCGACTTCGGGCAGGCCTACCCCATCGCGCGCGGCACCGCCCCGCTGGTCGTCACCGTCCTTGCGGCCGTCTTCGCCCACGAGGTGCCCGACCGCTGGGCCGCCGCCGGTGTCGCCCTGTCCTGCGCCGGACTCACCGGTGTCGCCCTGTGGGGGCTGCGCGGGTGCCGGCCGAACTGGGCCGCGATCGGGGCGGCCCTCGCGACGGGGCTGTCCATCGCCTCGTACACCGTCGTCGACGGGCTCGGCGTGCGCGCCTCGGGCTCCCCCCTCGGGTACACCGCCTGGCTGATGATGGTCCAGGGCGTGGTGATCCCGGCGTACGCCGTCCGGCGCCGGCGAGGGGAGACGCTCGCCCTGCTGCGCCCGTTCGCCGCCCTCGGGCTGTTCGGCGCGCTTCTGTCCCTCTCGGCGTACGGGCTGGTGCTGTGGGCGCAGACCCGCGCCGAACCGGCGCCGATCGCGGCCCTGCGGGAGTCGTCGATCATCGTCGGAGCGGCGATCGGGGCGCTGTTCTTCAAGGAGCGCTTCGGGGCACCCCGGATCGCCGCCGCCGGGCTACTGGTGGTCGGGATCGGGCTGATGCTGCACGCCGGTCAGCGGCGCGGGGGAGTGGATCCCGCTGCCGGACCCGTCCGCGCCGCCGCCGGGAACGCTCGCGTCTGGACGACCATGGAGACCGCGCCTGAGCGACCATGCTCAAGGCCCGTACTCACCGCACGGATCAGGAAGTTGACGTCATGACAGACAAGCTCACCGTGAGCGTCCTGGGCACCGGGATCATGGGGGCCGCGATGGCCCGCAACCTCGCGAAGGCCGGGCACACCGTCCGCGTCTGGAACCGCACCCGCGCCAAGGCCGAGCCGCTGGCCGCCGACCGCGCCCACGTCACCGACACCCCCGCCGAGGCCGTCCAGGGCGCCGATGCCGTCCTGACCATGCTGTACGACGGCCACACCGTCCTGGAGGTCATGCGGGAGGCGGCTCCCGCACTGCGCCCCGGCGCGGTCTGGGCGCAGTCGACCACCGCCGGCCTCGACTCGGTCGCCGGCCTGGCCGGCTTCGCCCGCGACCACGGCCTCGTCTTCTACGACGCCCCGGTCCTCGGCACCCGCCAGCCCGCGGAGGCCGGACAGCTGACCGTCCTGGCCGCCGGTCCCGAGGAGGGCCGGGCGGCCGTCACGCCCCTGTTCGACGCGGTCGGCGCCCGTACGGTGTGGACCGGCGACGACGGGGCGGCGGGCAGCGCCACCCGGCTCAAACTGGTCGCCAACAGCTGGGTCCTCGCGGCCACCGCGGCGACCGGCGAGGTCCTCGCCCTGTCCCAGGCGCTCGGCGTCGACCCGCAGGCCTTCTTCGACCTCATCGAGGGCGGGCCGCTCGACATGGGGTACCTGCGGGCCAAGGCGGCCATGGTGCTGGGCGAGCGGCTGTCCCCGGCCCAGTTCGCGGTGGCCACGGCCGAGAAGGACGCGCGGCTGATCGTCCGGGCCGGTGCGGACAACGGCGTCCGTCTCGACGTGGCCGAGGCCGTCGCGGAGCGCTTCGCGCGCGCCGCCGCCCAGGGCCATGCCGACGAGGACATGGCCGCCGCGTACTTCGCCAGCTTCGACGGGAAGCCGGCTTCCTGAGCGGAAGCCCGTCCCGGACGCCCATTTCCTGACGGAAAGCCAGTTTTCCGGGCCGACGTGACGCCGGGGGCGTCGAGGAGCACCCTGGAAGCAGTGATTCCGGAGGTGGTCCTCATGATGCACACCGCTGTGGGATGGCACGTCGAGCTGGAGTTCAAGGAGGACGATCTGCACACGCGGGCGGCCGCGCTGGTGCGTCTGCCCGACGGCAGTGAGGTACGGGCGCACGGGAGTGCCAGCAGGCACCACACCGACGCCAATCAGCCACGCGTCGGCGAGGAGATAGCCGGCGCGCGGGCGCTCAACGAACTGGCGATGCAGTTGCTGACCAAGGCACACGGAGAGATCGACTCGGCGTCCGGGCGGACCTCGCACCCGATCAACGTGTGACGCGCTCCAGGGCCGTGCGCACCGCCCGCACCAGGGCCTGCGCCCGCGGGTCCGCCGTCACGCTCTTGCGGAAGCCGTTGGTGACATAGCCGAAGGCGATGCCCGACTCGGGATCGGCGAAGGCGAGGGCGCCACCGCGGCCCGGGTGGCCGAAGGAGCCGGCGGACAGCAGCGGCGACGCGCTGCCGTGCAGCATGTAGCCGAGGCCGAACCGGGTGCCGACCACGAGCACGCGGTCCGGCCCGGCCGACTGCTCGCCCCGGGCCGACTTGACCGTCCCGGGGTGGAACAGCCGTGTGCCGCCGTCCACCTCGCCGATCAGGGAGGCGTAGAAGCGGGCCAGGCCGTCGGCGGTGGCGATGCCGTTGGAGGCGGGGAGGGCGGCCGCGCGGTAGGCGGGCGCGTTCTCGTCGGGGAGCGGTGTGATCGCGGCGAAGGCACGGCGGGTCAGGGACTCCGGGTCGGCGTAGGCCTCGGAGACGGACCGCTTCGGACGGGTCCTCAGCGCGCCGCCCGCCTCGGCGGCCTCGACGGGGCCGACCCGGCCCACGCGGGCGGCCTCGGACTCCGGCAGGCCGAGCCAGAGGTCGGCACCGGCCGGCCCGGCGATCTCGGTCGCGATGAACTCGCCGACCGGGCGGCCGGTGACGCGCCGTACCAGCTCGCCGGTGAGCCAGCCGTATGTGTGCGCGTGGTACCCGTGGTCGGTGCCCGGCTCCCACACCGGCGCCTGGGCCGCGACGGCCTGTGCGCCGAGGTCGGGGTCCGCGGCCTGCTCCGGCGTCAGCGGACGGTCGAGCACGGGGACGCCGGCACGGTGCGCGAGCACATGCCGGACCAGCGTGCTCTCCTTGCCCGCCGCCTTGAACTCCGGCCAGTACTCGCCCACCGGCGCGTCCAGGTCCAGCTCACCGCGCTGGTGCAGAAGCAGCAGCGCGGCGGCGGCGACGCCCTTGGTCGCGGAGCGCACGATCTGCGCGGTGCCGTGCTCCCAGGGGGCCGTACCGTCGACGTCCTTCGTCCCGCCCCACAGGTCGACCACCCGGTGCCCGTCCCGGTACACGGCGACGGCCGCGCCCCGGTCGCCGAGCAGCCCGAAGTTGCGCGCGAACGCCGCCCTGACCGGCTCGAAGCCCTCGGCGACTGTGCCGCTCACGTCCACGTCCACATTCACGCCCACGCCCGGTCCCTCCACTTGCTTGCGCCAGCGAGTGAAACACGGGACTGCGGCCTTGGATTCCTCGGCGGGGTAGCGGATTTGGTTACGGTTTGGTGTCCTGGAGCCCGCAGGCGCCGGGATTCAGCCCAGCACGATCGTCACATCGATGTTGCCGCGTGTCGCGTTGGAGTACGGGCACACCTCGTGGGCCGCGTCGACCAGCTTGGCCGCGACGTCCGCGTCGAGGACCGGGAGGGAGACGCTGAGGGCGACGGCCAGGCCGTAGCCGCGGTGCTTGTTCGGGCCGATGCCGACCTTCGCGGCGACGGTGGAGCCGGTCAGGTCGTAGCCCGCGCGGTTGCCGACCAGGATCAGCGCGTTGTGGAAGCAGGAGCTGTAGCCGGCGGCGAACAACTGCTCCGGGTTGGTGCCGTTGCCGTCCCCGCCCAGCTCCGGCGGCATCGAGACCTTCAGCTCGATCGCGCCGTCCTGACTGGTGACGTACCCGTCCCGGCCACCGTGCGCGGTGGCTTCGGCGACGTACATGATCTTCGTCGGGCGGGTGTCAACAGCGGTGCCGTCGGTTGCGGCGGTGCCGTCAGTCATGGTCGGCCTTCCAAGGAACAGGTGTGCACAAGTACATCGTGCACAAGGTACTGGCCGGTAGGTCAGTTGTCGCCCTCAGGGCACAGTGACCGTGGGTAACGTCCGTCAGTGCCGGGTGGAGGCGTGCTCGGCGCGCTCCGCGAGCCGCCACAGCTCCTCGCGCAGCCGCGCGACCTCGGAAGCGCCCAGCCCCGTCGTCGTGAGCAGCGCGCCGGGGACCCGCGCCGCTCGCTCCCGGAGTTCGCGCCCGCGCTCGGTGCACGCGACCAGCACCGAGCGCTCGTCACGCGCCGAGCGCTCACGGCGCACCAGCCCCGCCGCCGCCAGCCGCTTCAGCAGCGGGGACACCGTGCCGTAGTCGAGGCGCAGGGCCGCGGCCAGTTCCTTCACCGTGGTCTCGCCGCGCTCCCACAGGACAAGGAGGACGAGGTACTGCGGGTAGGTCAGGCCGAGTTCGTCGAGGAGCGGGCGGTACGCCGCGGTCACGGCGCGCTGGGCCGCGTACAGCGCGAAGCAGAGCTGCTCGTCGAGCAGCAGCGACCCGGCGTCCTCTTGATGCGTCACCCGCCCATTGTCCCGGACGATCCGGGACGGCCGTCACGGAAACGCGTCAGGTCAGCTCGGCGGCGGCCGGAACGGACCTCGGGTCGAAGCCGAAGGGCAGCTCAAGACGGTGGGCGCGCATCAGTGCGTCGTCGGACAGGAGGTCGCTCGTCGGACCGTCCGCGGCGATCACGCCGTCGCTCAGGATCAGGGAGCGCGGGCACAGTTCCAGCGCGTAGGGCAGATCGTGCGTGACCATCAGGACCGTGACGTCCAGCGAGCGCAGGATGTCGGCCAGTTCGCGGCGGGAGGCCGGGTCCAGGTTGGAGGACGGCTCGTCGAGGACGAGGATCTCCGGCTCCATCGCGAGGACCGTCGCGACCGCGACCCGGCGGCGCTGGCCGAAGGACAGATGGTGCGGCGGCCGGTCGGCGAAGTCCCGCATGCCGACCCGCTCCAGGGCGGTACGCACCCGCTCCTCCAGTGCGGCCCCCTTCAGTCCGGCCGCGGCCGGACCGAACGCCACGTCCTCTCGCACGGTCGGCATGAAGAGCTGGTCGTCCGGGTCCTGGAAGACGATGCCGACCTTCCGCCTGATCTCGGCCATGTGCTCCCGGCCGACCGGCAGCCCGGCCACGGTCACCGTGCCGGTGCCGCCGCCCAGGATGCCGTTGAGGTGCAGCACCAGGGTCGTCTTGCCGGCGCCGTTCGGGCCGAGCAGCGCGACCCGTTCGCCGCGCCCGATCGAGAAGTCCACCCCGAACAGGGCCTGGTGGCCGTCGGGGTACGCGAAGGCCAGTCGGGCCACTTCCAGCGAAGGTTTCACAGGGTCCATCCCAGCAGGCAGACGACGAGGGCGGCACAGGGGAGGGCGAGGGCGTACGACCACTGCGCCCGGGACGCGGTCACCTCGTCGATGACCGGCATCGAACCGGCGTATCCCCGGCTCACCATGGCCAGATGCACCCGCTCACCGCGCTCGTAGGAGCGAATGAACAGCGCGCCGGCCGACTTGGCGAGCACTCCCCAGTGGCGTACGCCGCTCGCCTCGAAGCCGCGCGACTCCCGGGCGATCCGCATCCGGCGCATCTCGTCGGTGATGACGTCGCCGTAGCGGATCATGAAGGACGCGATCTGGACGAGCAGCGACGGGAGTCTGAGGCGCTGCAGGCCGAGGAGGAGTTCACGCAGTTCGGTGGTGGCGGCCAGCAGCACGGAGGCGGCGACGCCCAGTGTGCCCTTGGCGAGCACGTTCCAGGCGCCCCACAGGCCGTTGACGCTCAGCGACAGACCGAGGACGTCCACCCGCGCGCCCTCCGCCACGAACGGCATGAGCACCGCGAAGGCGACGAACGGCACCTCGATGAGCAGCCGCTTGAGCAGGAATCCGGCGGGTACGCGCGCGAGGTGGGCCACATACGCGAGCAGCACGGCGTACAGCCCGAACGCCCACATCGCCTCGCGCGGGGTCGACACCACGACCACCACGAAGGCGAAGGCGGCGGCCAGCTTGGTGTGCGGCGGCAGCGTGTGCACGGGGGAGTGCACGTGCCGGTAGAGCCTGTGTGCTCCCCCAAGCTCTCGGCTCCGCTCGAGCAGGGAGGTACCCCCATCGGCGCCCATGTCAGACGCCCGTGCTCGCGGGTGAGACGTCGTTCGTACGGCGCCTGCGCACCGCCCAGAACACGGTACTGCCCGCGACGACCGTGACGCCGACGCCGATCACGCCCGCGAGTCCGCCGGAGAGGCGGGCGTCGGAGACGTCCTTCACGCCGTAGCCGGCGAGCGGGGAGCCGTCGGACGCGTGCTTCTGGGCCTTCTGGTCGATGCCCTTGTCGTGCGCGACCTTCTCCAGGCCGTCGGGGTCGGCGGAGGCGTAGAAGCTGACGAACCCGGCGAGCACCAGGGAGGTGACCAGGCCGGTGATCCACAGCGTGCGGTGCGAGCGGGCGGCGACGGGGACCGGCCGGGTGGTGGGCGCGTCGACGAGTTCGCCGTTCACCCGCAGTTTCAGACGCTGCTGGAGTCCGCGGGCGCCGTACACGAGGTCCGGCCGTACGGCGATGACGGCGCCGACCGTGAGCGCGGTGATCGCGGCCTCGCCGATACCGATGAGGACGTGGACGCCGATCATCGCGGTGGCGACCTTGCCGATGGCGACGTCGGTGGTGCCGCCGACCGCGTAGATCAGCGTGAAGGCGACGGCCGCGGCCGGGACGGAGAGGACGGCGGCGACGAAGGAGGCGACGGTCACCGAGCGCCGCTTGCGGGGGAGCACCTTCGCCAGGCCGCGGAAGACCGCGTACGACACGACCGTCGTGACGATCGCCATGTCCGTGATGTTGACGCCGAGCGCGGTCAGGCCGCCGTCCGCGAAGAGGATGCCCTGCATGAGCAGGACGACGGAGACACACAGGACGCCCGTGTAGGGGCCGACGAGTATCGCCGCGAGGGCGCCGCCGAGCAGATGGCCGCTTGTTCCGGCCGCGACGGGGAAGTTGAGCATCTGTACGGCGAAGATGAACGCCGCCACCAGTCCGGCCAGCGGGGCGGTCCGCTCGTCGAGTTCGCGCCGCGCGCCGCGCAGGCTCACGGCGAGGGCGCCGGCGGCGACCACTCCGGCGACCGCACAGGTGGGGGCGTCGATGAATCCGTCAGGTACGTGCACCGTTTGATTCTAGAGGCTTGTTGCGAACCTCTTGCAAGAGCGAGGAGCTGGTTTATGCATATCGCACAACTGAGATGCGCAGGGTTCGATGAGCGCAATATGGGAAATATGCGACATTGGAGTGGAGGCGGAGGCATGACTTCCGCCCAGGTGACGCAGCGTGAGAGGGCCGTCTGATGTCCGTAGTCGAGCAGTACGCGCGAGCTCACATAGTCACGGAAGAGAATGTCAACGTGCAGGAGGAACCGGCGGTCCCGGTCATCCTGCGCTACGACCCCGATGCGGACCCCCGGGCGGTGCGGGTCGGACTTCCCGGGCCGCACGAGTGGACTTTCTCCAGATCGCTGCTGGAACAGGGGCTGCGGGCGCCGGTCGAGAGCGGGGACGTACGGGTGTGGCCGTGCGGCCGGGTCCAGGCCGTGGTGGAGTTCCACTCCCCGGGCGGGGTCGAGGTGGTGCAGTTCGAGTCGAAGACCCTGCTGCGGTTCCTGCGGCGGACGTACATGGCCGCCGAGCCCGTGGCCCATTGAGGGTCCGGCCGCCCGGCCGTTGAGGGCCGGCCGCCCGCCGGGGCTCAGCTCCCCATCTTCAGCAGCGCCGCCACGATCGGTCCCGCCGTGTCGCCTCCGTGCCCGCCGGCCTGGACCACACCCGCGGCCGCGAGGTCGCCGCGGTACGCGGTGAACCACCCGTTGGGCTTCTTCTGGCCGTCGACCTCCGCCGAGCCCGTCTTCGCGCCGTAGTCGGGGCCGAGCCCGGACATCGCCTGGGCCGCCGTGCCGTACGCGGCCGTGTACCGCATCAGTTCGCGCAGCTGCGAGAGCGTGGACGCGGACAGGGTGCGGGTGGCGGTGGCCGTCCTGCGGTGGTCCACGCTCGGGGAGACCAGATAGGGCTGGTGGAAGACGCCCGCCTTGATCGTCGAGGCGACCGACGCCATGTTCAGCGGGTTCATCCGCACCCCGCCCTGCCCGATCAGCGAGGCCGCCATCTGGGCCGCCGACTGCACCGGCACCGAGCCGTCGAAGGTCGGGACGCCGATCGCCCAGTTGTTCATGGACAGGCCGAAGACCTGCTGGGCCTGGTTCGTCAGGTCCGCATTGCCCAGCTCCTTCGCCTGGCTGATGAAGGCCGTGTTGCAGGAGCGGGCGAAGCTCGCCTTGAACGTGCCGCCCTTGATCTCGAAGTCGTCGTCGTTGTGGAAGGTCCAGCCGCCGTACTTCACCTTCTTGGGGCAGGGGTGCCCCTTGTCCGCGGAGGCCAGACCCTTCTCGATGAGCAGCGACGACGTGATGATCTTCATCGTGGAGCCGGGGGCCAGCGAGCCCTGGAAGGCCGTGTTGAAGCCGTGGCCGGTGTTGGCCACCGCGAGGATCTCCCCGGTCGACGGGCGCATGACCACGACCGAGGCCCGCTCCTGCTTGGTTACCTGCTTCTCGGCGGCCGCCTGGAGGGCCGGGCTCAGCGTCGTCCGCACCGTGCCCGGGGTGCCCTTGCTGAGTTCCACGAGCGTCTTGTCGGAGAGCTTGTGCGCCGTGGACGCCTTGCCGCGCGCCACGCGCAGTTCGAGGCCCGCCTTGCCGCCCGCCGTCTTGCCGAACTTCTCGCGCAGCCCGTCGAGCACCGTCCCCAGGGAGGGGTACTTCGCGGCGGTCAGCTCTCCTCCGTCGCGGTCCAGCGCCTTGATGGGCGGGGTGCCGGACTCGCCGGTGACCAGCTTGTCGCCGTCCTTCAGGTCGGGGTGGACGACGGAGGCGTGCCAGTCGACCAGCGGCTTCCCGTCGCGGGCGCGGCGCACGACGGTGAGCGAGCTGTCGTAGGCCAGCGGCTTGCTGATGCCCTTGTAGGTGACCGTGCCCTTGACGGAGAAGGAGACCTTGGCGCCGGTGCGGGTGCCCGCGGTGAGCGTGACGTCCTTGATGCGGGCGTCCTTGGAGTAGCCGGTGAGCTGGGTGGTGGCGGCGGCGGAGTCGTCCGTGGCGGCCGCGGCCAGGTTCACCCTGCCCTGCTGCCAGGCCGTGAGAAAGCGCTCGGCGGTGGTCTGCACCTCGGTCGCGGACAGCGGGCCGGTCTTGACCGTCTTGTGGTCGCCGGTGGCGCCGGCCTGCCCCTCGGCCGCCGCGCCGCCGTAGAGCAGATAGACGCCGAGGCCCGCGCCGCCGACGACCGCGGCGATCATTCCGCCGACGACCGCGGGTCTGGTACTCCGTCGCTCGACGACGCGCCTTCTCTTGCCCACTGCCTCAGTTCCTCCGCGAATTCCCCAGGGTCCCCGCCGCCCTCGTAGCCCTCACACTCCTCAACGACACCACCCACCCTAGAGTCCCTTCCTGTACGAGTGACTTCAGCCTCCCGTCCGTAGCACAGCTGCGACAATCGGCCCGGCCGCGTCGATGCCGTGGCCGCCGTCCTGGGTCATGGCCGCGGCCGCGATGTCATTGCGGTAACCGGTGAACCAGCTGTTGGACTTCGCCTGCCCGTCGACCTCCGCGGAGCCGGTCTTCGCGCCGATGCTGCCGCTCAGGCCGCGCATCACACCGGCCGCGGTGCCGCTGACCGCGGTGCGGTTCATCATCGAGCGCAGTTGCTGGACCGTGCCGGCCGTGAGGCCCCGGGCCGTGGCCAGATCGCGGCCGTCCAGCTTCTGCGACACGATCACCGGCTGCCGGAAGGTGCCCGTCATCGCGGTCGCCGTCACCGAGGCCAGGTTCAGCGGGCTCAGCTGCACCTGGCCCTGGCCGATCATGTTGGCCGCCGTGTCCGGGCCGCCGGAGGCGGGGACGCGGCCGTCGAAGGAGGGTATGCCGACCTTCCAGTTGCCCTGCCCGAGCCCGAAGCGCTCCCCGGCCTCCTTGGTGAGGGAGTCGACCTTCACCTCGTCCGCGTACTTCACGAACGCCGTGTTGCAGGAGCGGGCGAAGCTGTCGGAGAGCGTGGCGTGCTCGTCCGGGGCCAGGCCCTTGAGGTTGCTGAAGGTCTGGCTCTGCCAGGTGGCGGTCGGCGGGCAGGGCGCCGGGCCGGTCGCCGTCGTGATCCCGTTGTCGATGAGCGTCGCCGCGCTGACGATCTTCATCGTGGAGCCTGGCGCCAGCGTGCCGAGGAACGCCGCGTTGAACCCGTCGTCACGGTGGTTGGCGACCGCCAGCACCTCGCCGGTGCTGGGCTTCACGGCCACCACCGAGGACTCGGCGTACTTCGTCACCGCCTGCTCGGCCGCCGCCTGCGCGCTCGCGCTCAGTGTCGTCGGCAGCCGGCCCGCCCTGCCCTTGGCCAGGGTCAGCAGGGTCGTGTCGGCGGCCCCCTCGGCCTGGTGCCGGATGGCCAGCTCGACGCCGGGGGTGCCGCCCGCCTTCTCGCCGTAGCGGCTGCGCAGCTCGTCCAGGATCGGGCCCAGGGACGGGTACTTCTCCTTCGTCAGGACCTTGCCGTCCCGGTCCACGGCCTCGATGGCCGGGCTCGCCGAATCGCCGGTGACCAGCGTGTCGCCCGCCTGCAGCCGCGGATGGACGACGGACGGCTGCCAGTCGACGAGGGGGCGGTGCGTCGTCTCGCCGCGCACCACGGTCAACTCGCTCTTGTAGTCGAGCGGCTTGGACTTCCCGTCGTACGACACCGTCGCGCGGACCGTGAAGGGCACGGTCGCGCCGGTCGCCGTCCCGGGCGTGATGCTCACCTTGGTGATGTGCGCGTCCTCGCCGTAGGCCGTCAGCAGCACACCCGCTGCCTCGGCGTTGTTCGTGAACGACGCGGCCGTCGCCGCCTGCCCCTTCTCCCAGGCCGCGAAGAACTTCCGCGTGGTGTCCCGCACCTCGTCACCACTGGGCGGCCCGGTCCTCACCGACGCCGAGCCCCCGCCCGCTCCCCCGTCCCCGCCGAGCGCGGACAGAACGTTGTACGCCCCGTACCCGGCCCCACCCACCAGCGCGGCGAAAACCCCGCCCACGATGGTGACCTTGACCCCCTTGCGCATGCCGAAGTCCCCTCCCCCGTCCCCCGTTTCAGTCTTCGAACTGTAGGTGGCACAAGAGGGAACTGTGGGGTGGTTCGGCGGGAAGCGGTCGGGCCTGCGCGGTGGGCGCAGGCCCGGACAGCAGAGTCGCTGTGGTCAGGGCGGTCGCCGCCAACGCCATGATCTTCTTTATGGTGTTGATCACATCATGATGGGAACACCCCCCAACAGACGCTCTTGAGGCTGTCGGGGTACGGAGCCGGAAGCGTCGCAGGGCTTTCGCCTCTGCTCGGGGCACGCCACGCTGCCTGGGCTGCGGTGCTCGCCCTCAGGTGACCTGCAACCGCACCTGCGTTCTCTGGACGAGGTGTGGACGGTGGATGTCACTCCCTGGCGTCAGCACCTAGTTTTCGCAGGTCATAGCGACTTCGGCTGCGTTTTCTTGGGGGGACTGCGGGTCCGCGGAAAATCGCGGCTCACAGGCGGCGGCCTGCGCGGTCTGTGATTTACAGAGCAGGGTCCTCGAAGCGCGTGCGAAGCAGGGCCTTGCTGACCTGTTCAAGAGCGCCGATGGCGATGGCGGGCCGTCAGGGGCTGCCCGGGCCGGCCGCTGCCAGGGCTTCCGCCGCTACCCGTCGCAGCGCACGGTGCGTGATCCAGCTGCTTTTCCCGCCAGCCAGGTGCGCCACGGCCTGGCCCACCCATTCCGGGTCGCCGAGGAGATGTGGCTTTCCCTCGTCTATGAGCTGCCGCAGCAGATACTCCAGCCGGAGGGCGTCCACCGCCCGGTATGGGCGCGCGTGCCGGTCGAAGCGCAGCTGGTGGTCCTCGTACGGGTGGCGCAGTGTCATGTGCATCCAGCCGCCGTCGCGCCCGGCGACCATTCCCCTCAGCGTGTACATGCCCCTGCTGTTTGTGTTCCAGGAGTGCTTGCCCCAGGTGATCCAGATGCCAGTCATGATCCTGGACCACGGGATCAACCGTCCCTCGGAGTCTGGCTCATGCTGGTAGAGCCCGCCCGGGCTGAACTCCACCCAGTGGGCATCCGGTCGTGTGGCGTCCCCGACTCCCCAATGGCCGTCGGCCAGTTCCAACGGTCCCAGGAATGTGCCGTCCCCTACCATCCCGTCATTGAATCACGTGTTCTATGAACTGTTGTGCCATCTGCCCAGTACCTCCCGTCCGTACCGTGCCCGCAACTCCTCGCTGAACAGCCCCATTTCGAAGGGGTCGGTGTAGCAGCGGCCTCCACGTCCCGCTTCCGCTGACGCATGCCGACCGCCCGTCGTCGATCTGGCCGCGGTCGAGTCGCGCGGTCTGTAAATCTGCTCGTGCCCAGAACCGGGCCGTCTCTGGGCCGTCCGAGGGCGACCTACGACAGCCGCCAACGACCGACAACGACTACGAGGGCGCGGCGGCCTGCCGCGCCCTCGTAGTCTGTTCGCCCAGCTAGACCCAGGTATCCAGCCACATCCGCGACCGCCAGCTGTCGATCGGGATCGCCGTGCCCGTGTACAGCGGCCAGAAGTAGATGAAGTTCCAGGCGATCAGCAGGACCAGGACGCCCGCGGCCGCCGAGCCGATCACGCGGCGGGTGTCGGTGGAGCCGGGAGGGCTGATGATCGCGCCGATCAGCATGGCCACCGCCAGGCACAGGAACGGGACGAAGACGACCGCGTAGAAGAGGAAGATCGTGCGCTCCTGGTACATGAACCAGGGGAGGTAACCGGCCGCGATGCCGCAGGCGATGGCGCCCGCGCGCCAGTCTCGGCGGAAGGCCCAGCGCCACAGGACGAAGAGGATCGCGAAGCAGGCCGCCCACCACAGCACCGGCGTGCCGATGGCGAGGACCTCACGGGCGCACTTCTGGCCCGCGTCCGCCGGGCAGCCGTCCGCGCCGGGCGAGGGCGACTCGTAGAAGTACGAGACCGGGCGGCCCAGCACGATCCAGCTCCACGGGTTCGACTGGTAGGTGTGCGGGGACGACAGGCCGACGTGGAACTCGTACACCTCGTGCTCGTAGTGCCACAGGCTGCGCAGCCAGTCGGGCAGGAAGGTCCAGCTGCCGCCCTTGCCGTCGGTCGCCGCCCAGTTGCGGAAGTAGCCGCCGGTGCCGTCGGTCGGGGAGAGGATCCAGCCGATCCAGGAGAACAGGTACACGGCGACGGCCACCGGGACCGTGGCCAGGAACGTGATGCCCGTGTCGTGCTTGAGGACCGCCCGGTACGGGTGCCAGGCACCGGCCACCTTGCGGGCGCCGACGTCCCACAGCAGCGCCATCACACAGAACGCGGCCAGGATGTAGAGGCCGTTCCACTTCGTGCCGATGGCCAGGCCGAGCAGGAGGCCCGCCGCCCAGCGCCAGGGCCGCCACCCCAGACGGAGACTGTCACCGACGTGCGGGTCCGGGCGGACCCGGCCGTCCGCGTCCATGGGCAGCGCGGCCGCGAGTTTCTCCCGCGACTTGTCCCGGTCGATGACGAGGCAGCCGAAGGCCGCGAGCACGAAGAACATCAGCACGCCGTCGAGCAGCGAGGTGCGGCTCATCACGAAGTGCAGCCCGTCCACCGCCATCAGCGCGCCGGCCAGACAGCCGAGGAACGTCGAGCGGAAGACGCGGCGCCCGATCCGGCACAGCAGCAGCACGCTCAGCGTGCCCAGCAGCGCCGTCATGAACCGCCAGCCGAACGGGTCGAACCCGAAGATCAGCTCGCCGAGTCCGATGACGTACTTGCCCACCGGCGGGTGCACCACGTACGCCGCGTCCGACGGGATGCCGACGTGCCCCGCCTTCTGCAGGATCAGATCGTTGGCGTTCTTGTTCCAGTTGACCTCGAAGCCGCGGTGGACGAGCGCCCAGGCATCCTTGGCGTAGTACGTCTCGTCGAATATCACCGCCTTCGGGCTGCCCAGGTGCCAGAACCGCATCAGGCCCGCCATCAGCGTCACCAGCAGCGGACCGCCCCAGCCCGACCAGCGGCCGATCCGCTCGGCCAGCGTCCGCGGCACGCCCAGGACCAGCCACAGCCGCGGGCTGGGCTGCGCGTACGGCGGCACCAGCCGGTCGAGGACATCGCCGTCGCTTCTGTGCCCCGCCGGGTAGCCGAAACGGCGCAGCCGCTGCTGCCACGACGGCCGCTGGTCGTGCGGTGCCTGGCCCTGCCGGGTGTCCGTGGAGGACGCGGTACTGGTCACCGCGCCATCGTAGGGAAACGTTCTGTGTGAGTCCCGCGCATGGGCCTCACCGGTTGGTGTGCGTTGCGCCTCCCAGGGCCCTGGGAGGATGGGGAGCGTGACTGGAACCCTTGTTTTGGCGGGCACCCCCATCGGCGACATCGCGGACGCGCCGCCCCGGCTCGCTCAGGAGCTCGCCGGCGCGGACGTCGTCGCCGCCGAGGACACCCGGCGGCTGCGGCGGCTCACCCAGGCGCTGGGCGTGACGCCCAAGGGCCGCGTGGTGTCCTACTTCGAGGGCAACGAGTCGGCCCGCACGCCCGAGCTGGTCGAGGAGTTGCTCGCAGGGGCGCGTGTGCTCCTCGTCACGGACGCCGGCATGCCGTCGGTCTCCGACCCCGGCTACCGCCTGGTTGCCGCGGCCGTCGAGAAGGACATCCACGTCACCGCGGTGCCCGGACCGTCCGCCGTGCTCACCGCGCTCGCGCTGTCCGGACTGCCCGTCGACCGGTTCTGCTTCGAGGGGTTCCTGCCGCGCAAGGCGGGCGAACGGCTCTCCCGGCTGCGCGAGGTCGCCGAGGAGCGGCGCACCCTCGTCTACTTCGAGGCCCCGCACCGCCTCGACGACACCCTCGCCGCGATGACCGAGGTGTTCGGCGCCGAGCGGCGCGCCGCGGTGTGCCGGGAGCTGACCAAGACGTACGAGGAGGTACGGCGCGGACCGCTCGCCGAGCTGGCCGCCTGGGCCGCGGAGGGGGTGCGCGGCGAGATCACCGTCGTCGTCGAGGGCGCCCCCGAGCGCGGCCCCGAGGAGCTCGACGCCGGGGAACTGGTGCGCCGGGTGCGGGTGCGCGAGGAGGCGGGGGAGCGGCGCAAGGAGGCGATCGCCGCGGTGGCCGCGGAGGCGGGACTGCCCAAGCGGGAGGTGTTCGACGCGGTGGTCGCGGCGAAGAACGCGCCGCCGTCGTGAGGGGGCTCACGTCGGGCTCACATCCCCTCTGAGCAGGCTGCTTCTCCCATGAGCGCGCGCCCCATGGGTGGGCAAAGGGCAGTTGCGGAAGGCAAAGCCCGCACCCGGTACCCGGGGCCGGTATGGCAAGGAAAGTCCAAATCGCCTCCAACACTCGACAGGCCGGGTGCGTTCGCGTCGGTGAAGGCGTCCACTTGGTCGAAGGGACGCACCCGTCCCTTTGTCCAGCGGACCCGAGGAGCTGGCATGAGTGAGATCGCAGGGCAGACCGGCCTCCGCGGTACGGCGAGCGCAGTCGTTCACGAGTCGTATTCCTTCGCCTGCATGCGATGCGGGCACGGCTGGGAGCAGTCGTACGCGATAGAGCACCACACGGACGCCGACGGCCACGAGTTCGTCACGTACGTGGCGAACGGCACGGTCGTCCCGTCCCCGCTGAGCCGGCCCAGCTGCCAGAACTGCGACGGCCACGTCGTACGGATCATGCGGCCGGGGCAGGTCTCGTCGGTGCGCAGCGCGGCGCAGCGGCACCCGCACGGGACGCAGCCCGAGGCCGAGGCCGGGACGCCCGCGCAGGCCGAGGAGCAGCACCACTGGCATCTGTCCGATCTCCTGCATCCGTTCCAGCGCAGGGCGAGCTGAACCACCTCGCCCGGCCGACGGGGCATGCCCCTTTCGTAGGATCGGGGCATGCCTTCGAACGCCGACAAGAACGCGGCACCGCCGCTCCCGGAGCCCCTCCGGGTGCCCGTCGCCGACTCCCACACCCACCTCGACATGCAGTCCGGCACCGTCGAGGAAGGCCTTGCCAAGGCCGCGTCGGTGGGAGTGACGACGGTCGTCCAGGTCGGCTGCGACATCAAGGGCTCGCGGTGGGCCGCGCAGACGGCGGCGGCGTACGACAGCGTCCACGCGACCGTCGCCCTGCACCCCAACGAGGCCCCGCGCATCGTCCACGGCGACCCCGACGGCTGGTTGCGGCAGGGTGCGCGCGAGCCGGGCGGCGACGCGGCGCTGGACGAGGCGCTCGCCGAGATCGACCGGCTGGCCGCTCTGCCCCAGGTCAAGGGCGTCGGCGAGACGGGCCTGGACCACTTCCGCACCGGGCCCGAGGGCAAGGCGGCCCAGGAGCGGTCCTTCCGCGCCCACATCGAGATCGCCAAGCGGCACGGCAAGGCACTGGTCATCCACGACCGCGACGCCCACGCCGACGTCCTGCGCGTCCTGAAGGAGGAGGGCGCCCCCGAGCGCACCGTCTTCCACTGCTACTCGGGCGACGCCGAGATGGCCGAGGTGTGCGCACGCGAGGGCTACTACATGTCCTTCGCCGGGAACGTCACCTTCAAGAACGCCCAGAACCTGCGCGACGCCCTCGTCGTCGCCCCGCTGGAACTGGTCCTCGTGGAGACCGACGCGCCCTTCCTGACCCCGGCGCCCTACCGCGGACGGCCCAACGCCCCCTATCTCGTTCCGGTCACCGTGCGCGCGATGGCCGCCGTGCGCGGCATCGACGAAGACGCGCTGGCGACCGCCCTGGGGGCGAACACGGCCCGCGCCTTCGGCTACTGATCGCACGTTCGGTGGGCAACAGTCCGTAATCGCGCGACTTTGGAGAGCGACGCCCGCTCCGCTAGGTTCTGGGGGCCCGATCCGGACCCCTCTGGCTCCCTGGAGCGTGCGTGAGCAAGTCGCAGTACGAGACGTACGGCCCCGACCCCCTGGTGCACACCGCGGAGACCCTGCCCTACGGGATGTACGAGGCCCCTTTGTACGAGGACACCTACCGGCCCTCCTGCGAACGGCAGGTGCTGCCCCGCCAGACGCACGGGCGAGCCGCGCGGCGGCGCCGGGCACGCTCCGCCGCACGGTCGGAGTCCACCGTGCGCCGACTGGTGCCGCAGGCGCTGGTCGTCGCGTTCCTCGCCGGCGGCACCACCGCGTTCGTCGCCAAGGACAAGGCGGTCGAGCTCACCGTCGACGGGAAGCCGCGCACGCTGCACACCTTCGCCGACGACGTGACCGAACTGCTCGCCCAGGAGGGCGTGCGCGTCGGGGCGTACGACCTGGTGGTGCCCGCTCCCGGCACGGCGCTCGCCAGCGGCGACGAGGTCGAGGTGCACTACGGGCGCCCCCTGCGGCTCACCCTGGACGGTCAGCGGCGCGAGGTGTGGACGACGGCGCGCACGGTCGACGAGGTGCTCGCCCAGCTGGGCGTGCGTGCCGAGGGCGCCTACCTCTCGGCCTCGCGCTCCCGGCCCATCGGACGCGCCGGGCTCACGCTCGACGTCCGCACCGAGCGCGCCGTCACGATCATGGCGGACGGCCGGGCCCGCGTCATCCGCACCAACGCGGCGACCGTCCGCGAGGCCGTCGAGGAGGCCGGGGTCACCCTGCACGGCGAGGACACCACGTCCGTCCCGCCCGAGAGCTTCCCGCGGGACGGGCAGACGGTGACCGTGCTGCGGGTGACCGGCACCCAGGAGGTCCGGGAGGAGGCGATCCCGTTCGACGTGACGCGAACCGCCGACCCCGCGCTGTTCCGGGGCACGGAGGTCGTCGAGCGGGCCGGGCAGCCGGGGCTGCGGCGGGTCGCCTACCTCGTGCGGACCGTCAACGGGGTCCGGCAGAAGCCGCGCCTGGAGCAGTCCGAGGTCGTGCGGGAGCCGCGCGCCCAGGTCGTGAAGGTGGGTTCGAGGCCGCATCCGCCGTCCGTGCAGGACGCCGACGACCTGGACTGGGACCGCCTCGCGGACTGCGAGTCCGGCGGCCGGACGCACGCGGTGGACCCGTCGGGGACGTACGGCGGCCTCTACCAGTTCGACTCCCGCACCTGGCACAGCCTCGGCGGCAAGGGGCGCCCGCAGGACGCGTCGGAGGACGAGCAGACGTTCCGGGCGAAGAAGCTGTACGTGCAGCGGGGCACGAGCCCCTGGCCGCACTGCGGGTCCCGGCTGCACGGCTAGGGGGTGTCGTTCGGATCATCCCGGCATCGCGGGCCCTGGCACGCACTCCCCCAAGCTCTTCGAGCAGGGGGGACCCCAGCCGCGTTGTCGTCACTCGCCGGCTCCCCCAAGCTCTCGGCTTCGCTCGACCAGGGGGCACCCCCCATGACCCCGCTCGGGGTCGGCCAGACCGCACCCCTCGTCACGGCCGACCTGATCCGAACGACACCCCCCGGCCGTCGCCCGGGGCACCCTGGCGATCCCGGCGGCCGCACCCCCGTACCCTTGTCCCGTGAGCAGCCCCACCCCAGACGCCCTCCTCGGCCCCGCCGACATCCGTGAGCTCGCGGCAGCGCTGGGCGTGCGTCCCACCAAGCAGCGCGGCCAGAACTTCGTGATCGACGCGAACACCGTCCGCCGGATCGTCCGCACCGCCGAGGTCCGCCCCGACGACGTGGTCGTCGAGGTCGGCCCGGGGCTCGGCTCCCTCACCCTCGCGCTGCTGGAGGTCGCCGACCACGTCACCGCCGTCGAGATCGACGACGTCCTGGCCGGCGCGCTGCCCTCGACGATCGCGGCGCGCATGCCGGGGCGCGCGGACCGGTTCGCGCTGGTCCACTCCGACGCGATGCACGTCGCCGAGCTGCCCGGCCCCGCCCCCACGGCCCTCGTCGCGAACCTGCCCTACAACGTGGCCGTCCCGGTGCTGCTGCACATGCTCGACACCTTCCCCGGCATCGAGCGGACGCTGGTGATGGTGCAGTCCGAGGTCGCTGACCGGCTCGCCGCCGCGCCCGGTTCGAAGGTGTACGGCGTGCCCTCCGTCAAGGCCAACTGGTACGCCGAGGTGAAGCGGGCCGGGGCCATCGGCCGCAATGTCTTCTGGCCCGCGCCGAACGTCGACAGCGGGCTCGTCTCCCTCGTCCGGCGGGCAGAGCCGATCAAGACGACCGCCTCCAAGCGCGAGGTCTTCGCGGTCGTCGACGCGGCGTTCGCACAGCGGCGCAAGACCCTGCGGGCCGCGCTCGCCGGCTGGGCGGGCTCCGCCGCGGCCGCCGAGGCCGCCCTCGTCGCCGCCGGCATCTCGCCGCAGGCGCGCGGGGAGTCGCTGACGGTCGAGGAGTTCGCGCGGATCGCCGAGCACAAGGACGCGTACGAGGGGACGGGCAAGTGAGCGTCACGGTCAGGGTTCCGGCCAAGGTCAACGTCCAGCTCGCCGTGGGCGCCGCCCGGCCGGACGGGTTCCACGACCTCGCCAACGTCTTCCTCGCCGTCGGCCTGTACGACGAGGTCACGGTCACCCCGGCGGAGGAGCTGCGCGTCACCTGCGAGGGACCGGACGCGGACCAGGTCCCCCTGGACCGCACCAACCTCGCGGCGCGCGCGGCGATCGCGCTCGCCGGGCGCCGTGGCATCGACCCGGCCGTGCACATCCACATCACCAAGGACATCCCGGTCGCCGGCGGCATGGCGGGCGGCAGCGCGGACGGCGCGGGCGCGCTGCTCGCCTGCAACGCACTGTGGGGGTCGGGCGCCTCCCGCGCCGAACTCCTCGCCATCTGCGCCGAGTTGGGCAGCGACGTGCCCTTCAGCCTGGTGGGCGGGGCGGCCCTGGGCACCGGGCGCGGGGAGCAACTGACGGCTCTGGAGGTCGGCGGCACCTTCCACTGGGTGTTCGCGATGGCGGACCGCGGGCTGTCGACCCCGGCCGTCTTCCGTGAGTTCGACCGGTTGGCTCAGGGGCGGGACATTCCGGAGCCGGTGGCTTCCGGGGAACTGCTCAAGGCGCTGGAGAAGGGCGACTGCGACGCGCTGGCGGCGGCGGTCTCCAACGACCTGCAGCCTGCAGCGCTGTCCCTGTTCCCGGAGCTGGCGGACACACTTGCGGCGGGGCGCGGCGCGGGCGCGGCGGCGGCCCTGGTCTCGGGTTCCGGGCCCACGACGGCCTTCCTGACGCGGGATGCGGAGTCGGCGGAGAAGGTGGCTCAGGCGCTGCGGGCGTCGGGGACGTGCCGGTCGGTGCGGACGGCTTCCGGCCCGGTGGCGGGCGCGACGGTGGTCTGAATCGATCAGAGGGTGTCGATGGCCGTCAGATCGATGTCGATGGGAAAGGGCTTGTCGACCTTGATGCGGTCGCGGTAGGTGCCGGTCGACCGGTATACGCCGGTGTCTTCCGAGAGTTCGAAAACCTCGATGGCCGGGTGTTCGTCCGGCCCGCTCATCTCGACCAGCCAGTAGTGCCGGATCCCAGCCGCGGCGTACTTGTGCGTCTTGGTGAGCCGGTCGCGGGATTCGGACTCGGGGGAGATGACCTCGACAGCCAGAACCACATCCGGTCCCTCGATGTATGTCTGCCGCCGCCCCTTCTTGGCGGTCGCTTTGATCACGGAGATGTCCGGCTCGGGTCCGTTGCGCCGATCCAGCACCACCGTCATCTCGCGCGCGACCTTGAAATCGGCGGGCACCGTGCCGCGCAAGCCGCTCACCAGCAGGTCGATCGCGTCCGTGTGGAACAAACGCTGCGGGCGCACGAGTACCAGGCTCCCGTCGATCAACTCGGTGTGCGGCGGGAGATCAGGCAGTGTGAGCAGGTCGTCCACGGTGTAGCCGTCCAGCGGGGGCATGCGCCATCCGGACTGCTCTGCGGGCTGGGCTGTCATGGTTCCTCCCATGGACAAGATCCTGCTGCCTGTCCTCCACGGTAGCGGCCGCATCCCGATCACGTCATCACAAAGAGTGACCGCCCCCTCGCGCCCCGCCCCCACCCCCGCAGGCCCTAGGCTAGAAGGCTGACCGACCCCCCTGCGCAGGAGTGAAATGGCCGTCAACCTGGTCAATGTCGAGAACGTCAGCAAGGTGTACGGCACCCGTGCCCTGCTGGACGGTGTCTCGCTCGGCGTGTCGGAAGGGGACCGGATCGGGGTCGTCGGACGCAACGGCGACGGAAAGACCACCCTCATCCGGATGCTGGCCAAGCTGGAGGAGCCCGACACCGGACGGGTCACGCAGTCCGGCGGGCTGCGGCTCGGCGTGCTCACCCAGCACGACTCCCTCGACCCGTCCGCCACCGTCCGCCACGAGGTCATCGGTGACATGGCCGACCATGAGTGGGCAGGAAACGCCAAGGTCAGGGACGTACTCACCGGGCTGTTCGGCGGGCTCGACCTGCCCGGCTTCCCCAAGGGGCTGGACACCGTCATCGGCCCGCTGTCCGGTGGCGAGCGGCGGCGGATCGCGCTCGCCAAGCTGCTCATCGAGGAGCAGGACCTGCTCGTCCTCGACGAGCCCACCAACCACCTCGACGTCGAGGGCATCTCCTGGCTGGCCCGGCATCTGCAGAACCGGCGCTCGGCGCTCGTGTGCGTGACGCACGACCGGTGGTTCCTCGACCAGGTGTCCACCCGCATGTGGGACGTCCAGCGCGGTGACGTGTACGAGTACGAGGGCGGCTACTCCGACTATGTCTTCGCCCGCGCCGAGCGCGAGCGCATCGCCGCCACCGAGGAGACCAAGCGGCAGAACCTCGTCAGGAAGGAGCTGGCCTGGCTGCGCCGCGGCGCGCCCGCCCGTACCTCCAAGCCACGCTTCCGTGTCGAGGCCGCCAACGAGCTGATCAAGGACGTGCCGCCGCCGCGCGACAGCAGCGAGCTGATGAAGTTCGCCTCCTCGCGGCTCGGCAAGACCGTCTTCGACCTGGAGGACGTGAGCGTCCAGGCCGGGCCCAAGGTGCTGCTCAAGCACGTCACCTGGCAGCTCGGTCCCGGCGACCGCATCGGCCTGGTCGGCGTCAACGGCGCCGGCAAGACCTCTCTGCTGCGCGCCATGGCCGACGCGGCCCGCACCCAGGGGGAGGCGCAGCCCGCGGGCGGCCGGGTCACCGTCGGCAAGACCGTCAAGCTCGCCTATCTGTCCCAGGAGGTCGCCGAGCTGAACCCGAACTGGCGGGTCCTGGAGGCGGTGCAGCAGGTGCGCGAGCGCGTCGATCTCGGCAAGGGCCGCGAGATGACGGCGGGACAGCTGTGCGAGACGTTCGGCTTCAACAAGGAGAAGCAGTGGACGCCGGTGGGGGACCTGTCCGGCGGTGAGCGGCGCCGCCTGCAACTGCTGCGGCTGCTGATGGACGAGCCGAACGTCCTCTTCCTCGACGAGCCCACCAACGACCTCGACATCGAGACCCTCACCCAGCTGGAGGACGTCCTCGACGGCTGGCCCGGCTCGATGATCGTCATCTCCCACGACCGGTTCTTCGTCGAGCGCACCACCGACCGGGTGTTCGCCCTCCTCGGCGACGCCACCCTGCGGATGCTGCCGCGCGGCATCGACGAGTACCTGGAGCGGCGGCAGCGGATGGAGGAGGCGGTCGCCGCCTCGGCCGCCGCCGCGGCGCCCAGGGCCGCCGCCCCGGAGAAGAGCGCCGCCGGCCAGCGCGCCGCCAAGAAGGAACTCCAGAAGATCGAGCGCCGGCTGGACAAGATCTCCGAGCAGGAGACCAAGCTGCACACGCAAATCGCCGAGAACGCCACGGACTTCGCGAAGGTCGCCGAACTCGACGCGCAGCTGCGGGACTTGACGGGCGAGCGGGAGGAGCTGGAGCTGCGGTGGCTGGAACTGGCGGAGGACGCCTGACCTTTCCTCTCTCTCGTCATCCCTCGCGCGCAGGGGGCGCGTGCGCTGCGTGAAGGGGGCGTGAAGGCGCATAACGACGCCATCACGGGCCGGTCCTCCCTTGGGAACAGGGGTGGGCACGGCCCCGTGTGCTGTCTGTACCGGGTGATAGAAAGAGCCGTCTGAGAACTTTCTGAGTACGACCTTGGGTCCGACACGAACCTCAGGGCGTGGCTAAAAATCAGTGAACGAGGGGGAGAGCGCTGATGACTCAGCCGCCCAACCAGCCGCCGCAGCAGGGTGGTTTCGGAGCACCGCAGGACCAGCCACCACAGGGCGGCGGCTTCGGGCCCCCGCAGACGCCACCCGCGCAGACGCCGCCCGCGCAGGGAGGTTTCGGCGCCCCCCAGGGCACTCCGGCGGCCCCGCCTCCGCCGGCCCAGCCGCCCCAGCAGCCGCAGCCGGGCTACGGCTACCCGCAGCAGCCCGGCCCGTACGGACAGCAGCCCGGTCCCTATGGCGCCCCCGGCGCATACGGGCAGCCGCAGCAGCCGGGGCCGTACGGACAGCAGCCCGGTTACGGCTACCCGCAGCAGCCGCAGTTCCCCGGCGCGCCCGGCACCCCGCCGCCCGGCGGCTCGAAGAACCCCTTCAAGGGGAAGCCCGCCGTGATCACCGCGGCCGCGGTGGCGGCGCTGCTCGTCGTCGGCGTGGGCATCTACGTGGCCAGTGGCGACGACGGCGGCAAGAAGAAGCCCGTCGCCCAGCAGAGCGACGACTCCAAGTCCACCGGCTCCGCCGACCCGGTCAACCCCGGTGACGGCAGCGGCGACGGCGGCTCGGACCCGGACAACCTCAACGAGGGCCGCAAACCCGGCGAGGCCAGGGTGCTCTGGTACAAGACGGCTCCGGACGCGCCCGGTTCCGGCGCCGACGCACCCGGTATGTGGGTCACCGGAAGCACGGCGGTGAAGGCGGCGTACAAGCAGGTCTTCGGCTACCGCGTCGGCAATGGCGACCCGGCCTGGTCCCCGATCACCTTCGCGCAGAAGATCTGCGCGGTCACCCCGGTGAAGTCGGCCGACAACAAGGTCGTCGTGGCGTACATGAGCGGCACCAGCGACCGCGCCAAGTGCAACCAGCTCCAGCAGATCGACCTCGACACCGGCAAGAAGGGCTGGAGCGGCACGGTCGCCGACGGCGCGCTGTTCGACAGCACGCTCAGCCTGGAGCTGACCATCGCCGGCAAGACGCTGATGGTGGGCCGCTCGCAGTCGGGCACGGCGTACGACCTCGCCAGCGGCAAGAAGCTGTTCGACAAGAAGAGGTACGGCACCGACTGTTTCCCGACCGCGTTCGCGGGCGGCACGAACCGTCTGATCTCCGTGGCCTCCTGCGACGCCACCGGCAGCAACGAGCACGACGAGATCCAGGAGCTCGACCCGGCCACCGGCAAGGTCCGTTGGACCCAGCCGGTGAAGAAGGGCTGGACGGTCGCGCGGACCTACTCCGTCGACCCGCTCGTGGTCTATCTGACCAACGAGGACAAGAAGGCCTGGAACATCTCCACCTTCACCAGCAACGGCAAGTTCCGCTCCGAGGTCAAGGTCGACGAGAAGTTCGCCCCGCAGTGCGGCTGGGCGATCCTCGAACGCGACCTCCAGGGCTGCCAGGGCGTCGCCGCCGACGCGAACACCCTCTATCTGCCCACCGACTCCACCAGCGGCGCCAACGAGATCGTCGCGATCAGCCTGGCCACCGGCAAGGCCGCGTGGCGTGTGAAGTCCCCGGCGGACGAGTCGATGACGCCCGTCAAGGTGGAGGGCGGCCAACTCGTGGCCTACGTCCACCCGTCGTACGACGCGGGCGGCCAGGTCGTGTCGATCCCCACGACCGGCTCCGCCCACACCACGACGAAGCTGCTGCAGAACCCGCAGGGCACCGCGGAGATCGAGGACGGCTTCTTCGACGGTGCGATCGAGTGGGCCGACGGACGCTTCTACATCTCGTCCACCCGGCTCAACGGCAACGACGACACGAAGGAGAAGCTGATGCTTGCCTTCGGCAAGTGAGCCCGGTCCGCACCCCGCTTCTCCTCCGTCCCCGTCCTTCCGAGGTACACCTGTCATGACCCAGCCGCCTCCGCCGCCCAACCAGCCCCCGCAGCAGGGCGGTTTCGGCCCGCCCCAGGACCAGCCGCCCGCGACGCCCACGCCGCCGCCTGCCACTCCGCCGACCCCGCCGGGTCTCCAGAAGGCGCCGGAGCCGGGCTATGGCTATCCGCAGCAGGCCCCGCAGACGCCGCCTCCGCCGCCCGGCTACGGATACCCCCAGGCCCCGCAGGGCGCCCCGCAGACGCCCCCGGGCTACGGCTACCCCGCCCAGCCGCCGAACCCGTACACCCAGCCCAACGCGTACGGCCAGCAGCCCGGTTACGGGCAGCAGCCGGGCTATGGACAGCAGCCCGGTTACGGCTACCCGGGCCGGCCCACCATGCCGCTCCAGCCGCAGCCCGGGGCGCCGGGCGGGGGCGGACGGAAGGTCAACTCCTCGCTCGTCATCATCGTCTCGGCCCTCGTCGTGATCGCCCTGATCGTCGGCGGCGGCATCTGGTACGCGAAGTCGTCCGGCGACGACGGCAAGAAGCACGACACCGCGAGCTCCGGCGGCACCACCGGCGGCAAGGACGGCAAGGGCGGCAAGGGCGGCAGCGGGGGCACGACCTCGGGCGGCAAGGAGAAGGTGCCCTCGGACCCCGCCTCCGCGATCAGCTTCAAGGTCCCGCTGCCCAAGGCGGACGACACGGTCGTCACCACCGGCTCCTGGCTCACCGACAAGGTGTACGCCAAGAGCGGCATCGCCCAGATCGTCGGCTACGACCCCGACAGCGGCAGCAAGCTGTGGACGATCGACCTGCCCGGCCCCGTGTGCAACGCGACCACCCACGTCACGTCGGACAACCTGACGGCGATCACCTTCCAGCCGAAGATGCCCGCGAAGAGCTCCTCCGCGGGCTGCAGCCAGGTCGCGGCCATCGACCTCGACGCGGGCAAGAAGCTGTGGACGAAGACGGCCAAGTCCGGTGACTACGCCATCAACTTCGACAATGTGACGGTCGCCCAGCGGACCGTCGCGGTCGGCAGCACCAATGGCGGCGCCGCCTTCGACATCGACTCCGGCAAGGTGCTCTGGCAGCCGAAGCCGACCGATACCTGCTACGACGCCGGGTACGGCGGCGGCGACCAGTTGGTGGCCGTGCGCAAGTGCGGTCAGTACGACAACCGCCAGCTGCACATCCAGACCATCGACCCCAAGTCGGGCAAGGTGATCTCCGAGTACAAGATGGCCCAGGGCATCGAGTACGCCAGCGTCGTCTCGACGAACCCGCTGGTGGTGGCCGCCGACGTCGGCGACAGCGCGGGCGACGGCAGTGGCATCTCGGACTACTTCTCCATCGACAACAAGACCGGCAAGCTGCGCGCCAGGATCAACGCGCCCGGTGACTCTTACGGCGGCCGCTGCGACGGCATCTCCCGCATCGAGTACTGCAAGGAGATCGTGGTCGGCAACGACAAGCTGTACGTGCCGACCGAGGAACACGACGGCAAGGGCGACTACAGCAAGACCAACGAGATCGTCGCGTTCGACCTGAGCACCGGCAAGCAGACCGGCCAGCGCGCCGATGCCGGCGACGGCTACACGATCTCCCCGCTGCGCATGGACGGCGGCAACCTGATCGCGTACAAGCGCCCGCCCTACGACAAGGGCGGCCAGATCGTCAGCATCGACGGCGGCTCCTTCAAGGAGACCAAGCTGCTGGAGAACCCGGCCACCCGGGACGTGCGGGACGTGGAGACCAGCATGCTGCCGGAGTACGCGGAGATCCTCTACGCCCAGGGGCACCTCTACATGTCGGCGGTCTTCGCCCACAAGTCGGACTCCGCGTACGGCAAGGAGTACCTGGCGGTCGCGTTCGGCGCGGGCGGCTGATCGCGCGCCCCCCGTTTGACGGCCCCGCCCCTGCTCAGGGGCGGGGCCGTTCACGTACCGCTCATCACCCTCGAATGCCAGAAATTCCGTCGATCCGGGGCACTTCTCATCAGTAGGGGCAGCGCGACGTCGAACAAGCGTGTAGCTTCCGGGGTCATGAAGGGCAGGGGTGCCGGGGGGCCCTCTGTCCATGTGGACCAGTGGACATCCATGGTGGGGCATCCATTGGGGGGACTGGGGGGTTGCTTCTATGGGAGTGCGGCTCATGGTGGTCGACGACCACCGATTGCTCGCGGAGGCGCTGGCCTCGGCGCTGAAGCTGCGCGGGCACCGGGTGCTCGCGGCGGCGGCTCCGGCCGCGGGCGCGGCGGAGCTGGTGATCAGCCGTGCGCCCGAGGTGTGCCTGCTGGGTACGGCGGCACCGGCCGAGCCGGGGGCCTTCGATCCGGTGGTGCGGATCAAGCGGGAGCGCCCGCAGGTCGCGATGCTGGTTCTGGGCCCGGTGCCGTCCCCGCGGGGGATCGCGGCGGCCTTCGCGGCCGGTGCGTCGGGGTACGTGCGTCATGACGAGCGGATAGAAGGGGTGGAACGGGCGATCATGAAGGCCCGGGCGGGCGAGGCGGCCGTCGCCCCGCAACTGCTCCAGGGAGCCTTCAGCGAACTCCTGAATCCCGCCGCCCAGCCCGACGACGAGGGCCAGCGCCTGCTGCAGATGCTCACCCCGCGGGAGGTCGAGGTCCTGGTCAGGGTTGCCGACGGTGAGGACACCCGGCTGATCGCGGCCGGCATGGGCATCGCCCCGAGCACGGCCCGTACCCATGTGCAGCGCGTCCTGATGAAGCTGGGCGTCGGCTCCCGGCTGGAGGCGGCGGCCCTGGCGGCCCGGACGGGGCTGCTGGACAGGGCGGGACCGGTGCCGAACGCGTCGACCGCGCACCCGGACTCCTAGGAGGGTGCCGTCCCCCGCGCCGCTGGGGCCGGAGCGCGATGGACTCCGGCCCCACGGGGCGTCACTCGCGCGGCTTGTCGTCCGGGGCGGCCTCCGGGAGCGGTGGCGGGGTGGGCCGCAGCTTCAGCCAGACCAGGAAGAACAGGCCGAGCAGCAGCATCCCGATCCCGGTCCACAGATTGATGTTCACGCCCTGCGCCTTGGCCATCTCGGCGTCCGAGGCGGTGATGCCGGCGATCGTGACGATGATCCCGTAGACCACGAACAGGACGCCGATGATGCGGCGCAGGTCGAAGATGCGGGCCGCGGTCGTGGACCGGTGCTCCAGTTCGGTGACTTCCTGCTGGACGTCCCTCTCGGAGTATCCGGGGTGCCCGGGGTACTCGTGGTGGTCGGACATGGTCTCTCCATTCTCCCGCGGTCAGAACGAGAACGGGATGTAGCAAGCGGCGGCCAGGATCACCGCGCCCCAGCCCAGCAGGGCCGGCCTGCGGTACCAGGCGTCGTCGCCGGCGGCGGGCGGCTCGGCCATGCCGGGGGAGCGGGTGCCGTAGACGAGGCCCTCCAGGTCCTCGGCCGGCTTCGGCGCGGTGAACAGCGTGACGATGAACATGACGACCGCGCCGGCCACGAAGCCCGCGATCGCGGAGACGAAGTTGGCGCCCTGGTCGCTGGGGATGCCGATGATGCCCCGCTTGTAGATGACGAAGTAGTTGACCATCGCCGTGACGGTGCCGGCGAGCAGCCCCCAGAAGCCGGACTTCGCCGATGCCCGCTTCCAGAACATGCCGACGATGAAGACGACGAACATCGGCACGTTGAAGAAGGAGAACAGCGTCTGCAGGTAGGCCATGATGTTCGAGAACGAGGAGGCCAGGAACGCCGTGCCGACGGAGGCCGCCACGCCGATCGCCGTGATCAGGCGGCCGAAGCGGACGTAGTACTCGTCCTCGCGGTGCCGGATCACGTACTTCGACCAGATGTCGTTGGTGAACACCGTGTTGAAGGACGACACGTTGGCCGCCATTCCGGCCATGAACGCCGCCAGCAGACCCGTCACCGCGATGCCCAGCACGCCGTTGGGCAGCAGCTCCTGCATGAGATAGGGGATGGCGTCGTTGTACTGGAGGGGGGAGTTCTTGGTGCCGATGTTCGGCACCAGCGCGGCGGTGACCAGGCCCGGGATCATCACCAGGAAGACGATGAAGATCTTCGGGTACGCGGCGATCAGCGGCGTGCGCTGTGCTGCGGAGAGGTTCCTCGCGGACAGGGCGCGCTGCACCTCGGCGAAGTTCGTCGTCCAGTAGCCGAAGGACAGCACGAAGCCGAGGCCGAGGACGATGGTCAGCCAGTTGGCGCCGAGCGGGTTGGGACTGCCGATGCCCGTGCCGCCCCATGCGGTGACGAAGTCGGGGCCGTGCAGCACGGTGAGCCTGTCGCTCAGCCCGCTCCAGCCGCCGACCTTCTTCAGGCCGAGCACGGAGATCGGGATGAGGGCCGCCAGGATCACGAAGAACTGCAGCACCTCGTTGTAGATCGCGGAGGAGAGCCCGCCGAGGGTGATGTAGGCGAGCACGAAGAAGCCGGCGACCACGATCGCCACCCACTGCGGCCAGCCCAGCAGGGCCTCGACGACGATCGCGAGGGCGTAGAGGTTCACACCGGCGATCAGGATCGCCGCAAAGGCGAACAGGATCGAACTCAGCAGGTGGGCCCACCGGTCGAAGCGCAGCAGCAGGAACTCGGGGACCGAGCGGACCTTGCTGCCGTAGTAGAAGGGCATCATCACCAGGCCGAGGAAGACCATGGCGGGGATGGCGCCGATCCAGTACCAGTGGACGGTGTAGGCGCCGTACTGCGCGCTGTTGGCCGCCATGCCGAGGATCTCGGTCGCGGCGAGATTGGCCGAGATGAACGCGAGACCGGTGATCCAGGCGGGCAGGGAACGCCCGGAGAGGAAGAAGTCCAGGGTGGTCTTCACCGAGCGGCGAGCCGCGAGGCCGATGCCCAGGACGACGGCGAAGTAGATCGCGAGGATCGTGTAGTCCAGCCCGTTCGTGGGGAGCCGCAGCTCGGCTGCCAGATGCTCTGGGGCCTGTGTGAGGGCATATGTGTGGATTTGCACTCCGTTATTGAACACGTCCGCTCATCCACGTTGTTTGATTGCGATGTTGACTGTCGTGGTGAGTTGTGTTTTGGTGTGTGCGTTTCTGTTTGAAGGTTGAAGGTGGCTCGGATAGGGAGTCCGTAGTGAAGAAGACCTCGACTCGACTGGCCGACGGTCGTGAGTTGATCTACTACGACCTGCGGGACGACACCGTGCGCGACGCGGTCGACCGGCGCCCCCTCGACCGCACCGTGACCACCTCCGAGATCCGCCGCGACCCGCTGCTCGGCGACCGGGTCGCGATCGCCTCGCACCGCCAGGGCCGCACCTATCACCCCCCGGCCGACGAGTGCCCCTTGTGCCCATCGGCGAGCGGCCGCCTGAGCGAGATCCCGGACTCGTCGTACGACGTCGTCGTCTTCGAGAACCGCTTCCCGTCGCTGGCCGGCGACTCGGGCCGGTGCGAGGTCGTCTGCTTCACCTCCGACCACAACGCGTCCTTCGCCGACCTCACCGAGGAACAGGCCCGCCTCGTCCTCGACGCGTGGACGGACCGGACCTCGGAGCTGTCGCACCTCCCCTCCGTCGAGCAGGTGTTCTGCTTCGAGAACCGCGGCGAGGAGATCGGCGTGACGCTCGGTCACCCGCACGGCCAGATCTACGCGTACCCCTACACCACCCCGCGCACCGCGCTGATGCTGAACTCCCTCGCCGCCCACAAGGAGGCCACCGGCGGCGGCAACCTCTTCGACACCCTCATAGAGCAGGAGCTCGCCGGTGAGCGGGTCGTCCTTGAGGGTGAACACTGGGTGGCCTTCGTGCCGTACGCCGCGCACTGGCCCTACGAGGCCCACCTGTACCCCAAGCGCCGCGTCCCCGACCTGCTCGCGCTCGACGAGGCGGCGCGCTCAGAGTTCCCCAAGGTTTATCTGGAACTCTTGAGGCGCTTCGACCGGATCTTCGATGGGGGGGATGGAGGGGAAAACTCTGCGGGTGAGCCTCCGACGCCGTACATCTCCGCCTGGCACCAGGCACCGTTCGGCCAGCTGGAGGAGTTCGAGGGTGTCAGCCGTGACGACTTCGCGCTCCACCTTGAGCTTTTCACCATCCGCCGCACTTCCGGCAAGCTGAAGTTTCTCGCGGGTTCCGAATCCGGCATGAGCGTGTTCATCAACGACGTGCCGCCGGAACGCGCGGCCGAGCGACTGCGAGAGGTAGCGAGTTCATGAGCGGCAAGTATCTGGTGACCGGCGGTGCGGGCTACGTCGGCGGCGTCGTCGCCCAGCACCTGCTGGAGGCCGGCCACGAGGTCACGGTCCTGGACAACCTCTCCACCGGCTTCCGCGAGGGCGTGCCCGCGGGCGCCGCCTTCGTCGAGGGCGACATCCGCGACGCCGCCAAGTGGCTCGACCCCTCCTACGACGGCGTCCTGCACTTCGCCGCCTTCTCCCAGGTCGGCGAGTCGGTCGTGAAGCCCGAGAAGTACTGGGACAACAACGTCGGCGGCACCATGGCGCTGCTCGGCGCGATGCGCGAGGCCGGCGTCCGCAAGCTCGTCTTCTCCTCCACCGCGGCCACCTACGGCGAGCCGGAGCAGGTCCCGATCGTCGAGACCGCCCCCACCCGGCCCACCAACCCCTACGGCGCCTCCAAGCTCGCCGTCGACCACATGATCAGCGGCGAGGCCGCCGCCCACGGTCTGGGCGCGGTGTCGCTGCGCTACTTCAACGTGGCCGGCGCCTACGGCGCGCAGGGCGAGCGGCACGACCCCGAGTCGCACCTCATCCCCCTCGTCCTCCAGGTCGCCCAGGGCCGCCGCGACGCGATCTCCGTCTTCGGCGACGACTACCCGACCCCGGACGGCACCTGCGTGCGCGACTACATCCACGTCGCGGACCTGGCCGAGGCCCACCTGCTCGCCCTCGGGGCCGCGCGGCCCGGCGAGCACCTGATCTGCAACCTCGGCAACGGCGAGGGCTTCTCCGTCCGCGAGGTCATCGAGACCGTCCGCCGGGTGACCGGCCACCCGATCCCCGAGGTCGTGGCCCCGCGCCGGGGCGGCGACCCCGCCGTCCTGGTCGCCTCCGCCCAGGCCGCCCGCGAGCGCCTCGGCTGGAACCCGTCCCGTGCGGACCTCGCCGCCATCGTCGCGGACGCCTGGGAGTTCGCGCAGAAGATCGCAAGGGAGCAGTAGTGGGGGCACAGCAGGTCCGCGAGGGCTTCGTCGAGCTGTACGGGACCGAACCGGAGGGCGTCTGGTCCGCGCCCGGCCGGGTCAACCTGATCGGCGAGCACACCGACTACAACGACGGCTTCGTCATGCCGTTCGCGCTGCCGCACGTGGCGACGGCGGCGGTGTCCCGGCGCACGGACGGGGTGCTGCGCCTGCACTCCTCGGACGTCGAGGGCGGTGTCGTGGAGCTCTCGCTCGACGCCCTCGCACCCGAGAGCGACCGCAACTGGACGGCGTACCCGGCCGGTGTGGTCTGGGCGCTGCGTGAGGCCGGCCACCCGGTCACCGGCGCCGACATCCACCTCGCCTCGACGGTCCCGACCGGCGCCGGCCTGTCCTCCTCGGCCGCCCTGGAGGTCGTGATCGCCCTGGCCCTGGGCGACCTGTACGAACTCGGCCTCCAGCGCTGGCAGTTGGCCCGCCTGTGCCAGCGCGCGGAGAACGTCTACGTCGGCGCCCCCACCGGGATCATGGACCAGACCGCGTCGGCCTGCTGCGAGGAGGGCCACGCCCTGTTCCTCGACACCCGTGACCTCTCCCAGAAGCAGATCCCCTTCGACCTGGCGGCAAAGGGCATGCGCCTGCTGGTGGTCGACACCCGGGTCAAGCACGCCCACAGCGACGGCGAGTACGGCAAGCGCCGGGCCGGCTGCGAGAAGGGCGCGGCGCTGCTCGGCGTCGACGCGCTGCGGGACATCCCCTACGCCGGCCTGGACGCGGCACTGGCCCGGCTGGGCGACGAGGAGGAGGTGCGCCGCCTGGTGCGCCACGTCGTCACGGAGGACCAGCGCGTCGAACGCGTCGTGGCGCTCCTGGAGTCGGGCGACACCCGGGCGATCGGCCCGGTCCTCACCGAGGGCCACGCCTCGCTCCGCGACGACTTCCGCATCTCCTGCCCCGAGCTGGACCTGGTCGTCGACACGGCCCTGACCGCGGGCGCGCTCGGCGCGCGGATGACCGGCGGCGGCTTCGGCGGCTCGGCGATCGTCCTCGCGGAGGCAACCGACGTCGACACGATCACCAAGGCGATCGAGGAGGCCTTCACCGCGGCGAACTTCACGGCACCGCGGCTCTTCGAGGCGGTACCGGCGGCGGGGGCGCGGCGGGTGGGCTGACGGCCGGGTCAGCCCAGTTGCTTCGTCAGGGTGTACTCCGTGATCCCCGGTGGATAGTCGGGGATCACGCACACCACCTCGTAGCCCTGTTTCCGGTAGAAGTCCGGGGCCTGGAAGTCCCAGGTCTCCAGGCGGGCCGAGCGGCAGCCGCGGTCCTGGCGGGCGATGCGTTCCGCCTCCGCGAGCAGCCGGGAGCCCAGACCCGAGCCACGGTGGCGTTCGTCGACCCACAGGTAGGTGACGTGCAGCCAGGTCGTCCAGGTGTGGCCGACCAGTCCGCCCGCCTGCTCCCCGGTCCCGTCCAGGGCCCACACATGGAGCGGGGCTTCTCGTTCCGCCGGCGTGCCGCGCAGGGCGGCCAGCACGGGGGAGGCCGCCGTGTTGGTGTCCAGCAGCCGGGAACGGAGAAGATCGCGCCTCGCCTTGTCGACTTCTGCCTCAATACGAAACATGCGGCACACCATAAACGCGCTGGACAGCCAGTTCTGCAAATAACCTTCCGCTCCGGGCCCCCGGCCGTACCCTGATGAACAGCACCGGTGGGGGCCGGTGCCGATCAGGGGGCGAGACAGTCGGGTACGACGCCCGCGGTGGGGGTAGCAGTCTCTGCACGGCGGCGGCCGTGCGGTTTGCGTCACCCGTACTCGTGGGGGTCGTACCCGCGCCGGTCGGCGTTCTCCGGGCGATGGGGTCTCCCCTGCTCCTAGTGGAGCTTGGGGAAGGGGGTTACATGGTTCGCATCCGAGTCCTGGTCGTCGACGACCATCGCATTTTCGCCGAGTCGCTCGCCGCGGCCCTCGCCGCCGAGCCCGACGTCGACGTCTCCGCGGCCGGCAGCGGTCCGGCCGCACTGCGCTGCATGGAGCGGGCGGCCGCCGAGGGCCGCCGCTTCGACGTGCTGCTCGTCGACGCCGACCTGGGCGGCCATGTGCCCGGTGCGCGGCCGGCCGTGCCGGTGCAGGAGGGCAACGAGGAGGGGCTCGTCGACGGCATCTCGCTGGTCGCGGGCGTCCGTTCGGCACAGCCCGGCGTACGGACCGTCGTCCTCGCCGAGAAGGACGACCCCCGGCGCGCGGCCCTGGCCCTGCAGGCCGGTGCCTCGGGCTGGGTCGCCAAGGACTGCTCGCTGTCCCGGCTGCTCAACGTCATCCGCGGCGTCCTGCGCGACGAGACCCACCTCCCGCCCGCCCTGCTCACGGGAGTGCTGCGGGAGCTGACGGCCGCCCGCAAGCACCGCACCGAGAGCGAGCGGCTGGTGGAGTCCCTCACCCCGCGGGAGCGGGAGGTACTGCGCTGCATGGTCGCGGGCCTCGGCCGCAAGGCCGTCGCCGAGCGCCTGTTCCTCTCCCCGCACACCGTGCGCACCCATATGCAGAACGTCCTCGGCAAACTGGGCGTCCACTCCACCCTCGCCGCGGTCGCGCTCGCGCGCCGGGCCGGGGTGGGGCCGGTCGACCTGGGGCCTGCCGGGCGGATCAGGGCGGAGGAAACCAACAGCGCCTGATCGGCGCAGGCGAGCGGGGTCGTGGGGGTGCCCCCTGCTCGAGCGAAGCCGAGAGCTCGGGGGAGTGCGTGCCAGACCCCGCGTCTCCGGCATGATCCGCCCGGCAGGCCCTCAGCCGGGGATGTTGTCGAACGGGGCGGTCAACTGGCGGAGCAGTGCCGCCAGTTCGCCCCGCTGGGCGCGGGAGAGTTCCGCGAGGATCGCCCGCTCCTGGTCCAGCAGGCCCGCCAGTGCCTGGTCGGCGCGGTCGCGGCCTTCCTCCGTCAGGCGCACCAGCACCCCGCGCCGGTCACTGGGGTCGGGCAGTCGCTCGACCAGGCCCTTCTTCGTCAGGCGGTCGATGCGGTTCGTCATCGTGCCCGAGGTGACCAGGGTCTGGGTCAGCAGCTGTCCCGGCGAGAGCTGATACGGCGCCCCCGCGCGCCTGAGCGCGGTCAGCACGTCGAACTCCCAGGGCTCCAGTTGGTGCTCGGCGAAGGCCAGCCGACGCGCCCGGTCCAGGTGCCGGGCCAGCCTGCTCACCCGGCTCAGTACTTCGAGCGGTTCCACGTCGAGGTCCGGGCGCTCCCGGCGCCACGCAGCGACCAGCCGATCGACCTCGTCCTCCATGGCGATCAGTGTAGTGGTTGTGTCGACATGAAGTCTCTTGATTTCAAGTCTCTTGACATCGAGATATATCGGCGAGGAGAGTGGAGGACATGACGAAGCCGACCTGGGACCCCGGCCAGTACCTGCGTCACGCCGGTCACCGCGCCCGCCCCTTCACCGACCTCCTCGCCCGCATCCCCGACCTGCCGGGCACTCGGCCCCGCATCGCCGACCTGGGCTGCGGCCCCGGCAATGTCACCGCCCTGCTCGCCGAACGCTGGCCCGCCGCGCACATCACCGGCTACGACAGCTCGCCCGACATGCTCGACAAGGCCCACGTCGACCACGAGGGGCCCACCTCCGGCGGAGGCCGCCTGGACTTCGCCCACGCCGACGTACGGACCTGGACGCCCGGGGAGCCGTACGACCTGATCGTCAGCAACGCCACCCTGCACTGGGTGCCCGGCCACGCCGACCGCTTCGCCGACTGGATCGGCGCCCTCGAACCGGGCGGCACCTTCGCCTTCCAGGTCCCCGACAACATCGACGCCCCGCTGCACGCCCTGATGCGCGAGCTCGCGGCCACGCCCCGCTGGAAGGCCCGCCTCGCCGACGTCCTGCGCCACGAGGACTCCGTCCACGCCCCCGGCGTCTACCTCGACCGGCTCGCCCGCCTCGGCTGCGCCACCGACGTGTGGCAGACCACGTACTTCCACGTCCTGCGGGGCGAGGACCCCGTCCTCGACTGGGTCAAGGGGACGGGACTGCGGCCCGCCCTCACCGTCCTCGCGGACGACCCGGAGGCCCGGGACGCGTTCGTCACCGCATACCGGGACCTGCTGCGGGAGGCGTACCCGAGCCAGGAGTACGGCACCGTGCTCCCGTTCCGCCGGCTGTTCGCCGTCGCCCTCAAGGAGGGCTGATGCTCGCCGCTGTCGACCACGTCCAGCTCGCCGCCCCGCCCGGCTCCGAGGACCTGCTGCGGGCGTACTACGTCGGTGTCCTCGGCATGACGGAACTCCCCAAACCGCCGGCGCTCGCGGCCCGCGGCGGCTGCTGGTTCGAGGCCGGCTCCGTCCAGCTCCACCTGGGCATCGAGCAGGACTTCCGGCCCGCGAAGAAGGCCCACCCGGGGCTGCGGGTGACGGACATCGAGGCGTACGCGGCCCGGCTGGCCGCGGGTGCGGCACCGGTGACCTGGGACGACAACCTCCCCGGCCACCGCCGCTTCTATTCGGAGGATCCGGTGGGGAACCGGCTGGAGTTCCTGGAGCCGCTCAGAGCTCGTCGAGCGCGCCCGAAGTGATGTCGATTTCGATGTCGAACGGTGCAGAGAGTTCGAGCTTGTCGTGGTGGATACCAGTGAGCGCGTAGGCCTTGTTGACCGGGTCCAGCTCATAGGTCCTGACCACTGGGTGCTGATTCCCCTCGGCCATCTCGACCAGCCAGAAGTGCGGGATACCGGCGGCCGCGTATTTCGTGGGCTTGCTGTCACGGTCCCGGGCTTCGGAGTCCGGGGAGACGACCTCAACAGCAAGGACGAGGTCCTCGGAGTGATACCGGGTCTGCTCGCGTCCGGTGAAGGCATCCGCACGCACGACACTGATGTCGGGTTCAGGTGCGTTGCGGTGATCGAGGACGACGGTCATCTCGCGACGCACCTTCAGACCACTGGGGACGGCACGGCGCAGGCCGGCTACCAGCAGGTCGATCACGATGCTGTGGAAATCCCGCTGCGGACTCACGAAGACCAAGCTCCCGTCAAACAACTCGGTGTGCGGCGGGAGGTCCGGCAGTGTGAACAGATCGTCGACCGTGAAGCCATCGGGCGGCGGCACGGGCAGGTGGATGCCGGGCTCGGCGTCGTGTGCGCTGCTCGGCTCGGCAGTCATGGTGATTCCTCCCATGAGCGGTGTTCAGCGGCCTGATACCCACGCTAGCCGCCGGGACCGACAAAGGTCATCACATCGGGTGATCAGCACCCCGCGCCGGACACCGCTAACTCTTGCGGTGCCCGATCAACCGCGGCTTCGGCTCCAGCCCGTCCAGCCCGTGCCACGCGAGATTCACCAGGTGGGCGGCGACTTCCGCCTTCTTCGGGCGGCGCACGTCCAGCCACCACTGACCGGTCAGCGCCACCATCCCGACCAGCGCCTGGGCATACAGCGGCGCCAGCTTCGGGTCGAAGCCGCGGGACTTGAACTCGCGGCCCAGGATGTCCTCCACCTGGGTCGCGATGTCCGAGATCAGCGACGCGAAGGAACCCGTCGACTGGGGGATCGGAGAGTCACGGACCAGGATGCGGAAGCCGTCCGTGTACTCCTCGATGTAGTCCAGCAGCGCGAACGCCGCCTGCTCGCACAGCTCGCGGGGATGGCCGGCCGTCAGGCTGCTCGTCACCATGTCGAGCAGCCGGCGCATCTCGCGGTCCACCACCACCGCGTACAGCCCCTCCTTGCCGCCGAAGTGCTCGTACACCACCGGCTTGGAGACCCCGGCCTTCGCCGCGATCTCCTCCACCGACGTGCCCTCGAAGCCCTTCGCCGCGAAGAGGGTGCGACCGATCTCGAGCAACTGCTGGCGGCGCTCGGCACCGGTCATCCGGGTCCGGCGCGCTCGCCGCGGCTTTTCGGTGCTGGGGGTGCTGGAGTCGGTCGCCACGGCGTCAATCATGCCGCCTTCGCGGCCTTGGCCCCCCGCCGAGAGCCGTCTTCCCCGGTGTTACGGCGCGAATCGATACGCGAGCGTGACGGCCAGCGCACGTCGTACGCCCAGCCGAACATCTCAAACCAGCGGATGATCCGCGCCGACGAGTCCAGCTGACCCCGCTCCACACCGTGCCGCGCCGAGGTCTGGTCGGCGTGGTGCAGGTTGTGCCAGGACTCGCCGCACGACAGGACCGCCAGCCACCACACGTTCCCCGAGCGGTCGCGCGACTTGAACGGCCGCTTGCCCACCGCGTGACAGATCGAGTTGATCGACCACGTCACATGGTGCAGCAGAGCCACCCGCACGAGTGACCCCCAGAAGAACGCCGTGAACGCGCCCCACCAGGACATCGTCACCAGGCCGCCGATCAGTGGCGGCAGGGCAAGGGAGAGCACCGTCCAGTAGACGAACTGACGGGAGATCGTCCGGATCGCCGGGTCCTTGATCAGATCCGGCGCGTACTTCTCCTGCGACGTCTGCTCCTCGTCGAACATCCAGCCGATGTGCGCCCACCACAGGCCCTTGACCAGCGCCGGGACGGTCTCGCCGTACCGCCACGGGGAGTGCGGGTCACCCTCCGCGTCGGAGAACTTGTGGTGCTTGCGATGGTCGGCCACCCAGCGCACCAGGGGACCCTCGACCGCCAGCGACCCCATGATCGCCAGAGCGATCCGCAGGGGCCGCTTGGCCTTGAACGAACCGTGGGTGAAATAGCGGTGGAAACCGATCGTGATGCCGTGGCAGCCCAGGAAGTAGAAGAACACCAGCAGGCTCAGATCCAGCCAGCTCACCCCCCAGCCCCACGCCAGCGGCACCGCGGCCACCAGCGCGAGGAACGGCACGGTGATGAACAGCAACAGCGTGATCTGCTCGATCGAACGCTTCTGCTCACCGCCCAGCGTGGCGGAGGGGATTGCGTCGGTCGCCTGCGGGGCGTCATCGATCACATCGGAACTCGTGGTCATGGGCGTCCCCTGTGGGGTCGAGGGTGAAGGGGGGGGTGCCGGGTCGCGGCGACCTAGTGGGACTGTACCCAGACTTCCCTACGGTTCCGTAACCTACGGCGACGTAAGTATGGCAGCGCGGTGTCCGGCGGCAAGAGCCCGTGAGCCAGCGCGTCCACATGGACACCTATCCTTGGAGTCGGTCGGACAGCGCGGTCCGCTCTGTTTCTTCCCGGATGTCCGGGCCGTACGCGGCAGCTGCCGCGCGGCAGACACCCGGGTTCCCTCCCGGACGAGCTTCAACACTGCAAGGAGCCGCACCTGTGAGCAGTGCCGACGACCAGACCACCACGACCAGCAGTGAGCTGCGCGCCGACATCAGGCGACTGGGCGACCTCCTCGGCGAGTCCCTCGTCCGGCAGGAGGGCCCCGAGCTGCTCGAACTCGTCGAGAAGGTCCGCCGCCTCACCCGCGAGGACGGAGAGGCCGCCGCCGAGCTGCTGCGCGGCACCGAACTGGAGACCGCCGCCAAGCTGGTCCGCGCCTTCTCCACCTACTTCCACCTGGCCAACGTCACCGAGCAGGTCCACCGCGGCCGCGAGCTGCGCGCCCGGCGCGCCGCCGAGGGCGGCCTCCTCGCCCGCACCGCCGACCGCCTCAAGGACGCCGACCCCGAACACCTGCGGCAGACCGTCCAGCACCTCAACGTCCGCCCCGTGTTCACCGCACACCCCACCGAGGCCGCCCGCCGCTCGGTCCTCAACAAGCTCCGGCGCATCGCCGCACTCCTGGAGGCCCCGGTCATCGAGGCCGACCGCCGCCGCCACGACACCCGCCTGGCCGAGAACATCGACCTCGTCTGGCAGACCGACGAGCTGCGCGTCGTACGCCCCGAACCCGCCGACGAGGCCCGCAACGCGATCTACTACCTCGACGAACTCCACGCCAACGCCGTCGGCGACGTCCTGGAAGACCTCACCGCCGAGCTGGAGCGCGTCGGCGTCAGGCTCCCCGACGACACCCGGCCGCTGACCTTCGGCACCTGGATCGGCGGCGACCGCGACGGCAACCCCAATGTCACCCCCGCCGTGACCTGGGAAGTCCTCATCCTCCAGCACGAACACGGCATCAACGACGCCACGGAGATGATCGACGAGCTGCGCGGCCTGCTCTCCCAGTCCATCCGCTACACCGGCGCCACCGAGGAACTCCTGGAGTCCCTGCGCACCGACCTGGACCTCCTGCCCGAGATCAGCCCCCGCTACAAGCGCCTGAACGCCGAGGAGCCCTACCGGCTCAAGGCCACCTGCATCCGCCAGAAGCTCGCCAACACCAAGCAGCGCCTGGCCAAGGACACCCCCCACCAGCCGGGCCGCGACTACCTCGGCACCGGCGAACTCCTCGCCGACCTGCGCATCCTCCAGACCTCCCTGCGCGAACACCGCGGCGGCCTGTTCGCCGACGGCCGGCTCGCCCGCATCATCCGCACCCTGGCCGCCTTCGGCCTCCAGCTCGCCACCATGGACGTCCGCGAACACGCCGACGCCCACCACCACGCCCTCGGCCAGCTCTTCGACCGCCTCGGCGAGGAATCCTGGCGCTACGCCGACATGCCCCGCGAGTACCGGGCCCGGCTCCTCGCCAAGGAACTGCGCTCCCGCAGGCCCCTCGCTCCCACCCCGGCCCCCGTCGACGCGGCCGGCGAGAAGACCCTCGGCGTGTTCCAGACGGTCAAGAAGGCCCTGGAGGTCTTCGGACCCGAGGTCATCGAGTCCTACATCATCTCCATGTGCCAGGGCGCCGACGACGTCTTCGCCGCCGCCGTCCTCGCCCGCGAGGCCGGCCTCGTCGACCTGCACGCCGGCTGGGCCAGGATCGGCATCGTCCCCCTCCTGGAGACCACCGACGAGCTCAAGGCCGCCGACACCATCCTCGAAGACATGCTCTCCGACCCGTCCTACCGGCGCCTGGTCGCGCTGCGCGGCGACGTCCAGGAGGTCATGCTCGGCTACTCCGACTCCTCCAAGTTCGGCGGCATCACCACCAGCCAGTGGGAGATCCACCGCGCCCAGCGCCGCCTGCGCGACGTCGCCCACCGCTACGGCGTCCGGCTGCGCCTCTTCCACGGCCGCGGCGGCACCGTCGGCCGCGGCGGCGGCCCCTCCCACGACGCCATCCTCGCCCAGCCCTGGGGCACCCTGGAGGGCGAGATCAAGGTGACCGAGCAGGGCGAGGTCATCTCCGACAAGTACCTCATCCCCTCCCTCGCCCGGGAGAACCTGGAACTGACCGTCGCGGCCACCCTCCAGGCCTCCGCCCTGCACACCGCGCCCCGCCAGTCGGTCGAGGCCCTGGCCCGCTGGGACGCCGCCATGGACGTCGTCTCGGACGCCGCCCACGACGCCTACCGGCGCCTGGTCGAGGACCCCGACCTGCCCGCGTACTTCTTCGCCTCCACCCCGGTCGACCAGCTCGCCGACCTCCACCTGGGCTCCCGCCCCTCCCGGCGGCCCGACTCCGGCGCCGGACTGGACGGCCTGCGCGCCATCCCCTGGGTGTTCGGCTGGACCCAGTCCCGGCAGATCGTCCCCGGCTGGTTCGGCGTCGGCTCCGGGCTGAAGGCGCTGCGCGAAGCGGGGCTGGACACGGTGCTCGACGAGATGCACGAGCAGTGGCACTTCTTCCGCAACTTCATCTCCAACGTGGAGATGACCCTGGCCAAGACCGACCTGCGCATCGCCGAGCACTACGTCGACACCCTCGTCCCCGACGAGCTCCGGCACGTGTTCGACACCATCCGCACCGAACACGAACTGACCGTCTCCGAGGTCCTCCGCATCACCGGCGAGAAGGAACTCCTCGACGCCACACCGGTGCTGAGGCAGACCTTCAGCATCCGTGACGCCTACCTGGACCCGATCTCCTACCTCCAGGTCACCCTGCTCAAGCGCCAGCGCGACGCCGCGGCCAGAGGCGAACAGCCCGACCCGCTGCTGTCGAGGGCCCTTCTCCTCACCGTCAACGGCGTGGCCGCGGGCCTGCGCAACACCGGCTGACGGCCGACGACATGGGTGTGCCCCCGTGCTTCACGCGAAGCACGGGGGCACACCCATGCGGGCATCAGCCCCGGACGGCCTTCCGGCGCCGGAACACGAGGTAACCGCCCGCGCCGACCAGCGCGGCCGCGACACCCGACAGCAGACCCACCGGCGCGCCGTTGCCCGTCTCGGCCAGACCGCCCGAGCCACCGCCCTGCTCGGACGACGACGGCGACGCGACCGGCGCCGTCGACTCGCCACCGCCCGCCGACTCGCTCGCAGACGCGCTCGGGGACGCGGAACCCGACGGGCTCGCCGACTCACTCGCGGAGGAACTCGGGGACGCGGACGGCGTCGTACCGCCGCCCTCGGAGTCCGCGCAGTCCGTCCAGAACACCTTGTGTTTGGCCGCGCCCTTCTCGCCGTCGAAGTTCCAGAACAGCTTGTAGTGCCCGTCGGGCAGCGACAGGTCCTCGGTACGGCCGTGTCCCTCGCCGTCCAGGGTGATGGCACCGGACTTCACGGTCTCGCCCTTCGGGGCGGCCGTCGGAGCCCACGCCTCGATGTGCCAGTCGACCTCCTGCACCCCGTCGAAACCGAAGGCGTCCAGGTAGAACGTGCAGACGTGCGGTTCGTTGCGGCGCAACTCCTCGCCCGTCTTGGCATCGTGGATCTTCACTGTGCCGTTGTCACCCGGAGCGGTGGCGTAGGCGGAAGGGGCGGCGAACAGCGCGGCCGCCGCGACGGCGCACACGGCGCCGGCGCGAGTGAGGGTACGCATGGGGCAGTCCATCTTCGAGTTACGGACGGGAAGATGTGGAGGGGGCGGCTCAGCATCCAGCCCCGACTGACCCGCGGTCAATCACGAACACACAACACTCGGATTCCACTGGGCACACCGGGCTCAGAGCGCCAGGAAGGCCGCAGTCAGCAGCACGGCCCCCGACCCCGCCAGCACCCACGCCGGCCGCGTCAGCCGCAGCCCGCCCGCCACGACGACCGAGGCGAGCAGCAGAGCCCCGCCCAGCGGAACCCACGCATACAGGATCCCCGCCGGCCCCGACCGTACGACATCATCCGTACCGGGCTTCACGATGACGGCGTACGTCTGTCCCTTGCGCACCGCCACCGGCTCCTGGATGAAGACACGGTTCCGCGCCGTCGCACCCGGCGAGACCGGCGTGAAGGGCCCCGAACACGTGTCCCGGTCGCACTGGGTCACCCTGATCGTGCCGTGCTCCCGGCCCTTCGTCAGCATCACGTGCTGCGCGGTCCCCCAGGAACCCCACACACCCGCGATCAGGATCAGCACGGCGACCGCACCCATCACCGCGAACCGCCCGAACCGCACCGCGGCGGCCGAGGCCTCACGGGAAGAGATGGCAATGGCAGGCATGGCCGGGATCATTGGCCATGCCCGTCCGATCGGTCAACTCCCGCCCGCCCCACAGCCGGACAAGTCAGGAGTTGTACGAGCTTTGCGCCCGCTCCAGTCCCTCGATCACCAGACACTCCACCGCGTCCGCCGCCCGGTCCACGAAGTAGTCCAGCTCCTTGCGCTCCGCCGACGAGAAGTCCTTCAGCACGAAGTCGGCCACCTGCATGCGACCCGGAGGCCGCCCGATCCCGAACCGCACCCGGTGATAGTCCGCACCCATCGCCTTCGTCATCGACTTCAGCCCGTTGTGCCCGTTGTCCCCGCCGCCCAGCTTCAGCCGCAGGGTCCCGTAGTCGATGTCCAGCTCGTCGTGCACCGCCACGATGTTCGCCACCGGCACCTTGTAGAAGTCCCGCAGCGCATTCACCGGACCGCCCGACAGGTTCATGTACGACATGGGCTTCGCCAGGATCACCCGCCGGCTCGCCGGACCGGGCGGGCCGATCCGCCCCTCCACGACCTGAGCCTGCGCCTTCCCGGCACGCTTGAACTTCCCCCCGATCCGCTCGGCCAGCAGATCGGCCACCATGAAGCCGACGTTGTGCCGGTTCATGGCGTAGTCGGGACCGGGATTGCCCAGGCCTACGACCAGCCAGGGGGCATTGGCGGGGGTGGTCACGTCCATGTCTCCTTGATACGCGTCGACACGCGTCCTCGATAAGTCCTTGATACACGCGACAGCCGCTGCCCCCCGGCCGGGAACAGCGGCTGACACGAACGACCACCGCGAGGATCAGGCCTCGGCGGCCTCTTCGCCCTCGCCCTCGCCCTCGGCCGCGGCCTCCTCGGCCTGCGCGGCCAGGACCTGGAGAACGACCGCGTCCTCGTCGACGGCCAGCGTCACACCGGACGGCAGGACGATGTCCTTGGCGAGGACCGAGGCACCGGCCTCCAGACCCTCGACCGACACCGTCACGCCCTCGGGGATGTGCGTGGCCTCGGCCTCGACCGGCAGCGCGTTCAGGACGTGCTCCAGCAGGTTGCCACCGGCGGCCAGCTCACCCTCCGCGTGCACCGGAATCTCGACCGTGACCTTCTCGCCCCGCTTGACCAGCAGCAGGTCGACGTGCTCCAGGAAACCCTTGATCGGGTCGCGCTGCACGGACTTCGGGATCGCCAGCTCGTTGGACTTGCCGTCGATGTCCAGGGAGATCAGGACGTTCGGCGTACGCAGCGCCAGCAGCAGGTCGTGGCCCGGAAGGGTCAGGTGCAGCGGGTCGGAACCGTGGCCGTACAGCACACCGGGAACCTTCGACTCACGGCGGATACGACGGGCGGCACCCTTGCCGAACTCGGTACGGGTCTCGGCGGAGATCTTGACCTCGGACATGATCACTCCTCGTAGAAGTAGATACGGACGTGGTCACCCGGCCACGAACGGCCTGCTACGAAGAGCGCGTCGATAACGGACCGCCGTACCCCGTCACAGAACGGGAACGGCCTCCCTCGCCGAGCAACTGAAACAGTCTACTCGGCGCGGGAGGCCGCAGAAAAATCGATCAACCTCGAAGGCGAACAGAGATCACTGCTCGTCGAACAGGCTCGTCACCGAACCGTCCTCGAACACCTCACGCACCGCACTCGCGATCGTCGGCGCGATCGACAGCACCGTCAGCTTGTCCAGATCCCGGCTCAGCTCACCCGGCGTCGGCAGCGTGTTCGTGAACACGAACTCACTCACCCGAGAGTTCTTCAGCCGGTCCGCCGCCGGACCCGACAGCACACCGTGCGTCGCCGTCACGATGACATCCTCCGCACCGTGCGCGAACAGGGCGTCCGCCGCCGCACAGATCGTGCCACCGGTGTCGATCATGTCGTCCACCAGCACACACACCCGGCCCCGGACCTCACCCACGACCTCGTGGACGGTCACCTGGTTCGCCACGTCCTTGTCACGCCGCTTGTGCACGATCGCCAGCGGCGCACCCAGACGGTCGCACCAGCGGTCCGCCACCCGCACACGGCCCGCGTCCGGGGACACCACCGTCAGCTTGTCCCGGTCCACCTTCCGACCCACGTAGTCCGCGAGCAGCGGCAGCGCGAACAGGTGATCCACCGGCCCGTCGAAGAAACCCTGGATCTGGTCGGTGTGCAGATCCACGGTCAGGATGCGGTGGGCACCCGCCGTCTTCATCAGATCCGCGATCAGACGCGCCGAGATCGGCTCACGACCACGGTGCTTCTTGTCCTGCCGGGCATAACCGTAGAACGGCACGATCACCGTGATCGAACGGGCCGACGCACGCTTCAGCGCGTCGATCATGATCAGCTGCTCCATGATCCACTGGTTGATCGGAGCCGTGTGGCTCTGGATCACGAAGCAGTCCGCACCACGCGCCGACTCCTGATAACGCACATAGATCTCGCCATTGGCGAAGTCGAAGGCCTTCGTCGGGACGACCCCGACACCCAGCTGCTGGGCGACCTCCTCGGCAAGCTCGGGGTGGGCGCGGCCGGAGAAGAACATCATCTTCTTCTCGCCGGTCGTCTTGATCCCGGTCACAGCACTGTCTCCTCAGAGGTGTCTCAGCTGGGTGTCGAGCGACCTCTCGGCTGGGCGTGAGAGGCCGACTCAGCTGGTGGGGTGCGGGTATGCACTTATCACGGTACGCCGTGTTCGGCGGACCCGTTTCCGGTCAGTCCTCGCCGCCGCGCTGCCGGGAGGCCGCCTCCGCCGCCTTCGCGGCCGCGCTCCCCGGACGCTTCCGGGCCACCCAACCCTCGATATTCCGCTGCTGACCGCGGGCCACGGCCAGCGAACCGGGCGGCACATCCTTGGTGATCACCGAGCCCGCGGCGGTGTACGCACCGTCCCCGACCGTGACGGGAGCCACAAACATATTGTCCGAACCCGTACGGCAGTGCGACCCGATCGTCGTGTGGTGCTTGTCCTGCCCGTCGTAGTTCACGAACACACTCGCGGCACCGATGTTCGAGTGGTCACCGATGGTCGCGTCCCCGACATACGAGAGATGCGGAACCTTGGTCCCCTCCCCGATCGAGGCGTTCTTCGTCTCCACATACGTACCCACCTTGGACTTCAGCCCCAGACGGGTACCGGGTCGGAGATACGCGAACGGCCCCACACTGGCCTGCGGCCCGATGTGCGCCCGGTCGGCCACCGTGTTGTCCACCCGCGCGCCCGCGCCCACCTGCGTGTCCGTGAGCCGGCTGTTGGGCCCGACCTCCGCGCCCTCGCCGAGATGCGTCGAACCCTGGAGCTGGGTGCCAGGGTGGACGAGAACGTCCTGCTCGAACGACACGGTCACATCCACCCACGTCGACGCCGGGTCCACGACCGTCACACCGGCCAGCATCGCGCGCTCCAGCAGCCGGTCGTTGAGGATCCGGCGCGCCTCCGCGAGCTGCACACGGTTGTTGATCCCGGCGATCTCACGGTGATCAGCGGCGACCGAGGCCCCCACGCGATGCCCGGCCTCCCGCAGAATCCCGAGGACGTCCGTCAGATACTCCTCGCCCTGGCTGTTGTCCGTCCGTACCTTCCCCAGCGCGTCGGCCAGGAGCTGCCCGTCGAAGGCGAAGACCCCGGAGTTGATCTCACGGATCGCGCGCTGCGACCCGTCGGCGTCCTTGTGCTCGACGATCGCGGTCACGGCACCGGAGGCGTCGTCGCGGACGATACGGCCGTAGCCGGTCGCGTCCGGGACCTCGGCGGTCAGCACGGTGACGGCGTTGCCGTCCGCGTGATGGGTCGCGGCGAGCGTCCGCAGCGTCTCGCCGCTGAGCAGCGGGGTGTCTCCGCAGACGACGACCACGGTTCCGTCGACGGTCCCGCCGAGCTCCTCCAGAGCCATCCGTACGGCGTGTCCGGTGCCGTTCTGCTGGTCCTGCACGGCGGTCCGCACCTGCGGGTCGATGCCGCCGAGGTGCTCGGTGACCTTCTCGCGGGCGTGTCCCACGACGACGACCAGCTCGTGCGGGTTCAACTCGCGGGCGGCGGCGAGCACATGACCGACCAGGGAACGGCCGCAGATCTCGTGCAGGACCTTCGGTGTGGCCGACTTCATACGGGTGCCCTCACCCGCTGCAAGAACGACGACGGCTGCCGGGCGAATGGCGCTCACGGGGTTGCCCTTCGGCTTTGGATGGGTGGGGGTGGACATCCGCAGGATACCGGGGCGTTTCGGGGGAGACATGGGAGCGGGCCCTGCCAGCGCTGGCAGGGCCCGCATGTACGCAGCTCCCCCATCAGGATTTGAACCTGAACTTAAGGGACCAAAACCCTCAGTGCTGCCTGATTACACCATGGGGGATGAAACTCGACTAAACCGGACATTTGGTCAGGTTGCCGAGTCGGCACCCAACACTATGCCGTACCAAGACCCTTCGATGCGACGGTACAAGTCGGCGCCCTTCAGGACTTTGATCACCAGGCAGCCCCGGTAGGTGTCCCCCACGTTCTTGCGGACCGTCTTGGGGTTGTGCTTCTTGAGAGTCGTCTTGTTGAAGGCGGAGGCGTCGGCGCCGACCAGGTCGGCCCAGTACCGTTCGGCACCCGAAACATCGGCATTCTCATGGATCATGACGGTGTAACGCAGGCGTGCCCGCTCGACGCCGAGCAGGTCGAGCCAGGCGAGGTAGACCTTGATCACCCCCGGGTCGCTGTTGACGAAGGTGACGTTCTCGCGGCGGTCGTACGGCTTGTCCTTGCTGCCCTCGGCCCAATAGAGACCGACGCCCACGAGGAACAGTTCGCGGGCTGACAGGTCGCCGATCGACTGCTTGGCCTCGTCCTTGCTTCGCCGGCGCTCTTCGTCGCGGATGCGGAGCTTCGCCTCCCAGCCCTTCCTGGCGATGGCTGCCGCCTCTTCAGGGCTGCGCTTGCGCTCGGGCCTCGGCAGATCCCGCACCCACAATGAAACCGAGCTCCGCGAACACCCCAGCTCCGCCTCGATCTGGTCGTACGTCCAGCCCTGCCTGCGCAGGTCCCGCGCCCTCTCCCGCATGTCGTCCTTCGCCCGCGGGCGTTTCGTCCGCTCCGGGGGCGGCTCCCCCTTCACCAACTGGTTGAGGATGTCGTTGTTGAAGATCTTCAGCTCGTCGCGGATCTGCCGAAGGCTGTAGCCCCGGCGCCGCAGCGCGACCGCCCGCTCCCGTAGCCCCTCGAAGTCGGTGTACTTGCCGTGTGAATGTGCCATGTGCATACCGTCCGGCCGGAATGGTCGGTTCCGGGGCCGAACGGGCGTGGTTCAGTAGTTCGAGGGATACCGGGGGGTTTCGCAGTTATTCGATTACGGAGTGTGGTGTAGGCCAGTAGGCGAAACTCACCGGAAAAGCTCACCCCACCGCCCGTAGGCTGGACGCATGACCACGACGGGGGAAGAGCGCGCCACGGCCCTGACCGGCCCGTGGTGGTGGGCGAGGTGGCGCAGCGCGGTACTCGACGGGAGTCTCGCGCTGGTGTCCGCGTTGGAGTGTGCGGCGGAGGGCATCCCCTTCGCCCGCGACGCGGGTATCCCGGTGTCGGTCGGGATCGTGTTCGGTCTGCTGGCCGGTTCGGTGCTGTTGCTGCGGCGGAAGTGGCCGATCGCGGTCGTGTTGGTGGCCATTGCGATTACGCCCGCCCAGATGGGTTTCCTGATGGGCATCGTCGGCCTGTACACGTTGGCCGCGGCGGAGCTGCCGCGGCGGATCATCGCGGCGCTGGCGGGGATGTCCCTCGTCGGGACGATGATCGTGACGTTCGTGCGGGTGCGCCAGGACATGGCGCGGGGTGATCTGACCCTCGGGGACTGGTTCGTGCCGTTCGCCTCGATCACCACGTCGCTCGGGCTGACCGCGCCGCCTGTGCTGCTGGGGCTGTATGTGGGTGCCCGGCGCCGGCTCATGGAGAGTCTGCGGGAGCGGGCGGACAGTCTTGAGAGGGAGCTGCAGCTGCTCGCGGAGCGGGCGGAGGAGCGCGCGGAGTGGGCGCGGAACGAGGAGCGGACGCGTATCGCCCGCGAGATGCATGACGTGGTGGCGCATCGGGTGAGCCTGATGGTGGTGCATGCGGCCGCGTTGCAGGCGGTGGCCCGGAAGGATCCAGAGAAGGCCGTGAGGAACGCGGTGCTGGTCGGGGACATGGGCCGGCAGGCGTTGACGGAGTTGCGGGAGATGCTGGGGGTGCTGCGGTCCGGGGACGGTGCGCAGCGGCGGGCGGCGTCGTCGGTGCCGCCGGCCTCGGTCGGGGTGCCGGTGGCGGAGGCCCAATCCCTTGTCGATGAGGACGACGCTGTGGTGGAGGGGCCCTACCTGGCGGAGCTGGACGTGCTGATCGGGCAGTCGGCGGCGGCGGGGATGGTGGTGGATCTGTCGGTCGAGGGTGATGCGCGGTCGTATGCGCGGGCGGTCGAGCAGACGGCGTACCGGGTGGTGCAGGAGGCGTTGACGAACGTCCACAAGCATGCGGCGGGTGCGAAGACGCACGTACGGCTGGCGCACCGGGTGTCGGAGATCGCGATGCAGGTGGAGAACGAGCCGCCGCCGGAGTTGTCGTCGGCGTCGGCGGCGCGGTTGCCGTCCGGTGGCAATGGTCTGCTCGGGATGCGGGAGCGGGTCATGGCGCTGGGCGGCGTGTTCGTGTCCGGGCCGACCGATGCGGGGGGCTTTCGGGTGTCGGCGGTGATTCCGGCGGTGTAGGCGCGCGGCGGGCGGGGGTGCCGCGCGGGGAGGCCGGGCGGGTGCCGGTGGGTGCCGGTGGGTGCCGGTGGGTGCCGGTGGGTGGTTCAGCCGGACGTGAGCCGTACGGGTTCGATGCCCGCGATGAGCGCCGACAGGGCGTGGTCGATGTCGGGGCCGAGGTACCAGTCGCCGGTGTGGTCGAGCGTGTAGACGCGGCCTTCGGCGTCGATGGCGAGGAGGGAGTGGGTCTCGGTCTCCTCGCCGAGGGGGCACAGCTCGGTGTCGAGGGCGCGGCCGAGGTCGCCGAGGGTGCGGGCGAGGTGGAGGCCGTGCAGCGGGTCGAGGTCGAGGGCGGCGGGGGCGATCTGGCGGCCGGGACCTGCCGGGGTGATGGTGAGGCCGCCGAATTCGGCCCAGGCTTCGACGGCCGCGGGGAAGACGGTGTGCCGGTGTCCGGCGGGTGAGGTGTGTTCGCGGAGGGTGTCGGCCCAGACCTCGGCCTGCTTGATGTCCCAGCGTCCGGGTTGCCAGCCGGCGGCGCGCAGTGCGGCGTCGATGGGTACGGGGAAGCGGGTCGTTGAGGTGCGGTCGGTGTGCATCTGCCCTTCGATCGTCGAGTTCGCTGCGGGGTGCGCGTGCTTGTGTGTGGGTTTTGTGCCTTGGTGGCCCCGTGTGATGTGGGTCCGGGGGTTCAGTTGCCGTCTGTCGTGGGGTCGACGATGCGGACGCCGAAGTGGGCGCTGAGCGCGGTGCAGGCGCGGCAGGGTGCGGCGAAGCTGCCGTGGAGGGGGTCGCCGTCCTCGCGTATCCGGCGGGCGGTGAGTTTGGCCTGCTTGAGGGCTCTGCGGGCCTCGCCGTTGGTCATCGGCTTGCGGGCGGCGCGCTTGCTGCGGGCGGCGTCGGCGGTGGCGATGTGGCGGGATATGAGGAGGGTTTCGGCGCAGCGGCCGGTGAAGCAGTCGCGCTGGGTGCTGGTGAGGGTGTCGAGGAAGTCCTGGACGAGGGGGTGGAGGGGAGGGGGTTCGTCGCCGCGGGCGGCGGTGGCGGTGAGGGTGGCGCCGCGGACGGAGAGGGCGGCGGCGACGGTGGGCGTGATGCCGTCGCGGCGGTGCAGGAGGGCGGGGGCGTGTGGGGTTTCGGCGTGGCTCCAGCCGATGCGTGGGTCGCCCGAGGCGTGGTTGTGCCTGCCGCTGGTGCGGGTGTCCGTGGGTGGTCCCGTCTGCGTCGCATTCATGATCATCATCCCTTCCGGGCGTCCCCCGAAGGTCACAGAGTGCCAAATGCCGTGGCTGGTGCGGAAGCTGGGGCGGCGCGACACGCCCGGGTTTGGGCAGGCTGTCACGGCAGGGTGACGGCTGGTCACGGAAGTGGAGGCCCGGTGACCGGTGTCCGTGTACCGCATAGGCTGTCGGCACCGCGATGCTCGCGGTCAACGTGTCGTAGACGTTGCAGAGACAGTCGAATACGGACCGTCGCGTGCCACATACGGTGCGGTTTCGGTTCGTACAGAGTGCCGCAGGGGGCAACCGCCATGACGACAGGTCGGCTCGGGCAGCAAGCCGCGCCGCCGAACGCGGCCTATGCCGGGCAGGTCGTGCATTTCCCGGATCCGGTCCGGGCGGCACGTCACCCGAGAGGGGTACGTATCGATGAGCACGGTTACCCCGACTTCTCGCCCTACGCGCGCGCGGCCGCGGAGATCGCCGAACCGCCCGAGGGGTTCGGCGTCGACGAGTTGCGGCTGACGGACTATGTGTCGGCGAACGCGGCGTTGTCGGCGTCGGGGCACGATCTGTGGGACACGGTGCCGGAGGTGGCGACGCCGCACGGCTGGACGTGGCATCACGTGGTCGGTTCGCGGCGGCTGGAGCTGGTTCCGGTCGAGGTGAAGGCGTTGCTGCGGCACCACGCCGGTCTGGCGACGGCGCGGGTGGACCACGGCAAGCGGGGGACGCGGCCGTTGCAGGAGACGCGTCCTGCGCATGTCGGGCTGCCGAAGTCGGGTGTCGCGGTGACGGAGCAGCAGGTGCAGGGGGTCGAGGAGGACCTGGGGTACCGGCTGCCGGGTGCGTACCGCTCCTTCCTCAAGGCGGCGGGCGGATGCGCGCCGGTGGGCACGGCGCTGGACGCGGAGCTGGGTCTGCTGGTGGACCAGCCGTTCTTCACGGTGCGGGACGAGGCCGCGGTCAATGACCTGGTCTATGTGAACAAGTGCCTGCGTGACCATCTGACGAAGGATTACCTGGGTGTGGCCTTCGTGCAGGGCGGGTTGCTCGCGGTGAAGGTGAAGGGCGAGCGGCTCGGTTCGGTGTGGTTCTGCGCGTACGACGATGCGCGGGACGTGGATCCTTCGTGGCCCCCGGCGGAGCGCGTGGAGCGGTTGCTGCTGCCGTGCGGTGACGACTTCGACGCGTTCCTGTCCCGGCTGGCGGGCAGCCCGCCGGAGTTGGAGACGGTGGCGAACCTGATGGTGGACGGCGGTTTCGCACATGCCGTTCCGGTCTCTTCCATGGGGGAGTGAGCTTCGGCGATGGTGACGTTCGCGCAGGCGCAGGAGCGCGCCGAGGAGTGGGTCAACGGGGACGTTCCGGCGTATCAGCACCGTGAGGTGCGGGTGCGGGAGTTCGACCTCGGTTTTGTGGTGTGGGGCGAGGACCGTGCGGAGGGGCCGCGTTCGGACGCGGGCGCTCAGCGGCTCGTCATCGCGCGGGACAGCGGTGAGGCGACGCTGTGGCCGGCGCTGCCGGTGGGTGAGGTGATCCGCCGGTACGAGGAGGAGTACGGCCGTCCGGACGAGGTCGAGGACGCGGTGCCGGCGCCCGCGGCCCGCGTGGATCTGAACCAGACGTCGTTCCTGCTGAGCCCGCCGGAGTGGCTGCAGGAGGCGGCGGACAAGCTGGGGATCCCGGATCGGCGCTCGTCGGACGGTGAGCTTCCGCAGACGCAGGCCGGGGTGCCCACGGCCGCGGCCGCGGAGCCCTCCGCCGCGCCGCCGGCCGCGGGAACTCCCGCGCCGGGGACCCCGGTCGGTTCCGGGGGCAGTGGTGCGGCGTGGCCGGCCGCGGGTGGCGGCGAGCCGGGCGACGGGGCGCACGGTGTGTCTGCCGGGGCGACGCCCTGGGCCGGTACGGACACCAACGCGGACGCCGGTGAGGACCGTTCCGTGCCGCTGCCCGCGACGGTGTTCGCGCCGCCGCTGAGCGACTCCGGCGGCGGGGCCACGCCGCCGGACGCCAAGACGGCGCTGATGTCGGGTGGCAGCGGGCTGCCGCCGACGGCGGTCTCTCCGGCGCTCGGCGATCAGGGTGCGCCCGGTGTGCCGCAGGGCAGCACGCCGCCTCCGCCTCCGTACGGCTATCCGCAGGGGCAGGCGGCTCCGGGTACGCCTCCTCCGGGTGTGCCGCAGGGCAGCACGCCCGCGCCGCCGGCCGCGCCCACGTACGGCTATCCCCAGGGTCCCGGCGCTCCCGCCGGCCCGGGCACTCCGCCTCCGGGCGCCCCCGGTTACGGCTACCCGCAGGAGCCGGGCGGTGCCCCGGACGCGCCTCGTCCCCCGGCCGGTCCGGGTGGGCCGGGGCGGCCGCTGGCGCCCAACGCCAGTGACATCGCGGACGCCGCGACCAGCAAGGCCGCGCCGCCGCCGCGCCGGCCGCGGGGCCCGGTGGGCGCGCCGCCTCCGCCGCCGGGCGCTCCGGGTGCTCCGGGCGCGCGACCGGGGAGCACGCCTCCGCCGCCGCCCGCGCCGGGCGCTCCGGGTGCTCCGGCGGGCGGGTATGTGCCGACCCAGCTGATGTCGTCGCTCGGTCCCGAAGGGCCGGAGGGAGTGGCCGGTCCGGCCGGACCGGGCGTGCCGACTCCGCCGGGTGCCCCCAACCCGCCCGGTGCGCCGGGCACGCCGGGCGGCACGCCTCCCGGCAATGTGCATCACGCGGCCACGGTGCTGGCCGACCCGTCCCAGATGGGCGGGGGCACGGGCGGGGGCGCGCCGCAGCCGCCCGGCGCCCCGGGCGTTCCGGGCGCGCCCGGCGCACCGGTTCCGCCTGGCGCTCCCGGTGCTCCCGGGATGCCCCCGGCGGGCCCCGGCGCTCCCCAGCCGCCGGGTGCTGCGGGGGGTGCGCGAGAGGCCGTACACCACGCGGAGACCGTGCTGGCCGGGCCGCCGGTGGCCGGGCCCGGCGCACCTCCGCCGCCGCAGGCCCCCGGCGTGCCCGGGATGCCGGGCGCCCCGCAGCCGATGCCCCCGGGCGCCCCGCAGCCGATGCAGCCGCACGGCGCGATGCCGCCGCCCGGACAGCGCATGCCGGGGCAGCCCATGCCCGGTCAGCCCATGCCGGGGCAGCCCATGCCCGGGCAGCAGCCTCCGGCGTACGGCTATCCGCCGCAGGGGCAGCCGACGGTCGGCCCGGGGTATCAGGCCGTGCTGCGCTACCGCGCCCAGGACGGTTCCGAGCAGCAGCTGATCCGGCGTTCGGCGCCGGGTACGCCGCACCCGGAGTGGCAGATCTTCCACGAGCTGCGCGCCATGAACGTGCCGCCGGACAAGGTGCTGGAGCTGCACACGGAGCTGGAGTCGTGTGCGCTGCCGGGTGCCTACTGCGCGCGGATGATCCGGGAGCAGTGGCCGCAGGCGCGGATCACGAGCATCGCGCCGTACGGCACGGACCACGCGAGCCGGCAGCAGGGCATGCAGCAACTGCTGGCGCACCAGGGCGAGTTGCACCAGGTGGCGGACGGTCCCGCGCGGCCGGCGCCGGTGCGGGTGCCGGTGCCGCAGGTACCGCCGGTGCCGCCCGTCCCGCCGGAGGGGATCGCCCAGGAACTGGCGGCGGCGTTCGGGCCGGGTGTGTTCCGGTTCGAGCAGGCGGCGGTGTCGCGGCAGGGCGTGCCGCCGGTCGTGGCGCACACTCTGGTGGCGGCCGGACTGCCGCTGGACATGGGTCCGTTCTTCTGGGCGCAGGCCCAGCCGGGCCGTCCGGTGCCGACGCTGGCTGAGCTGGCACAGGAGCGCGGCGTGCAGCCGGCCCCGGACGCGGGTTCGTACCTGGTCATGGGCACGGACTTCGGCAAGGCGATCTGTGTGCAGTACGGCACGGCGAACATCGTCGCGGTCCCCGTGGAGGCGGGGCCGGGCGGTGCGCCCGTACCGCCGCAGTTCGTGAACTCCGGGCTGCCGGAGTTCGCGCGCTGTCTGGCGCTGTTGGGCCGGATGTGGCGGCTGCGGTTCGGTCTGAACCAGGAGCAGGCGGGCCGCTGGACCGTCGACTTCCAGGCGCAGCTCGCCTCGCTCGACCCCGCGGCGCTGGGTTCGCCGGAGAGCTGGTGGTCGGTGCTGCTGGAGCAGATGTGGGACGGGTTGCTGTGACCCGTGTCCGACTTATCTGACGCATCGTCAAGGGCAGGGCCCGGTCGTACGACTTCGTACGACCGGGCCCTGCCCTTTTCAGGTGGTGTCTCGCCATGTTCGTTGCTTATGCGTGGAGTGTCGCGTTATAAACACTTGCGCCTGATCCATAAAGATGTGCGCACCATCGTCGGTGCGTGTGGGGCAGGTGGAGAGGGGTTCCACGGTGAGCAGCGCTTCGGAGTCGCCGTACGGCTTCGCGACCGTCCGGGGGCGCGGCTACCGCCCCGAGCAGGTCGACGTGTACGCGTCGGCACTCTCCCGGGACCGCGACGCCGCGTGGGAGCGGGCCGCGCGGCTCACCGTGCTCGCCAAGGACATGGGGGCGGAGGCGGAGCGGCTGCGCGGGACGGTCGCGCGGCTCACCCCGCAGACGTACGAGACGCTCGGGGAGCGCGCACGGCGCGTGTTCCAGCTCGCGGCGGAAGAAGCGGCGGACGTGCGGGAGGGCGCGCGGCGCGCGGCACAGGAACACCTCGCCGAGGCGGAGGCGTATGCCCTCGACGTGCGGCGCACGGCGCAGGAACAGGCGGACGCGCTGCGTGCGGAGGCCGAGGAACGCTCCCGGCAGCGGCTGCTCGTGGCCCGCGCCGAGGCGGACGACCTGCGTATCGGCGCCCGGCGTGAGGTGAAGGAGGGGCGCGGCGAGGCGCTCGCCGCGTTGCGGGAGGTGCGGCAGCGCACCGAGGGGATGCTTGCCGAGCAGGCCACGGAGCACGCCGAACGATGGGCCGAGGCCGACCGGCAGGCCGTCGAGCGGGCCGCCGCGCTGGAGAGGCAGCATGTCGAGCAGTTGGCCCGGGCCGAGGTCGCGCTGGCCGAGGCGAAGCGGGAGTTCGGGGAGGCGGAGGCGGCGGCACGGCGGTGTCAGGAGGACGCACACGCGCGTGCCGCCGATCTCGTTGCCGCGGCGCGGGTGCGGGAGGACCGGATCGCGCGGGAGACGGAGCGGGTGCTGCGCGAGCACGGGGAGCGGTGGGACGACGTACAGGCACACATGGATCACATGCGCGACAGCCTGACGTCGCTGACCGGGCAGGCCGCCCTGGAGTGAGCCGGGCGCGACCCGGCCCCCGCGCTTCAACTCTCCCCGCGCCTCGCCCCCCTGTGCCTCAACTCCCCCTGCGCACGGCCCCCGCCAGGATCCACCCCTCCACCGCCTCGTACTGCCGCCGTTGTTCCTCCGCCTTGCGCCGGCCGGAGGCCACCGTGCCCAGCCAGCCGAAGAGGAAGCCCGCCGGGATCGAGACGATGCCCGTCGTCGTGAACGGGAACCAGTTGAAGTCGGCGTCGGGGAAGGCCGAGATCGGTGAGCCGGAGACCAGGTTGGTGCCCGGCATCAGCAGCAGCACGGTGAGGGAGCCGCCGATCAGGGTGCAGATCAGGCCGGTTCGGGTGTAGCGGCGCCAGAAGAGGCTGTAGACGAGGGCGGGGGCGATGGCGGAGGCGCCGAGGCAGAAGGAGAGGGTCACCAGGGGCTGCAGGCTGCGGTGCTGGACCAGGGTGGCCAGGAGGATGGTCGGGGCGCCGATCGCCAGGGCCGAGAACCGGGCCAGGGTCATCTCGCGGCGGGCCGACATCTCCCGTACCCGGCCCGCGAACACGTCGTGGGCCAGGGAGTTGGCGCAGGCCAGGATCATTCCGGCGACGGAGGCCAGGAGGGTCAGGAAGATCGCCGTGGTGACCGTGGTGAACAGGAAGGTCTCGGCGCTCGACACGTCCGGTCCGAAGGCCGCTCTGGAGCCCAGCAGATACGCCGTGTTGCCCTGCGGGTCGGCCTGGGCGATCGTCGTACGGCCGATCAGGGCCGTCGCGCCGAGGCCGACGACCGTGATGACCAGGACGAACACGGCCACGCTGGACACCGCCCAGGACATCGAGCGGCGCACCTGGCGGGCGCTGGACGCGGTGTACATGCGCATGGTGATGTGCGGCAGGCAGGCGCCGCCCACGACGATCGTCAGCTCGGACGTGATCATGTCCAGTCGGGGGCTGGTCCCGCCCATGAACTGCAGTCCCGAGTGCAGGAAGGCGTCCCCGGCCCCGCTCTGCCGGGCGGCCGCGTCGAACAGGGCGCCGGGGTCCCAGTCGAAGCGGTGCAGGATCAGCAGGGCGACCAGTGCGCCCGAGCCGAGGAGCATCACGATCTTCACGATCTGGATGAGGGCGGTGCCCTTCATGCCGCCGATCGCCGCGTAGCTGATCATCAGCGCGCCCAGCCCGATGACGCAGCCCGTCTTCAGCGACTCGCTGGAGAAGCCGAGGATGAAGGCCAGCAGTTGTCCGGTGCCGGCCAACTGCACCAGCATCAGCGGCAGCAGCGCGGCGATGGTCACCGCGCACGCCGTGACGCGGACGCAACGCCCGGGCATGCGGCGGGCGAGCGCGTCGCCCATGGTGAACCGGCCCGCGTTGCGTAGGGGTTCGGCCAGCAGGAACATCATCAGCAGCAGCGACAGGGTGGTGCTCAGCGCGAGCACGATGCCGTCGTATCCGCACAGGGCGATCACTCCGCCCGTGCCGAGCACGGTGGCCGCCGAGATGTAGTCGCCCGCGATCGCCAGGCCGTTGCGCATCGGGGACAGGGAGCCGTAGCCGGTGTAGAACTCGTCGAGGTCGTCACGGTCGGGGCCGGTCATCACGCACAGCAGGAGGGTGATGGTGGCTACGGCGGAGAACGCGACCAGGGACATCGCCTGCGCCGAGTCGCTGAATCCCGTGAACCCGGTCATGGTTCACGCCCCCCGCCTGGCGTCCAGCTCCGCCTGCTTGCGGATGCGGTCCGCGATCGGGTCGACCTGGCGGCGCGCGGTGTGCTCGTACAGCGCGATCGCCAGCCAGGTGACGGGGAGTTGGAGGAGCGCGAGGAGCAGTCCGGCGGGGATGCCGTCGCTGACCGTGGTGGTCATGACGTCCGGGGCGAACGCCGACAGGACGAGGAAGAGCGTGAAGTAGCCGAGGGCGGTGAGGGTGGCGGTGCGCCGCTGCCAGCGGTAGGCGGTGCGCAGGACCCGCAGGTCGCTGTGGTGGCCGAGGGGGGTGCGGTGGGGCCGGGGGCGGGGCCTGGGCGGTTCGGGGGGCAGTGGCTGCCAGGGGTAGGTGAGTTGCGCCGGGGCGGATGGGTGCGGGGAGCGGACGGAGGGATATGGGTACGGGACGGAGGGATACGAAGACGGGACGGGTGGATACGGGTCGTGGGACATCCCGTGCTCCTTGCCGGCTCGGGTCCGTGGCGGCGGACCGCAGGGAGATTGGGGGGTGCGAGCCACGCACGCTACTCGCAGGTATCCGGAGCGCGCGACGTTTTCACCAAACTGGACGGTCGGTATGCGCTTACTACGCAAAAAGGACCCTGACCTCGGGTGTTACCCGCGTTAACTCATATTTTTCTGGCTCTCCGTCAGTCCTTCAGCACGGGGAAGCGCCGCGGCGCCAGGAACAGCAGCACCAGAAACGCCAGTCCCGCGGCGCACGCGGCCCCCATATACACCGCGTGCACCGCGTCGGCGATCGCATGCCGCGTGGCCTGCGGCGCCGTACCGGCATCGAGCCCCCGCGTCACCGAGTCCAGGTCGCCCGCGCCGCCCAGCCGCGCGGCCAGCACCCCGTTGGCGACCGCGCCGAACACGGCGGCGCCGACGGTCTGCCCGGTCTGCCGGCAGAAGAGCACCGACGCCGTGGTGGTACCGCGCTCCGCCCACCCCACGGTCGACTGGACCCCCACGATGAGCGGCAGTTGGAACAGCCCCAGCGCACCGCCCAGCAGCAGCATCAGCAGCGTCGGCTGCCAGGCCGCTCCCGGATACGGCAGGAACGGGAACGCGAACAGGATCAGCGCGGCCGTGCCGATGCCGAGCATCGCGGTGTCGCGGAAGCCGATCCGCCGGTACACGTGCTGGCTGAGCGCGGCCGACACCGGCCAGCTGAGCGTCCACACGGACAGCACGAATCCGGCGGCCACGGGCGCGAGGCCGAGCACCGACTGCGCATACGTGGGCAGGAACACCGCCGGCGCCACCATCAGCAGGCCCAGTGCGCCCAGCGCCAGATTGACCGCCGCGATCGTACGGCGCCGCCACACCCACCCAGGAATGATCGGCTCCGCCGCCCGCCGCTCCACCCACACCACCACGCCGACCAGCCCGAACCCCGTGGCGAACAGGGCGAGCGACGGCACGGACAGCCACGCCCACGCCACCCCGCCCTGCACCAGCGCGGTGAGCAGCACCCCGCCGCACGCGAACACCGCCAGCGCGCCCGCCCAGTCGACGCGCACCGACGCGGGCCGCTCGCGCGCCGGCTCGTGCAGATGACGGACGACCAGCCAGAGCGCGGCCCCGCCTATGGGCAGATTGACGAGGAAGATCCAGCGCCAGTCCGCGTACGCCGCCAGCGCCCCGCCGATCCCCGGTCCCGCGACCGCCGACACCGCCCACACCGTGGACAGCTTGGACTGGATCTTCGGGCGCTCCTTGAGCGGATACAGATCGGCGGCCAGGGTCTGCACCGTGCCCTGCAGCGCCCCGCCGCCCAGGCCCTGCACGATGCGGAACGCGATCAGCGCGCCCATGTTCCACGCGGCCGCGCACAGCAGTGAGCCGAGCAGGAACACGGCCGCACCCGCCACCAGGACGGGCTTGCGGCCGAAGGTGTCGGAGAGCTTGCCGTAGACGGGCAGGGTGACCGTGACGGCGAGCAGATAGCCGGAGAACAGCCAGGAGAAGACGGTGAACCCGCCGAGGTCGGCGACGATCTGCGGTACGGCCGTGGAGACGACGGTGGAGTCGAGCGCGGCCAGTGCCATCGCGAGCATCAGGGCCGCGACGACCGCGCCGCGCCGGGCGGGTGCGGTGCGCTCGGCGCTGTCCCGGGTCGCCGGTCTCGTACTGCCCACCCGGATCCCTCCCCCTACTGGTTTCCCTCTGCATCCATCCGCCCCGCGACAGCTTCCCACTTGACCATGACGCAACGGGAGGGTGGAGCCTGAGTGCGCCGGTGGGTGGACCTTCCCCGGAGAAGGACTCCACCTGGCGGTGGACGTCCCCTAGGGGGATCTCCGCACGAAGGCTCGGGGAGGGTTCGTACCCCTGGAGGAGGAACCGGCCCCCGGGTCGTCCTTAACCTGGCTTTACGCCGCCGGGGGGCGGTTGTCCGAACCGGCGGGGGTGGGGTTTTCCCCCGGGGAAGACGGGGCTTCGCACCAGCGCGCGGCACCCCCGCCACCCACGAGACTCATCGGCGTACCACTTCGACCGACCGGTGCGGCACCGAGCGCCGCTCGCCCGTCAACCGACATATAACCGACATAGGAGACTTACCGTGACATCGGCTGTGACCATTCCCAGGCACGGGGGTACTGGAGGGCCTACGGCCGTTGCGGCGCGGGCCCGACAGGTCGTCAAGGCGTACGGGTCGGGGGAGACCCGTGTCGTCGCCCTCGACCACGTCGACGTGGACATCGCCCGCGGCCAGTTCACCGCGATCATGGGCCCCTCGGGGTCCGGCAAGTCCACCCTGATGCACTGCCTCGCCGGACTCGACACCGTGACGAGCGGCCAGATCTATCTGGACGAGACCGAGATCACCGGCCTGAAGGACAAGAAGCTCACGCAGCTGCGCCGGGACCGGATCGGGTTCATCTTCCAGGCGTTCAACCTGCTGCCGACGCTGAACGCGCTGGAGAACATCACCCTGCCCATGGACATAGCCGGCCGCAAGCCGGACAAGGCCTGGCTGGACCGGGTCGTGGAGACGGTGGGTCTGGCCGGACGGCTCAAGCACCGGCCGTCCCAGCTCTCCGGCGGCCAGCAGCAGCGCGTCGCCGTGGCCCGTGCCCTGGCCGCCCGCCCGGAGATCATCTTCGGTGACGAGCCGACCGGAAACCTCGACTCGCGCGCGGGCGCCGAGGTGCTGGGCTTCCTGCGCCGCTCGGTGGACGAGCTGGGCCAGACCATCGTGATGGTCACCCACGACCCGGTGGCCGCCTCCTACGCGGACCGGGTGCTCTACCTCGCCGACGGCCGGATCGTCGACGAGATGTTCCAGCCGACGGCCGACCAGGTCCTGGACCGTATGAAGGACTTCGACGCCCGGGGACGTACGTCATGACCGTCCTGAAGACCTCGATGCGCAACTTCTTCGCGCACAAGGGACGCATGGCGCTGTCGGCGATCGCGGTGCTGCTGTCGGTGGCGTTCGTGTGCGGCACGCTGGTGTTCACCGACACCATGAACACGACGTTCGACAAGCTGTTCTCGGTGACCGCCTCCAACGTCACGGTCTCGCCCAAGGGCGCGTCGAACGACAAAACCCCGCAGAACGGCGTGCCGCTGTCGCTGCCCGCGTCCGCCGTGGCGAAGGCCAGGACGGCCGACGGCGTCAAGTCGGCCGAGGGTGCGGTCAGTTCCCTGAACGTCACCGTCGTCAACAGCGACAACGACAACATGGGCTCCAGCACCGGCGCGCCCACCATCGCCGGCAACTGGACCAGGAACGACCTGCGGTCCATGGAGATCACCTCCGGGCACGCCCCGCGCGGGCCGACCGAGGTGATGGTCGACGCCGACACCGCCGACAAGCACCACCTCAAGATGGGCGACGAACTGCGCACCATCGCGCAGACCGGCGACTTCACGGCCCGGATCGTCGGCATCGCCACCTTCAAGGTGACCAACCCCGGTGCCGCGGTCGTCTACTTCGACACCGCCACCGCCCAGCGCGAACTGCTCGGCGCCACCGGCCGGTTCACCCAGATCAACGTCACCGCCGCGGCCGGCGTCTCCGACGCGCGGCTCAAGCACAACGTCGCACAGACGGTCGGCGCGGGGACGTACAAGTACCAGACCGCCAAGGAGAACGCCGACGAGAACCGCAAGGGCGTCGGCGAGTTCATGAACGTCATCAAGTACGCCATGCTCGGCTTCGCCGGCATCGCGTTCCTGGTGGGCATCTTCCTGATCATCAACACCTTCTCGATGCTGGTCGCCCAGCGCACCCGCGAGATCGGCCTGATGCGGGCGATCGGCTCCTCCCGCAAGCAGGTCAACCGGTCGGTGCTGGTCGAGGCGCTGCTGCTCGGCTTCGTCGGCTCGATCCTCGGTGTCGGCGCCGGTGTCGGCATCGCCGTCGGCCTGATGAAGCTCATGGGTTCGATGGGCATGGACCTGTCGACCCGGGACCTGACGATCAAGACGACCACCCCCGTGGTGGGCCTGATCCTCGGCGTGATCGTCACCGTCCTCGCCGCCTATCTGCCCGCCCGCCGTGCCGGCAAGGTCTCCCCGATGGCCGCGCTGCGCGACGCCGGTACGCCGGCCGACGCCAGGGCGGGATGGATCCGGGGCCTGATCGGCCTGCTCCTCACCGGCGCCGGTGCGGCCGCCCTGTTCGCCGCCGCCTCGGCGAAGAAGGCCAGCGACGGCTCGCTCGTCCTCGGCGCGGGCATCGTCCTGTCCCTGATCGGCTTCGTCGTCATCGGCCCGCTCCTTGCGGGCGGGGTGGTCCGGGTGATCAGCGCGGTGCTGCTGCGGGCCTTCGGCCCGGTCGGCCGGATGGCCGAGCGCAACGCCCTGCGCAACCCGCGCCGTACGGGGGCCACGGGCGCCGCCCTGATGATCGGCCTCGCACTGGTCGCCTGCCTGTCGGTGGTCGGCTCCTCCATGGTCGCCTCCGCCACCAGCGAGCTCGACAAGTCGGTCGGCGCGGACTTCATCGTCACCGGCCGCCAGCGGATCGTCCCGCAGGCCCAGCGGGCGATGGAGCGCACGCCGGGCCTGGCCCATGTCACCAGCTACAAGGAGATCGAGGCCACGCTGACCTCGCCCGACGGCAAGACCGACGACAAGGGTGTGACGGCCGCGGACCCCTCGTACTCCGGTGACCTGCGCCGCACCACCACCGAGGGCACCCTGACGAACGCCTACGGCAAGGACGCCATGGCGGTCGGCTCCGACTACGCCAAGAAGCACGGCGTGCACGTCGGCGACACCATCACGGTCGCCTTCAAGCACGGCCGCACGGCCGGGCTCAAGGTCGCCGCCATCACGGACGACGACACCGCGCTCGACAAGGGCGCGCGCTACATGAGCATCGCGACCATGGCGAAGTACGTCCCGAAGAGCCAGATCCCGCCGAACGTGATCATGTTCGCCAAGGCCAGGGAAGGCCAGGAGAAGCAGGCGTACGCGGCTCTGAAGACGTCCCTGAAGAAGTGGCCGCAGTACGACGTCAGGGACCAGACCGACTACAAGAAAGAACTGAAGGACCAGGTCGGCCAGCTCCTGAACATGGTCTACGGCCTGCTCGCCCTGGCGATCATCGTCGCCGTCCTCGGTGTGGTGAACACCCTGGCGCTGTCGGTGGTCGAGCGGACGAGGGAGATCGGCCTGATGCGGGCCATCGGCCTCTCCCGCCGCCAGCTGCGCCGCATGATCCGCCTGGAGTCGGTGGTCATCGCCCTCTTCGGCGCCCTGCTCGGCCTCGGCCTGGGCATGGGCTGGGGAGCGACCGCCCAGAAGCTCCTCGCCCTGGAGGGTCTGAACGTCCTGGAGATCCCCTGGCCGACGATCATCGGGGTCTTCATCGGCTCGGCCTTCGTGGGCCTGTTCGCGGCACTGATCCCGGCGTTCAGGGCGGGGCGGATGAACGTGCTGAACGCGATCGCGACGGATTAGCCGCGTCGGCCGCGTCGGCCGCGTCGGCCGCGTCGGCCGAGCCGACGCCTGGACCACCGCACACGGGGGTTGCGGGGGAAAGCCCGGTGCCGGGGAGCCTTGGGGGGCTTCCCGGCACCGGGTGTATGCGTGCGTATATGTGTGCCGGGATTTCTGGGCACCGGTGGGTACTACCAGCCCGTCCGGCGTTTGAGGGACGAGGCCGTTCAGGCCGAAGCGGGGGTCTGGGGGCGGCAGCCCCCCCAGTGAGCGGCCACACCAACCCCGGCGACCGGCAAACCGGCGTTGTCCACAGGCCCCCGCACCAGCCGGCGCAGCGTCGTACGCTGGAGACCCCCCGGCCGGGACTCGCGTCGGGTCATTCGCGTTGCCCACCCTCGGACGGAAGCCCCCTCCATGAGCCTGCACGGTCTGCTCGACGCCGTCGTCAAGGACGCCGCCCTCGCGGAAGCGATCAAGGCGGCCGAGGACGGCAACCGGATGCACATCGACCTGGTCGGCCCGCCGGCGGCCCGCCCCTTCGCCATCGCCGCCCTGGCCCGCGAGGCCGCCCGCCCGCTGCTGGCGGTGACCGCGACGGGACGCGAGGCCGAGGACCTGGCCGCCGCCCTGCGCTCCCTGCTGCCCCCCGAGGGCGTCGTCGAGTACCCCTCCTGGGAGACCCTCCCGCACGAGCGGCTCAGCCCCCGCAGCGACACCGTCGGCCGCCGCCTCGCCGTACTGCGCCGCCTCGCCCACCCGAGGCCCGACGACCCCGAGACCGGCCCGGTCTCCGTCGTCGTGGCGCCCGTACGCTCCGTGCTCCAGCCGCAGGTCAAGGGCCTGGGCGACCTGGAGCCGGTGGCCTTGAGGACCGGGCAGACCGCCGACCTGAACGAGATCGTCGAAGCCCTCGCGGCCGCCGCGTACTCCCGTGTCGAGCTGGTCGAGAAGCGCGGTGAGTTCGCTGTACGCGGCGGCATCCTCGACGTGTTCCCGCCCACCGAGGAACATCCCCTGCGCATCGAGTTCTGGGGCGACGACGTCGAGGAGATCCGCTACTTCAAGGTCGCCGACCAGCGCTCCCTGGAGGTGGCCGAGTACGGTCTGTGGGCGCCGCCCTGCCGTGAGCTCCTGCTGACGGAAGACGTCCGTACACGCGCGCGTGCCCTTGCCGAGCAGCACCCGGAGCTGGGTGAACTGCTCGGCAGGATCGCCGAGGGCATCGCGGTCGAGGGCATGGAGTCGCTGGCCCCGGTCCTGGTCGACGACATGGAGCTGCTCCTGGACGTGCTGCCCAAGGGCGCGATGGCCGTCGTGTGCGACCCGGAGCGGGTACGCACGCGTGCCGCGGATCTGGTGGCGACGAGCCAGGAGTTCCTGCAGGCCTCCTGGGCGGCCACCGCCGGCGGCGGCGAGGCGCCCATCGACGTCGGCGCGGCCTCCCTGTGGTCCATCGCCGACGTCCGCGACCGCGCGCGCGAGCTGGACATGATGTGGTGGTCGGTGTCGCCGTTCGCCGCCGACGAGGAACTGACGGACACATATGCCGCTGACGCGGCGGGGGACACCCTCAAGCTTGGCATGCACGCCCCCGAGACCTACCGCGGTGATACCGCGCGCGCCCTCGCCGACACCAAGGGCTGGCTCGCCGACGGCTGGCGCACGGTCTTCGTGACCGAGGGCCACGGCCCCGCGGCCCGTACGGTCGAGGTGCTCGGCGGCGAGGGCATCGCCGCCCGCCTCGACACGGACCTCGCCGAGCTCACCCCCTCGGTCGTCCACGTCTCCTGCGGCTCGATCGACTACGGCTTCGTCGACCCGGCGCTCGGACTCGCCGTCCTGACGGAGACCGACCTGACGGGCCAGAAGGCGGCCGGCCGGGACGGCGCCCGCATGCCCGCGCGCCGCCGCAAGACCATCGACCCGCTGACCCTGGAGCCGGGCGACTACATCGTCCACGAGCAGCACGGCGTCGGCCGCTACGTCGAGATGGTGCAGCGCACCGTCCAGGGCGCCACCCGCGAGTACCTCGTCGTCGAGTACGCCCCCGCCAAGCGCGGCCAGCCCGGCGACCGCCTGTACATCCCCACCGACCAGCTGGAGCAGATCACCAAGTACGTCGGCGGCGAGGCACCCACCCTGCACCGCCTCGGCGGCGCGGACTGGACGAAGACCAAGGCGCGCGCGAAGAAGGCCGTCAAGGAGATCGCCGCCGACCTGATCAAGCTGTACAGCGCGCGAATGGCGGCCCCGGGACACGCCTTCGGCACGGACACCCCCTGGCAGCGGGAGCTGGAGGACGCCTTCCCGTACGCCGAGACCCCCGACCAGCTGACGACGATCGCCGAGGTCAAGGAGGACATGGAGAAGTCGGTCCCGATGGACCGCCTGATCTGCGGCGACGTCGGCTACGGCAAGACGGAGATCGCGGTGCGGGCCGCCTTCAAGGCGGTGCAGGACGGCAAGCAGGTCGCGGTCCTCGTCCCGACCACGCTGCTGGTGCAGCAGCACTTCGGGACGTTCAGCGAGCGGTACTCGCAGTTCCCGGTGAACGTGCGCGCGCTGTCCCGCTTCCAGACCGACAGCGAGGCCAAGGCGGTCCTGGAGGGCCTGCAGGACGGCGCCGTCGACATCGTCATCGGCACCCACCGCCTGTTCTCCTCGGAGACCAAGTTCAAGGACCTCGGCCTGGTCATCGTCGACGAGGAGCAGCGCTTCGGCGTCGAGCACAAGGAGCAGCTGAAGAAGCTCCGCGCGAACGTCGACGTCCTGACCATGTCCGCGACCCCGATCCCCAGGACCCTGGAGATGGCGGTCACCGGCATCCGCGAGATGTCGACGATCACCACCCCTCCGGAGGAGCGCCACCCGGTGCTCACCTTCGTCGGGCCGTACGAGGAGAAGCAGATCGGCGCGGCCCTCCGCCGCGAACTGCTGCGCGAGGGCCAGGTCTTCTACATCCACAACCGGGTCGAGTCGATCGACCGCGCGGCCGCCCGGCTGCGCGAGATCGTCCCCGAGGCGCGCATCGCCACCGCCCACGGCCAGATGTCGGAGTCCACGCTGGAACAGGTCGTCGTCGACTTCTGGGAGAAGAAGTTCGACGTCCTGGTGTCGACCACGATCGTCGAGTCCGGCATCGACATCTCCAACGCCAACACCCTGATCGTCGAGCGCGGCGACACCTTCGGCCTCTCGCAGCTGCACCAGCTGCGCGGCCGCGTCGGCCGGGGCCGCGAGCGCGGCTACGCCTACTTCCTGTACCCGCCGGAGAAGCCCCTGACCGAGACCGCCCACGAGCGGCTCGCGACCATCGCCCAGCACACGGAGATGGGCGCGGGCATGTACGTGGCCATGAAGGACCTGGAGATCCGCGGAGCGGGCAACCTGCTCGGCGGCGAGCAGTCCGGACACATCGCGGGCGTCGGCTTCGACCTGTACGTGCGCATGGTCGGCGAGGCGGTCGCGGACTACCGGCGGCAGCTGGAGACCGGCGAGATCGAGGAGGAGCCGCCGCTCGAAGTCAAGATCGAGCTGCCCGTCGACGCGCACGTCCCGCACGACTACGCCCCCGGCGAGCGGCTCCGCCTCCAGGCGTACCGGGCCATCGCCTCGGCCAACACCGAGGGGGACATCAAGGCCGTACGGGAGGAGCTCGTGGACCGCTACGGCAAGTTGCCCGAGCCGGTGGAGAACCTGCTCCTGGTGGCGGGCCTGCGCATGCTCGCGCGCGCGTGCGGCGTCGGCGAGATCGTGCTGCAGGGCACCAACATCCGCTTCGCGCCCGTGGAGCTGCGGGAGTCGCAGGAACTGCGGGTCAAGCGCCTGTACCCGGGCACCGTCATCAAGCCGGCGGTGCACCAGGTGCTGGTACCGCGCCCGAAGACCGCGAAGGTCGGCGGAAAGCCGCTGGTCGGGCGGGAGTTGCTGGGCTGGGTCGGGGAGTTCCTGGCATCGATCCTGGGTTCGTGACCGCGCCCTTCCCGCTCACCGTTCGAACTGGGCCGCGTCAGCCCCCTCGGGCTCCCGTCCACCCGCAACCTCCCGACGGCTACCGTGGGGTCAGGACCAGTCCGCCCGCATGGAGGCGGTACAGGGGAGGCAAGGGGAGGGCGCGCAGTGATGCGTCTGAGGGGCGGGGCAGTCACCGCTGTCGTCATGATGTTCGCCGTGGCCGGCTGCACGGCAGAGCGGACCGAGGGGTCTTCCGGACCCGAACGGTCGGGCGGCGGGGGCGTTGCCCTGGCCGCCGCGGACTCGCTGACCGTCAAGGGACGCGCGCCGAAGACCGGTTACTCCCGCGCCAGGTTCGGCACGGCCTGGGCGGACACCGACTCCAATTCCTGCGACACCCGGGACGACATCCTCAAACGCGACCTGAAGGAGGTGAAGTTCACCGGCGGCACCTGCAAGGTCTCCTCCGGCCTGCTGGACCCCGACCCCTACTCCGGCAAGGGCGTCACCTACCGGCGCGGCCGCAGCCAGGTGGACATCGACCATGTCGTCGCCCTCTCGGACGCCTGGCAGAAGGGCGCCAAGTACTGGGACCACAGCAAGCGCATAGCCCTGGCCAACGACCCGCTCAACCTCCTGGCCGTGGACGCAAGCACCAACCGCAGCAAGGGAGATGGCGACACGGCCACCTGGCTGCCGCCCAACCAGTCCTACCGCTGTGCCTATGTCGCCGCCCAGGTGGCAGTGAAGAAGAAGTACGACCTGTGGGTGACCGCCGCGGAGAAGACCGCGATGAAGAAGGTCCTCACGACCTGCCCGAACCAGAACCTCCCTTCGGGAGGCAACTCGACGAAGGCACCGGATCGCTTCCGGGCGCATTGAGGGCAGTGGGAAGGGGGGAGGGCCCGGAGGACATAAAACCGTTTCCTGGCCGCCGGCCCCACCGCATACCGTCGCCCGCATGGACGTGAAGGTAACGAGCCTCGCCGAGCAGCCCGGCAAGTTGGAGCAGGTTCTCGATATGGCCGACACCTGGCCGGAGTTCACCGTCAACGACCCGGTGGGCGACGCCTACTACGGCCGCATCCCGATCGAGCTGCCGGAGTATGCACTGTTCGCCGAGGACGAGCGGGGCGAAGTCGTCGCGCACGGCTACAGCGTGCCCTTCGCTCTCGGTGCCGAGGACCGCGGCACCCTGCCCGCCCGTGGCTGGGACCAGGTGCTCGGCTGGGCCTTCGCCGATCTGCGCCGTGGCACCCGCCCCGACACGGTCAGCGCCATCTCCATCGTCGTGGCCCCGCACGTCCAGGGGACCGGGCTGTCCGGCCGGATGCTCTCGGCGATGCGCGCCAACGCCCGTGCGCATGGCTTCAGCGAGGTCGTCGCCCCGGTCCGCCCGAGCGCCAAGCACCTTGAGCCCCGCACTCCGATCGAGGAGTACGCGTACCGGGTGCGCCCCGACGGTCTGCCGCACGACCCGTGGCTGCGCGTCCACGCCCGGGCCGGTGCCACCATCGACTCCGTCGCCCCGGCGTCCATGACCGTGGCCGCCTCGCTGGAGGAGTGGCGCCGCTGGACCGGGCTGCCCTTCGACACGGAGGGCGACATCGACGTACCCGGCGCACTGGTCCCGGTCCGCTGCGAACCCGAGCGCGGATACGCCGTGTATGTCGAGCCCAACGTGTGGATGCGGCACCCGCTGTGAGGGGCGCCGCATCCCGGTTCAGCCGCCCAGCGCGTCCAGGTCGAGGATCTTGCCGGCGGGCTTCTTCGCCGGTACCGGCTGGTTGTAGTCGCCGAGCGTGAGGTGCACCGGGTCCTTGGCGGACGTGCTGTCGATCTTCAGCAGATACGGCTTGCCCTCGGTGGCGACGTACAGCGTGTACTGGTCCTTGCCGTCCTTCTCGTGCAGGACGATCGCCGGCGTACCGTCGACCGTGGTCGTCCTGCCCCGGGTGGCGTCCGAGTTGACGGCCGCGGCGCCGCCGAGCACCGAGTCCAGGTCGCAGAAGCTCGCGATGTCCTTGGCGTCCTGGCCCTTCACGGCCATCTTGGTCCACTTCCCGGCCAGCATCGCCACGGCCGCGTCGGTGTCGGCCTTGGACTCGCCCTTGCTCTGGGCGCGCAGGAACGCCTCGTCGTACTTCATGTAGATGGTGTCGCCGGTCTTGATCAGGTCGGCCTTGCCCTGACCGCCCATGCTCATGGTGCCGGCGCATTGGCCCTTCTTGTTCAGGGCCATGTCGAGCTGGATGGTGCCGTTGCTCTCGTCGTCGGCGACATCGCCCTTGAGTCGTAGCGACGAGGCCCCGGTGGTGGCCTTCATTGCCCGGTCGGCGATCTCACCGCCGGTGAGCCCGGCGAACGGACCTTTCGGCTTGCTGTCCGCCTTGTCCTGCCCCGGCAGACAGCCGGTGAGCCCCGCGGCGGCCGCGGCGGCGAGACAGAGGGCGGCAAGTGCGGTGCGACGCATGGGAGTTCCTTGGTGAGTGTGGTGAGCGGTGTTGGGTGAGCGGTGTTGGGTGAGCGGTGTGGGTGGGGGTGGTGTGATGGGCCGGCCGGGTCAGGCCGTCTTCTTCCAGTCCCCGCATCCGGCGGTCTTGAAGTAGGCGTCGGAGGAACTGATGGTGACGACGGCCGTGCCGGTCACGTTGTTGTTCGCGATGATCGAGTCGAGGCCGTGCTCGGCGTCCTTGGTGCGCTCCCAGTAGCAGGAGTCGTCGGCGTTGCCGGTGGACCTGTAGGTGCCGGGGGCGATGTCGGCGCCGACCTTGAACATGCCTCCGTCGCCGTCCATCGTCGAGGCGCGCGAACCCTTCGCCTTCGGGTCGACGGCCTCCCAGTCCTTGCAGCCGCTGGACTTGAACAGCTTGTCGGTGGGCTTGACGGTGACGTAACTGGTCCCGCTGACGTTGTCGTTGGCCAGCAGTGAGTCCATCTCGCCCGAGGCGTCCTTGGCACGCTCCCAGTAGCACATGTCGTCGGTATTGCCGCTGGTGCGGTAGGTGCCGGGCTTGACGTCCGAGCCGACCTGGAAGTCGCCGTCCCCGTCGAACGCGGCCTTCTTCTTCGTGGCGGCCTCAGATCTGCCCGAGTCCTTCTTCCCGCCGTTCTTGTGCTCGGCGGACGTCGAAGAGCCCTTGTCGCTGCTGTCGGATCCGCCGCCGCTTCCGCCGCCGGCGTTCGCCGACACGGCACCGATGACGACGATCCCCACGACGGCGCCCAGCGCGACCTTGCCCTTCATGCCCATGACTGTCCCCTCCTCCGATACGGTGACCCACCCCCTCCGGCGGCCACTCGTTCGCTGGGTCAATAAGAACAGAGCCTGTGAACCGAGTCAACACGGTTCACACGATGAGTTCCGTACACGCGCGTGAATGGGTGGATCACATGTTCGCCGGTATGCTCGTGTCACACATGGACGAGGGGAGCGGGGCGGGTGCAGGACAACGTGACAGAAGTGACCGCCGCGGAAATCGCACGGCTCGCCGGCGTCGGCCGCGCCGCCGTCAGCAACTGGCGCCGCCGGCATGCCGACTTCCCGAAACCGGTCGGCGGCACCGAGACCAGCCCGTCCTTCGCCCTCACCGAGGTCGAGGCCTGGCTGCGTAAACAGGGCAAGCTCGCCGAGGTCCCCCTGCGCGAACGCGTCTGGCAGCAACTCGTCGGCCACCCGGAGGGCCCGGTCACCGCCCTGGTGCACGCGGGCTGCGCGCTGCTGCTCATCCATGAACGTCCGACCGATTGGCTGGAGATCAGCGCCGGCTCCGACGAGCGGCTGGCCGCGATGCTGCCCGCCGCGCTGGAGCAGGTGATCGCGCCACGGTTCGGTCTGGCGCGTGGTCGCCGTGTTCACAGCTGGCAGGCCGCTGGCGGGGTGGCGGCTGTGAACACTCCGGCCGGTGTGAACAGGCCCGGGGCGGCTCACAGCCCGGGGGCCGCTCACGGCCCGGGAGCTGTGAACACCCCTGCCGCGGCGGACACTCCACGCGCTGCGAACGCCGTGAACACCCCGGCCCAGGTTGACACCCCACCGCCGGGCAACACCTCAGCCGCGGTTCACACCGCTCCGGCCGTCACCACCCCAGCCGATGTGAACCCTGCACCGGCCCGTGTGAACCCTGCACCGGCCGTGAACGGCGCCCCCGCCGTTCACACCCCCACCGCCCCCCAACTCCTCCCCTCCGTCCCCCTCCTGCGCGGTGCCGCCGAGCTGGCGGCCGAGACGGGAGCGCGGCAGACCTTCGAGTTCCTGCTGGGGCGGCATCTGGACGCCAACCCGCGCCAGTACACGCTCACCCCCGCCGAGCTCGCCCGGCTCATGGCCGACCTCGCCGGCCCCGCCCGCACCGTGCTCGACCCCGCCTGCGGCACCGGCGCCCTGCTGCGTGCCGTCGAGACCCGCCCCGACCAGGAGATCTACGCCCAGGACAGTGCGCCCGACCTCGCCGCGCTCACCGCGCTCCGGCTCGCGCTGCACGCCCGGGCCACCGTGCGCGGCGCCGCCGGCGACACCCTGCGCGGTGACGCGTACCCGGAGCTGCACGCCGACGCCGTCCTGTGTCACCCGCCGTTCAACGAGCGCAACTGGGGGCACGACGAACTCGCCTACGACCCCCGCTGGGAGTACGGCTTCCCGGCGCGTACCGAGTCCGAGCTCGCCTGGGTCCAGCACGCGCTCGCCCGGCTGAAGGACGGTGGCACCGCCGTGCTGCTCATGCCGCCCGCTGCCGCCTCCCGCCGCTCCGGCCGGCGTATCCGTGCCGACCTGCTGCGGCGCGGTGCGCTGCGGGCCGTCGTCGCGCTGCCGGTGGGTGCGGCGCCGCCGTACAACATCCCCCTGCACGTCTGGGTGCTGCGCCGCCCGGAGAAGGCGCCCGCGCAGCCCGAGGTGCTGCTCGCCGACACCGGGCAGTTCGCCGGCGAGGGGCGCGGCGGGCCGGACTGGCAGGCGGTGCGGGACGCCGTCCTCGACGCCTGGCGCGCCTTCGAACGCGCCGGGCGGCTGGACGAACGCCCGGGGCTGGCCCGTTCGGTGCCCGTGATCGAGCTCCTCGACGACGACGTGGACCTCGCCCCCGCCCGCCATCTCCCGCCGCCCGCCGCGGCCGACGGCGCGGAGCAGCTGACGGCCGTGCGCGAGCGGCTCGGCGAGACCCTGCGCCTGACCAACGCCCTCACCCCGCCGCCCGCCGACTCCGCGCGGCCCGTGCGCTGGCCGCTCACCACCATCGGTGAACTCGCGCGCGGGGGCGCCCTGGTGATGCGTACCGGCGGCAATGGCGGCCACGCGCGCGTGCCCGTCCTCACCGACCACGACGTCCTGGCCGGAACCGTGCCCTCCGGGACGCTCCCCGAGAGCGACGAGGAGGCCGTGCTCACCGAGCCGGGCGATGTCGTCGTGCCGGTGCTCGGCGGCGGCTCGGTGGCGCGTGTGATCGACGAGGCGACGGGGGGCGCCGCCCTGGGGCGCAACCTCGTGCTCCTGAGCCCCGATCCCACGGCGCTCGACCCGTGGTTCCTCGCCGGCTTCCTGCGCGGTACCGCGAACAACCGTCAGGCCAGCAGCTACGCGTCCACCGCCACACGCCTCGATGTGCGCCGCCTCCAGCTGCCGCGGCTCCCGCTCGACGAACAGCGGCGCTACGGCGCGCGCTTCCGCGCCCTGGACGAGTTCGAGCGGGCGCTCAGGCACGCGGGCCGGCTCGGGGACCAGCTCGTGCGCGGGATGTACGACGGCCTGACCGACGGCTCGGTGGCGCCGGAGTGACCCGCCGGGGGCGCCGCATCCCGCGCTCCCGCCCGGAACGTCCGGCTCCGCGCGTCCCTGTCCGTACCTGCGGTGTCGTGCGAAGTGTTCGGCACGACAACGGTTCGGTACAACCCGGACCGCTTGTCCGTGTCGGGCCATATGCTCGAAGCGACAAGTGCATGACCGGTGTTGTCCGCGCAGCGGGCGGCGCCGGACCGACACGTGCGCATAATTCGGGCAACAGGAGCAACCATGCAGGGCCACGGCTACGCACAGCCGCTGAAGCGGCCGCCGGACACCGCGGTGCTGATCTTCCTGCGTGTGCTGTTCGTGGCGATCGGGTTCACCTGCATCGGCTTCGCGACCTGGGCGATGCTGTTGCGCCTGGCCATCGTGACCCGCAAGTCGCTGGACTGGGGCCTGTTCGTGGCGGTCCTCGCGGCCGACGTCCTCAGCATCGTGCTGCTGGGCAGCGAATCCGGCGACGAGATCCACACCGCCGGCGGCTACCTGGGCATCACCCTGCTCCTGGGCACCCTCGTGGCAGCGACGGCGTACTACCTCGCTGCCGACATAAGGCACTTCCAGCGGCTGCGGGACGCCTATCGCGCGCAGCAGCCGATGGCGTCGCCGTACGGGTACGCGCAACCGGCGTCTCCGTACACCGCGACGACCGTGCCCAGCTCGCCGGCCGGGCCGACCGCGCCGCAGTCCCCGCTCGGCCCGCACACCCCGCCCCCGATGGCCCACACGCCCCCGTCCCAGCCGCCGATACCGGCCCCGCCGCAGCGTCCGGCGCCCGCCCGCATCGACCAGGTGCGTGCCGAGCTGGACGAGCTCAGTGACTACCTGCGCAAGCACGACGGGCATCACGAGGGCAACTACGAGGGCGGACGGTGACCGTGGCGACAGGACGTGTCGTCGCCGGCCGCTACGAACTGTCCACGCTCATCGGGCAGGGCGGCATGGGCCAGGTCTGGACGGCGTACGACAAGCGGCTCGACCGGCGCGTGGCGGTGAAGCTGCTGCGCCCCGACAAGGTGGCGGGGCAGGAGGCCGACGAACTGCGACGCCGGTTCGTACGCGAGTGCCGGGTGACCGCACAGGTCGACCACCCCGGTCTGGTCACCGTGCACGACGCCGGCAGCGAGGGCGAGGAGCTGTTCCTCGTCATGCAGTACGTCGACGGTGCCGACCTCTCCGACCACCTCGCCGAGCACGATCCTTACCCGTGGCAGTGGGCGGTCGCGGTCGCCGCGCAACTGTGCGCCGTGCTGAGCGCCGTGCACGCCGTGCCGATCGTCCACCGTGACCTCAAGCCGCGCAACGTGATGGTGAAGCAGGACGGCACGGTCACCGTCCTCGACCTCGGTGTCGCCTCCGTCATGGACACCGACACCACCCGCCTGACCCACACCGGCTCGCCCATCGGCTCGCCCGCCTACATGGCCCCCGAGCAGGCGATGGGCGGCGCGGTCGGCCCGTACACCGACCTGTATGCGCTGGGCGTGCTGATGCACGAACTGCTCAGCGGGGACGTGCCGTTCGCCGGCTCCACGGCGCTCGGGGTGCTGCACCGGCACCTGTACGAGCCGCCGCTGCCCGTGCGCCGGATCCGCCCCGAGGTGCCGGAGACGCTGGAGGCGCTCGTCCTGCGTCTGCTCGCCAAGGACCCGCAGCACCGCCCCGCCTCCGCGCAGGAGGTGTACGAGAACCTGGCACTGCTCCTGCCCGCGCGCGGGATACCCACCGGGGCACCCCTGGACCCCACCCGCCCCTTCCTGCGCCCGCACGCCCCCTGGCCGGACCGCGCCCGCACCCCCGCGCCGCAGCCCGCCCCGGTGGCGCCCGTGCCCGACAAGCCCGATGTCGCCGCCGCCGTCGACGAGGTCAAGCGCCTCCTCGGCGAGGGCCGCATCACCCAGGCCGTCGACATCCTCGGCGCGATCCTGCCCACCGCGGCCGAGCAGCACGGCGAGCACTCCCCGGTCGTCCGCACCCTGCGCAAGCAGTACGCGGCCACGCTCATGGACGACGGCCAGTACCGGCGCGCGCTGCCCGAACTGCGCCGCCTCGCCGACGAACGCGCCTCCGAGGCGGGCCAGGCCGACCCGCAGTCCCTGCGGTTCCGCTACGACGCCGCCCAGTGCCTGGAGCAGCTCGGCGAACCGGCGGCGGCGCTCGCGGAGTACCGCGCGCTGCTGCCGTACTACGAGAACCAGTACGTCTCCGGCGACCCGCAGCTCGCCCATGACGTCCGGCGCCGTATCGGCCTTCTGCTGCTGGCCCTCGGCGACCGGGCTTCCGCCCACGACACGCTCGCGCGACTGGTGCTGGACGTAGAGCGCCTGCACGGTCCCGGACACCCGCTGGCCGCGGAGGTCCGGCGGACGCTGCAGTGGCTGGGGCAGGTGCGCGGCTAGATTTTGCCGTTCCCTGGGGGAAGCTTGTGATCTTGCGGGGGCGGTGTTTCCCGAAGAAGCACGCCGCACACGATAGGTTGCCGTCCGTTTTAGCTGCACAGTGCAAACACAGGGGTGGGGTTCCAGGCATGTCCAGCCATCGGCAGTCGAAGAAGCGCAGGTACCTGACATGGGCGGTCGCCGGTGCCGCCGTCGTCGCCGGGGCCGGCATCGCCGCGCAGACGTCGATGGCCGTCACGACCTGGCCCGCGCAGCGGACGTACACCGGGCGTGCCTTCGACACCTGTGCCGCGCCCTCCCTGGCCGCCATGAAGGCCTGGCACACGAACGGCTTCTACGGCGCCGCCGCCGTCTACGTGGGCGGCAAGAACCGCGGCTGCGCCCAGCCCAACCTCACCGCCTCCTGGGTCAAGTCCGTCAGCGCGGTCGGCTGGAAGCTCATCCCGCTCTACGTCGGCGCCCAGCCGCCCTGCCAGAGCGGCGCCAACCCCGAGAAGCTCACCGCCGCCAACGCGGGCTCCCTCGGCAGGACCGACGCGGACGACGCAGTGGCCAAGGCCTCCGCCCTCGGTATGAAGGCCGGCAGCCCGATCTACCTCGACATGGAGGCGTACGACACGACGAACACGTCGTGCAACAACGCCGTGCTCACCTATGTGCGCGCCTTCGACAAGGAACTGCGCGTGAAGACGTACCGCGCGGGCTACTACGGCTTCACCAGCTCCAGCGCCAAGGCCGTCGCCAACGCCACGGACAGGACCGATCTGCCGGGCAACCTCTGGTACGCGCTGTGGGACAAGCAGAACACCACGACCGCGGACTGGCCGTTCGGCGCGAGCCAGTACACCGGCCACAGCCGCGCCCACCAGTACATGGTCAACAGCAAGGAGACCCGCGGCGGCTACACGATCACCGTGGACCGGGACGCGTGGGACGCCCCGGTGGCCATCACCGGCTGACCTCCGCGCCCGGAGGCGACGCGGCGGTGCCCGAAGTGTGCGTGAATCGTTGGTCGAATGGGTTGGCCAGAGCTTGCCCACTGCCTACCATCGATCACCGCAAGACTTTGTGCACCGTCGCACAATCTCCTCAGGAGGTCTCCTTGCTCCGCCGCCGTCGCACCGCGCTCGTCCTGTCCGCCGCGATCGCCGCCGCGGCTCCTCTCCTCGCCGCCTGCGGAAACGATGCGCATCCAGGCGCGGCGGCCGTCGTCGGGGGCCAGCGGATCACCGTCGCCCAGCTGGAGAACCGGGTGGACGAGGTGCGCCGGGCGCAGCGGGCCGCGGTGCCGGACGAGGCGCAGTACCAGCAGGTCCTCGCCTCCACCAGCAGCCTCACCCGCGACACCCTGCACAACATGGTCCTCGACCGGGTGCTGCACCGTGCCGCGCAGGACCAGGGCATCACGGTCACCCGCAAGGAGATCCAGCGGCTGCGCACCGGCCTGGAGCAGCAGTTCGGCGGCGCCGCGGCGCTGGAGACCGACTGGCTGCAGAAGTACGGCGTCGCCCCCAAGCGGCTCGACGACAACCTGCGCCTCCAGGTCGAGGCCCAGAAACTCGCCCAGAAGCTCGGCACCAGCACCTCCGAGCCCGCGTTCTGGAAGGCGCTGTCCACCGCGTCCGGCGAACTGAACATCGACCTCAACCCGCGCTACGGCTCCTGGGACGTCCAGAACAGCAGCCGCGTCGACGCGAAGACGCCGTGGGTGCGAGAGGTCACGAAGACCGGGACGCAGCAGCAGTCGGCGTAGGCGCCGGGGCTCGGGGGCCTCGGGTTTCCGGGTCTTCGGGCTTCCGGGCCCCCAGGCGTTCGGGCCCCGGGCTTTCGGGCCTCCGGGCTTTCGGGCTTTCGGGCCCCGGCCTCCGGCCCCCGGCCTCCGGCCCCCGGCCTCCGGGCCCCCGGGCCCCCGGCCTCCGGGCCCCCGGGCCCCCGGCCTCCGGGCCCCCGGGCCCCCGGCCTCCGGGCCTCCGGGCCTCCGGGCCTCCGGGCCTCCGGGCCCCCGGCCCCCGGCCTCCGGGCCCCCGGGCCCCCGGGCCCCCGGCCTCCGGGCCCCCGGGCCTCCAGGCCCCCGTGCCCCGGGCCTCGGGACTTCCGGGCTTTCGGGCCCCGGGCTTTCGGGCCCCCAGGCCCCAGGCCTTCGGGCTCCCGGGCCCCAGGTTCTCAGTTCCCTGGGTCCCCCAGGCCTCAGGCCCGGCCTCGGTCACCGCGTCGCGGTCATACGATCGCCCCGCCTGCCCCTGCCTGTGGACAACTCGCGAGGCCGTCGGCGGACGTGCGTTACGTTCGATGCGTGAACACCACCAGCCTCGAAGCCGCCCAGGAACCGGGCCCGGCCGCGGCCCCCGGCCGTGTCGTCCTGCTCACCACCAGTCACCGCGTCGCCCCCGGGCTGCTGTCCTGGCCCGCCTGGCAGGCGCTGCGCTCCGCCGACCGTGTGCTGTGCGCGGACGGGGCCCACCCACAGCTGCCCTATCTGCGCGAGGCCGGGATACGGGTGGAGGAGACGTCGCCCACAGCCCAGGAACTGGTCGACGCCTGCGTCGGCGGACACACCGTGGTGGTCGTGGCCACCGGTGAGGGCGAACCTGCGCTCACCGACGGCCTGGCCCGCCTCGCCGGCTCCGGCCGCGTGCGGATGCCCGAGCTGGAGCTGCTCCCCGCCTCCTACGACCTGCCGGGAGCCCGTCTCCTCGACCTCGTCCAGGTCATGGACCGCATCCGCGTCGAGTGCCCCTGGTCGTCCCGGCAGACCCACAAGGGCCTGGCGAAGTACGGCATCGAGGAGGCCTACGAACTCGTCGAGGCGATCGAGGCCGGCGACCGCGAGGAGCTCAGGGAGGAACTGGGCGACGTGCTGCTCCAGGTCGTCTTCCACTCCCGCATCGCCGAGGAGGACCCCGAGGCGCCGTTCTCCGTCGACGACGTGGCCGGCGGCATAGTCGCCAAGCTGATCCACCGCCACCCACATGTCTTCGGCGACGAGACGGCCCAGACCCCCGAGGAGGTCAAGGAGCACTGGCTGCGCACCAAGGCCGAGGAGAAGCGGCGCACCTCCGTGACCGAGGGCGTCCCGCTCGGCCAGCCCGGCCTCGCCCTCGCGGCGAAGCTCGCCTCCCGCGCGCGCACGGCGGGACTGGAGGTGCCGCTGCCGCACGGCGAGGGCATCGGGTACGAGCTGCTCGCGCTCGCGATACGGGCCGAGGCGGACGGGGTGGACCCGGAGGCGGCACTGCGGGCGGCGGCACGGGCGTACCGGGACGCTGTGCGGGCCGCCGAGGGAGTGCAGGGCAGGGAAGGCATAGAGGGCATGGAGGGCCCGACGTCGGCCTGAGAGACGGCCCGGGGGACGGGCACGGGGGCTTGCTCACGGGCGCGAGGGCATGCGGGGAAAGGGAGTTGGAGGAGTCACCGCTTCGGCGGCCGCTGCCCGTACCGCCCTCCGCGCGGCATCCGCCGGAAAGCCGGATACCGTCGAGGAGTGACCAACCAGCCCCACCCTCCGAACCCCAGCCCCGCCGCCCCCGACCTGTTCAGCTGGGAGTTCGCCAGTAACCCCTACCCGGCCTATGCCTGGCTCCGCGAGCACGCCCCCGTGCACCGGACGAAACTCCCGAGCGGTGTCGAGGCCTGGCTGGTCACCCGGTACACCGATGCCAAGCAGGCGCTGGCCGACCAGCGGCTCTCGAAGAACCCCGCGCATCACGACGAGCCCGCGCACGCCAAGGGCAAGACCGGTATCCCCGGTGAGCGCAAGGCGGAGCTGATGACGCATCTGCTCAACATCGACCCGCCGGACCACACCCGGCTGCGCCGCCTGGTCAGCAAGGCGTTCACGCCCCGCCGGGTCGCCGAATTCGGCTCGCGCGTACAGGAACTGACAGACCGGCTCATCGACGGGTTCGCGGCCGAGGGGTCCGCCGACCTCATCCACGAGTTCGCCTTTCCCCTCCCCATCTACGCCATCTGCGACCTGCTCGGCGTTCCGCGCGAGGACCAGGACGACTTCCGGGACTGGGCGGGGATGATGATCCGGCACGGGGGAGGGCCGCGGGGCGGGGTCGCGCGGTCGGTCAAGAAGATGCGGGGCTATCTCGCCGAGCTCATCCACAAGAAGCGTGAGGCCCTGCCCGACAGCCCCGCTCTGGGCGAGGACCTCATCTCCGGGCTGATCCGCGCCTCGGACCACGGCGAGCACCTCACCGAGAACGAGGCCGCCGCGATGGCCTTCATCCTGCTGTTCGCCGGGTTCGAGACGACCGTCAACCTCATCGGCAACGGCACCTACGCCCTGCTCACCCATCCCGACCAGCGGCACCGTCTGCAGGCGTCCCTCGCCCGCCGGGAACGGGACCTCCTGGAGACCGGTGTCGAGGAACTCCTGCGCTACGACGGCCCGGTCGAACTGGCCACCTGGCGGTTCGCCACCGAGCCGCTCACCATCGGCGGGCAGGACATCGCACCCGGCGACCCCGTCCTGGTGGTGCTCGCCGCCGCCGACCGGGACCCGGAGCGGTTCGCCGACCCGGACGTCCTCGACCTCGGCCGACGTGACAACCAACACCTTGGATACGGCCACGGCATCCACTACTGCCTGGGTGCCCCGCTCGCCCGGCTGGAGGGCCAGACCGCGCTCGCCACCCTCCTCACCCGCCTCCCGGACCTCCGACTCGCGGTGGATCCGGCCGATTTGCGGTGGCGTGGCGGGCTCATCATGCGTGGATTGCGCACTTTGCCCGTGGAGTTCACGCCCGTCCGGTAAGTGAGGGAAGCGCGGCCTGTCGTGCCCCAAACCTGATGAATGCTCAACTCTGTGATCTTCACGTGATCTACGCGGCATTAACTTGTGACAAGTGATCGTCAGTGGATACGTTCACTAGGCAGCGCGGTACGTCGGCTTTCTGTGCCGCGCCGGTCATCGCTGTCGCACGAAAGGCTTCCGCATGCTCTCCGGGAACGGTCGTCACCGTCGCCCCCGTCAGGCTCCGGCCCTCCTCGTCGCGGCCGGAGTGACCGGCTCCGCCATCGCCATCCCGCTCCTCGGGGCCGCGAGCGCCAACGCGGCCGACGGCACCACTTGGGACAAGGTGGCCGAGTGTGAGAGCGGTGGCTCCTGGAGCGCCGACTCCGGCAACGGGTACTACGGCGGTCTGCAGATGTCGCAGGACGACTGGGACAAGTACGGCGGCCTCGCGTACGCCTCCAGCCCGGACGAGGCCAGCCGTTCGCAGCAGATAGCCGTCGCGGAGAAGATTCTCGCCGACCAGGGCACCAAGCCCTGGGCCACCTGTGCCCTGCTCTCCGGGCTCACCGCGAGCTCCGGGTCGGTCGATGTCGACACCGGTGTCTCGGCATCCGATTCACCCGGTTCCTCTGATTCTTCAGACTCCTCTGATTCGTCCGACTCATCCGATTCGCACTCGGAGTCGGACTCCTCGGGGAAGGCTTCCCCCTCGGCGAACGCCGACAAGGAGAACGGGGCGAAGGGCAAGGGTGAGGGTAAGAGCGAGGGCAAGGGTGAAGATTCCGCCCAGTCGGACAAGTCGGAATCCGAAGGCTCGGGCAACTCGCAGGGGAGCGGTGGCGCGCCCACGGAAGTTCCCAAAACGGATGACTCTGACAACTCGTGGCAAAGCGGGGGATCTTGGAGTCTGGTCGACACCGGCGCGATCGGGGGCGGCCGTCATCGCGGGGGCAATGCGGACGAAAGCGCAGCAAGCGGGCAGGGCTCGGCCTCGGCGGGTCGTCACGCCTCGCGCACCTACACGGTTCGCGACGGCGACACTCTCGCGTCCATCGCCGACTCCCTCGACGTCGACGGCGGATGGCGTGCGCTCTATGCCGCCAACAAGGCCGCAATCGGCACCGACCCGAACGACATCACCCCCGGTCAGACCCTGGACGTCGCTACCGAAACCGGTGAAAAGTAGCGGGAGTTGACGTCCCGCTTTCACGCCTAATGTCCGGTTTGGTGAAAGTGTGGGATGAGTCTCAGAAGCCCTGATCGTCTTTGGAATTCCCCGGATCGCGTGTCTACGGTCGAGTCCGCTCGTCACCACGAGCCCCGGCTGTCGCAACGCCGAGTCCTGCCAGCGGCCGCACGGGAACAGTCGTCGCGTCACGCGCCGTAGGCAGGAGCGGGGGACCCAAGGTAAGTGCCGCGCCGGACAGTTGAGCCGGAGCGGCTAGGGGTGGAGCCACGCCTCCCAGCGGAGGTGTGGCCGGGCAACTCAACCGGCCCGAACCCGACAGCTCACCTCGCAGGCGTCGGTGAGGGGATCCATCCATGCTGTTTTCCGCCCAGGGCAAGCACCGTCGTCCCTCGAAGGCCAGGGTCACCCGTGCCATCGCGCTCGCCGGTGTCGCCGGCGCCGCCGTCGTCGCCCCGCTGATGGCCTCCGGCACCGCCTCGGCCGCCACCGCCTCCGAGTGGGACGCCGTCGCCAAGTGCGAGTCCGGCGGCAACTGGTCCATCAACACCGGCAACGGCTACTACGGCGGTCTGCAGTTCTCCGCCTCGACGTGGTCCGCCTACGGCGGCTCGAAGTACGCCGGCACCGCCGACAAGGCCACCAAGGCGCAGCAGATAGAGATCGCCGAGAAGGTCCTCGCCGCCCAGGGCAAGGGTGCCTGGCCGGTCTGCGGCACGGGCCTGTCCAGCGCCCCCTACAGCGGCGCCGCGGCGAGCACCGCCCCCCGGTCGACCGAGAAGCCGGCCGCCTCCCGCTCCGCCGAGCGCCCGGCCGCGGCCAAGACCGTCACCACCCCGACCGGCAAGAAGGTCAAGAAGGGCGACGGCGAGTACAAGGTCGTCAAGGGCGACACCCTCGGCTCGATCGCCCAGAAGCACAAGGTCAAGGGCGGCTGGCAGAAGCTGTTCAAGCTGAACAAGAACATCGTCCAGGACGCGGACCTCATCTACCCGGGCCAGCAGCTCCACCTGAAGTGATCCGCGGCCGGTAGCCCGGCTGCAAGAACCACAGCCGCCCCCCGTCCCCACGGTCTCCCCGCCCCGGTGCGTATTCCCCCGTACGCGCCGGGGCGGGGCTTGTTCATGGGGCGCTGTGTTCGAGCCGTTCTCCACCCCGCCTTTGTTTCGAGCCGGAACAATGGGTACGGTCGGACCCTGTCCACGGGACGGTCGGTCGGTGGCCGATGCCCCCGGGACGGTTAGGCTCTAGTCGCAAGGCACCCAGCCCCGCACTTCCAGCGTCACATCCATGAAGGAGATGCTCGTGCCGTCCATCGACGTCGTCGTAGCCCGGGAAATCCTGGACTCCCGAGGCAACCCCACGGTCGAGGTCGAGGTCGGCCTCGACGACGGCAGCACGGGTCGTGCCGCCGTTCCGTCCGGCGCCTCCACCGGCGCCTTCGAGGCCATCGAGCTCCGCGACGGCGACCCGAACCGCTACCTGGGCAAGGGCGTCGAGAAGGCCGTCCTCGCCGTGATCGAGCAGATCGGCCCGGAGCTGGTCGGCTACGACGCCACCGAGCAGCGCCTGATCGACCAGGCGATGTTCGACCTGGACGCCACCGACAACAAGGGCTCGCTCGGCGCCAACGCCATCCTCGGCGTCTCCCTCGCCGTCGCCCACGCCGCCTCCGAGGCCAGCGACCTCCCCCTCTTCCGCTACCTGGGCGGCCCGAACGCGCACCTGCTGCCGGTGCCGATGATGAACATCCTGAACGGCGGCTCGCACGCCGACTCCAACGTGGACATCCAGGAGTTCATGATCGCCCCGATCGGCGCGGAGTCCTTCTCCGAGGCGCTGCGCTGGGGCGCCGAGGTCTACCACACCCTGAAGAAGGTCCTGAAGAGCAAGGGCCTGGCCACCGGCCTGGGCGACGAGGGCGGCTTCGCCCCGAACCTCGGCTCCAACCGTGAGGCCCTCGACCTCATCCTGGAGGCCATCAAGCAGGCCGGGTACGTCCCCGGCGAGCAGATCGCGCTCGCGCTCGATGTCGCCGCGTCCGAGTTCTACAAGGACGGCAAGTACGAGTTCGAGGGCAAGTCCCGCTCGGCCGCCGAGATGACGGAGTACTACGAGGAGCTCGTGGCGGCCTACCCGCTCGTCTCCATCGAGGACCCGCTGTTCGAGGACGACTGGGCCGGCTGGAAGGTCCTGACCGACAAGCTCGGCGACAAGGTCCAGATCGTCGGCGACGACCTGTTCGTCACCAACCCGGAGCGCCTGGCCCGCGGCATCGAGGAGGGCACCGCCAACGCCCTGCTCGTGAAGGTGAACCAGATCGGTTCGCTGACCGAGACCCTGGACGCCGTCGAGATGGCCCAGCGCAACGGCTTCAAGTGCATGATGTCCCACCGCTCCGGCGAGACCGAGGACGTCACCATCGCCGACCTGGCCGTCGCCACCAACTGCGGCCAGATCAAGACCGGCGCCCCGGCCCGCTCCGAGCGCGTCGCCAAGTACAACCAGCTGCTGCGCATCGAGGAGATCCTCGACGACGCGGCGGTGTACGCCGGCCGCAGCGCCTTCCCGCGCTTCCGGGGCGGCGTGGAGATCTCCAAGGGCTGAGCCCGGTAAGGGCAAGGCTTAGCCAGTCGTACGTACGTCCCCGTACCCGGTCCCGTACCGTGTCCGGGGACGTACGCACGTATGAGGGAGGCGGGGACATGGCCGCGAAGGACCGGGACCGGTTCTCCACCGCGACCAGACTGCGACTGCTCGGCGAGCAGACGGCGGCCCGGGTCTACCGCTCCCAGACCAAGCGGCAGGCCCGCAGATCCCGGCTCACCGGCCGGGCCGCGCTGCTCGCCCTGGTGCTGTGCACGATGGTGGTGGCCCTGGCCTATCCGATGCGGCAGTACGTCTCCCAGCGCGCCGAGATCGCCAATCTGGAGCGGCAGCGGCAGCGGGCCCAGGAACGGGTCGAGCAACTGCGCGACCTCAAGGCGCGCTGGCAGGACGACTCCTTCGCCGAGCAGCAGATCCGCCGGCGGCTGCACTATGTGATGCCGGGGGAGACCGGTTACGTCGTGATCGACCCCGGTGCGGCCAAGCAGGCGCACGCTTATCTGGGGGCGGCCGACCGTCCCTGGTACGCCAACGTCTGGGACGGGGTCGACAAGTCCGACGCCTTCGACCAGTGAGCCGGCGGCGCACCGACGACGCCGGACAGTGAACCGACAGCCAGAGAAAGACAGCCTGAAGACAGTCATGGAAACGCCCCCGCCGCCCACTCCGCGCACCGAGCCCACCGACGCGGACGTCGAGGCCTTCAAGCAGCAGCTCGGGCGTCCGCCGCGCGGGCTGCGGGCGATCGCGCACCGGTGCCCCTGCGGTCAGCCGGACGTCGTGGAGACGGCTCCGCGCCTGCCCGACGGCACGCCCTTCCCCACGCTGTACTACCTGACGTGCCCGAAGGCCTCCTCCGCCATCGGCACCCTGGAGGCGAACGGCGTCATGAAGGAGATGACGGAGCGGCTACAGACGGACCCGGAGCTGGCCGCCGCCTACCGTGCCGCGCACGAGGACTACATCCGGCGCCGGGACGAGATCGAGGTGCTGACGGGCTTCCCGAGCGCCGGCGGCATGCCGGACCGGGTGAAGTGCCTGCACGTGCTGGTCGCCCACTCGCTGGCCGCCGGGCCGGGGGTGAACCCCCTCGGCGACGAGGCGCTCGCGATGCTGCCCGAGTGGTGGATGAAGGGGGCCTGTGTGACGGTCCCGAAGGAGGAGGACCAGTGACCCGGGTCGCCGCGATCGACTGCGGTACGAACTCCATCCGGCTGCTGGTCGCCGACGCGGACCCGGAGACGGGTGAACTGGTCGACCTGGACCGCCGGATGACCATCGTGCGGCTCGGCCAGGGCGTCGACCGCACCGGACGGCTCGCTCCCCAGGCGCTGGAGCGGACCTTCGCCGCCTGCCGCGAGTACGCGGCGGTCATCAAGGAGCACGGCGCCGAGCGGCTGCGGTTCGTGGCCACCTCCGCCTCCCGGGACGCCGAGAACCGCGACGAGTTCGTCCGGGGCGTCCTCGACATCCTCGGCGTCGAACCGGAGGTCATCTCGGGCGACCAGGAGGCCGAGTTCTCCTTCACCGGCGCCACGAAGGAACTCACCGGCCGCGACGACCTCACCAGGCCCTACTTGGTGGTGGACATCGGCGGCGGCTCCACCGAACTGGTCGTCGGCGACGACCACGTGGGGGCCGCGCGGTCCGTGGACGTGGGCTGTGTGCGGATGACCGAGCGTCACCTGGTGCACGAGGGCGTCGTCAGCGACCCGCCCACCGCGGAGCGGATCGCCGCCATGAGGGCCGACATCGAGGCCGCCCTCGACCTCGCCGAGGAGACGGTCCCGCTGCGCGAGGCGCACACGCTCGTCGGCCTCGCCGGCTCGGTCACGACGGTGTCGGCGATCGCGCAGGAGCTGCCGGAGTACGACTCCGCCCGCATCCACCACTCCCGCGTCTCCCACGACCGGGTCCGGGAGATCACCGAGTGGCTGCTGCGCTCCACCCATGCCGAGCGGGCCCGGATCCCGTCCATGCACCCGGGCCGGGTCGACGTGATCGGCGCCGGGGCCCTCGTACTGCTGGCGATCATGGAGCGGATCGGCGCCGAGGAGGTCGTGGTGAGCGAGCACGACATCCTCGACGGCATCGCGTGGTCGGTGGCGTAGGCCCGTCCTTGCGGGGTGGTCCGGGTCTCTTTTCTTACTGGTCAGTAGCTCTCTGCTGAGCAGTTCGCGTAGCGTATGAGCGCGTTCCGGGGGCGGTGACACACCCCTGCGGGGCGCCCTCCCGAGAAAGTTCGTGAAGTTCTTCACAAGGAATTCGGCCCTGTCGAGGGGCCGAAGGTCCTTCATTGAGCCGTACGAGGGTTCAGCGGCCCTCGGAGCGCACTTGAGAGGGCGTCACGGAGGCGCTCGGCGACGGTGTCGCCGGAGGGTCGCGCAGGGGTCTCACAGGCCCTCCGAACGGACGGAGAGGCAGCTCACGCGGCATTGACAACAGGTCGTCAGGCACAGTGGTTCCGGCTTGTCGACATGACCTGTGTCACGCGGGTCGCGGAGTGTAGCACGCACCCTCAAGAAGCTTGTGAAGGGGCGCACGAGCGGCCCCCTAGGGGCGGGTGGATACTCGATGGCATGAGCACCACGGAGCGTCCCAGGATCCTCGTAGTAGGCGGTGGGTACGTAGGCCTGTACGCAGCTCGGCGCATTCTCAAGAAGATGCGCTACGGCGAGGCGACCGTCACGGTCGTCGACCCCCGGTCGTACATGACCTACCAGCCCTTCCTGCCCGAAGCCGCCGCCGGCAACATCTCCCCTCGCCACGTCGTCGTCCCGCTGCGACGCGTGCTGCCGAAGGCGGAGGTGCTCACCGGCCGGGTCACCACCATCGACCAGGACCGCAAGGTCGCGACGGTCGCACCCTTGGTCGGCGAGGCGTACGAACTGCCCTTCGACTACCTGGTGATCGCGCTCGGCGCGGTCTCCCGCACCTTCCCGATCCCCGGCCTTGCCGAGCAGGGCATCGGCATGAAGGGCATCGAGGAGTCCATCGGCCTGCGCAACCACGTCCTCGAGCAGCTCGACAAGGCCGACTCCACGACCGACGAGGAGATCCGCCGCAAGGCGCTCACCTTCGTCTTCATCGGCGGTGGCTTCGCCGGTGCGGAGACCATCGGTGAGGTCGAGGACATGGCCCGGGACGCGGCCAAGTACTACAAGAACGTGTCCCGTGAGGACATGCGCTTCATCCTCGTCGACGCCGCCGACAAGATCCTTCCCGAGGTCGGGCCGAAGCTCGGCCAGTACGGCAAGGAGCACCTGGAGAGCCGCGGTGTGGAGATCTACCTCTCCACCTCCATGGACTCCTGCGTCGACGGCCACGTCGTCCTGAAGAACGGCCTCGAGGTCGACTCCAACACGATCGTCTGGACGGCCGGCGTCAAGCCGAACCCGGCGCTCGCCCGCTTCGGCCTGCCGCTCGGTCCGCGCGGTCACGTCGACTGCGCGCCGACGCTCCAGGTCCAGGGCACGGACTACATCTGGGCCGCGGGCGACAACGCCCAGGTGCCGGACGTCGCCGCCCGCAAGGCCGGTGTCGAGAACGCCTGGTGCCCGCCCAACGCCCAGCACGCGCTGCGCCAGGCCAAGGCGCTCGGCGACAACGTGATCTCCGGTATGCGGGGCTTCCCGCAGAAGGACTACTCGCACGCCAACAAGGGCGCGGTGGCCGGTCTCGGTCTCCACAAGGGCGTTGCGATGATCGTCATGGGCAAGACGAAGATCAAGCTCAAGGGCCGGCTGGCCTGGTACATGCACCGTGGCTACCACGGTCTGGCCATGCCGACCTGGAACCGCAAGATCCGCATCTTCGCCGACTGGACCCTCGGCATGTTCCTCAAGCGCGAGGTCGTGTCGCTGGGCGCCATGCAGAACCCGCGCGAGGAGTTCTTCGAGGCCGCCAAGCCGGCGCCGGTCGCCGCCGCGAAGACCGGGGAGAAGGCCAAGGCCTCCTGACCCCAGGGGCCTTTTGCCCCAGGTCACCGAAGTGCCCGAAGGGGCCGCCCGCCATCCGTGGTGCGGGCGGCCCCTTCGGCATGCACGGCGGCGGATGCCCCCGTGCCGGGGCCGGCCGTGCCGCTTCGTGGCGTGGCGTCGGTGTGATGGTTCGGGGAGCGTGTCGGCACAGGCCGGGTGAAGGGGAATGACGTCGGCGTGGACGGTCGTTCACCGGGAGACCGGGTGGAGACCGGAACCAATGGGCCGATACCTTTCACGGAGGTGCGCCATGGCCGACGCCGCGTCGCGGCTGACGAGTCTCGCCGAGCAGCTGCTGGGAGAACCGCTCCCCGTACGGATCCGCGCCTGGGACGGCTCGCAGTCCGGCCCGCCGGGCGCCCCGACCCTGGTCGTCCGCAATCGCCGCGCCCTGCGCCGCATGCTGTGGAAGCCGGGCGAACTGGGCCTGGCCCGGGCCTGGGTGGCCGGCGACCTGGAGATCGAGGGCGATCTCTACACCGCCCTCGACGCGATGTCCGCACTGGTGTGGGAGCGCGCGGAGGGCTCCAGGACCCTCCTGCAGACGCTGCGCGACCCGGACGTCCGGGCGGCCGCCGTCCGGCTGCTGAGGCTCGCCGGGCCCCCGCTGCCGCCCGCCCCGCCCCGGGAGGAGGTCCGCCGCACCACCCACCGTCTGCACACCCGGCGCAGCGACCGACGCGCCATCAGCCACCACTACGACGTCGGCAATGACTTCTACGAGCTCGTCCTCGGCCCCTCCATGGTGTACTCCTGCGCCTACTGGGAGGACGCCGGCACCCTTGAGTCCGCCCAGCGCGACAAGCTCGAACTCGTCTCCCGAAAGCTCGGCCTGACACCGGGGCAGCGGCTCCTCGACGTCGGCTGCGGCTGGGGCTCGATGGCCATGCACGCGGCCCATGAGCACGGCGTGAGCGTCGTCGGCGTCACCCTGTCCCAGGAGCAGGCCGCGTACGCCCGCAAACGCGTCGCCGACCAGGGTCTCACCGACCGGATCGAGATCCGGGTGCAGGACTACCGGGACGTCGCCGACGGCCCGTACGACGCGATCTCCTCCATCGGCATGGCCGAACACGTGGGCGCGGAGCGCTACTTCGAGTACGCCACCAATCTGTACGGCCTGCTGAAACCGGGCGGCCGGCTGCTCAACCACCAGATCGCCCGCCGCCCGCAGCGCGACGAGTCGTCGTACCACCCGGACCCGTTCATCGACGCCTATGTCTTCCCCGACGGCGAGCTCGCCCCGCTCGGCTCCACCGTCACCCAGCTGGAGCGCGCCGGGTTCGAGGTGCGCGACGTGGAGTCGATCCGCGAGCACTACGCCCTCACCCTCCGCCGCTGGGTCGCCGCTCTGGACGCCGGCTGGGACCGCGCGGTACGGCTCACCAGCCCCGGTCGCGCCCGTGTCTGGCGCCTGTACATGGCGGCCTGCGCCCTCGCCTTCGAACGCAATCGCATCGGCGTCAACCAGGTCCTGGCGGTGCGCACACCCGAGTCGGGGACGTCCGGGATGCCGTTGCGTGCGCGCGTGTGGAGTGCGTGAGGTCCACATGAGAGAGGGGCCCCGCTCCGTCTCCGGAGGGGGCCCCTCGGTAGTGATGAGTACTACACCGCTACTCCGCCTTGATCGCCGCCAGCATGTTCAGGCGGGCCGCCCGCCGGGCCGGCCACAGCGCGGCCAGGACGCCGACCGCCCCGGCCAGCAGGAGGAAGAGGCCCATCCGGGCCCACGGCAGGACCAGCTCGTACGTCGCCATCTTCGTGCCGAGCAGCTCACCGGCCGCCCAGCCGAAGAACACCCCGAGCCCGATGCCCAGCACCCCGCCGAACAGGGAGATGACCAGGGACTCCAGACGGACCATCCGCTTGACGGCCTTGCGGTCCAGGCCGATCGCGCGGAGCATGCCGATCTCCTGGGAGCGTTCGAAGACCGACATCGCCAGGGTGTTGATGACACCGAGGACCGCGACGATCACCGCCATGGCCAGCAGGCCGTAGACCATGTTCAGGATCAGCGTGAACATCTGTGCGATCGAGTTGGACAGGTCCTTCTTGTCCTGGACCTTGATCGCCGGGTTGGTGCCGAGGGCCTTCTCCAGCTTGTCCTTCGTTGCGCTCGACGCACCGTCCGCCGTCTTCAGCATGACCTGCATGTCCGCCGGGTCGCTCACGTGCGGGGAGAGGGCCGTGTTGTCGAGCATGATCCCGTGGATCATCTCGTTGCCCTCGTAGATCCCGGCGACCGTCAGCTTCTGCTGCTTGCCGTCCTCGTAGTGGACGGTGAAGCTCGAACCGGCCTTCCAGCCGTAGGACTTGGCGCGCTCGTCGTCGACGACGACCTGGGAGCCGCCCACCTTGAAGGTGCCGCTGTCGACCTTCAGATCGGTCAGCTCGCCGATCGCGGAGCCGTTGACGCCCGTCAGGAACTCGGTCTCGCCGTCGATGCGCGCGGGCGCGTTGCGCAGCGGGCTGATGGCGGTCACGCCGTCGGTGGCGGCGAGCTTGCGGGCCACCTTGGGGGAGAGCTCGTTGCCGTTCGCCATCGAGACCACGTAGTCCGCGCGCAGCGCCGAACTGGCCATCTTGTCGATGGACTTCTGCAGGCTGCCCGCCATCACTGTCATACCGGTGATCAGGGTCAGGCCGATCATCAGTGCCGAGGCCGTGGCGGCCGTACGGCGCGGGTTGCGGACCGAGTTCTGGCGGGCGAGCTTGCCCGAGACGCCGAACACGCGCAACAGCGGGGCGGCCGCGGCGATCAGCGGGCGGGACAGGAGGGGGGTGAGGACGAACACGCCGATGATCAGGAGGACCGCGCCGAGAGCCATGGGCGCCTCGCCGTCCGAGCCGTCCATCGTCGTGGCCGCCAGGACCACCGCCACACCGGCCGCCGAGAACAGGGCGCCGATCGTGTTGCGCAGCACCAGCGACTTGGTGGTCGCCTTGGCGTGGACGCTGTTCATCGCGGCCACCGGCGGGATCTTCGCGGCCCGGCGGCCCGGCAGCCACGCCGCCAGCATGGTGATGACGATGCCGACCGCGAGGGCGGCCGCGACCGTGCCCGGCGAGACGACCAGCGGCCCGTCCGGGACGGTCGCCCCGATCGAACCCATCAGGGAGCGCAGTCCGGCGCCGATGCCTATGCCCGCGACCAGACCGGTCACACCGGCCACCGTGCCCACCACGAAGGCCTCGATCAGTACCGACCGGGTGACCTGCCGGCGCGAGGCGCCGACCGCCCGCATCAGGGCGAGTTCCCTGGTGCGCTGGGCGACCAGCATGGTGAAGGTGTTGGCGATGATGAACGTGCCGACGAACAGCGCGATGCCCGCGAACACCAGCAGCATCTGACGCAGGCCGCTCATGCCGTCCGAGATCTGCCGCGCCTGGTCGTCGGCGAGCGTCTTGCCGGTGGTGGTCTCGACGAGCTTGGCCGGCAGCGCCTTGTCCAGTGCGGACTTGAGCGCGCTCTGGCTGGTGCCCGGCTTCGCCCGGACGTCGATCTCGTCGAACGAGCCCTTCTTGCCGAACAGGTGCTGCGCGGTCGCGGTGTCGAAGAGCGCGAGGCTGCCGCCCGCGGCGACATTGCCGTCGTCGGTGGTGAAGATGCCGGTGATCTTCGGCGTGAGCACGGGGCCGTCGACCGAGATGCGCACGGTGTCGCCGACCTTGTAGCCGGCGCGCTCGGCGGTCCTGGAGTCGATCAGCACCTGGCCCTTGCCGCTCGGGGCGTGGCCGTCGACGAGCGGGTACCGGGTGTCCTCGGTGCCCCAGTAGTTGCCGCCCTGCGACTGCCAGCCGCCGCCGATCAGCTTGCCGTCCTTGTCGGCCATGGCGGTGAACCCGTTGACGACGCCGATCGCGGAGGCCGCCCCCGGCACCGCGGCGCTCCTGTCGAGCAGCGCCCGGGTGAGCTCGGGGGTCTTGCCGATGGTGTTGCCCTTGTCGTCCTGGGCCTTCGGCGTCACGGCGACGTCGACCTGGTCGAAGCCCTTGGCGGAGCTCTTCTGGTAGGCGTTTGAGATGGTGTTGGTGAAGACCAGGGTCCCCGAGACGAACGCGACGCCGAGCATCACGGCGAGCACGGTCATGAGGAGCCGGGCCTTGTGCGCGAATACGTTGCGCAAGGCGGTGCGGAGCATGGGTTCTCTTCGATCCGTGGTGTGGTCGGCGGTCAGCTGGTGCGGCCCTTGGCGTCGAATCGCTTCATGCGGTCGAGCACCGAGTCCGCCGTCGGGCCGTGCATCTCGTCGACGATCCGGCCGTCCGCGAGGAACACCACCCGGTCCGCGTAGGCAGCGGCCACCGGGTCGTGGGTCACCATCACCACCGTCTGGCCCAGCTCCCGGACGGAGTTGCGCAGGAAGCCCAGCACCTCGGCGCCGGAGCGCGAGTCGAGGTTTCCGGTCGGCTCGTCGCCGAAGATGATGTCGGGCTTGGCGGCCAGGGCACGGGCGACGGCGACGCGCTGCTGCTGGCCGCCGGACAGCTGGGACGGGCGGTGGCCGAGCCGGTCCGCCAGGCCGACCATGCGGATCACCTGGTCGAGCCACTGCTTGTCCGGCTTACGGCCCGCGATGTCCATCGGCAGGGTGATGTTCTCCGCGGCCGTCAGCGTCGGCAGCAGGTTGAACGCCTGGAAGATGAACCCGATCTTGTCCCGGCGCAGCTTGGTCAGCTGTTTGTCCTTCAGCGAGCCGAGCTCGGTGTCGCCGATGCGCACGGACCCGGAGGAGAACGTGTCCAGACCGGCCACACAGTGCATCAGCGTCGACTTGCCGGACCCGGACGGCCCCATGATCGCGGTGAACTCGGCCTGGCGGAACTCGACGGAGACCCGGTCGAGGGCGACCACCTGGGTCTCGCCCTGTCCGTAGACCTTCGACAGATCCGTGGCGCGCGCGGCCACTGTGGTGGTCCGGTCGGCGATGGGTGTGGTGGTCACGGAAGGGCACTCCTGTCGGGACGGCGGTGTTCGTCGGTACTGATCCATCGTCCCGGCCGTCCACCGCCGAGTAGTCACCCGCTGTTCCCGTTCCAGAGACAGACTCCGGTCGGACCGGAGGACGTCGTGTCATACCTGGGGATGACGCCGGACCCCGAGTCGGGGACAGGGAGACGTCGGGGGAGACGTCAAGAACGGGTGGAGCCCCCTCGTTCGGACGGTGAAATTCCGTCATTCCGTGTACGCGCACATCCACCGCACGTAACGCTATTGGCAAGTGCGGATGGCCCGTACCGGGGGCTGATGCTCCCTCAGACGTCAATAAAATAAGACAACATCGGGTCAGCCCTACCGCTGTTCGGGGGATGTATCCCGATAGGCTCGGGCCCTCGAAGCGGAGCCCATGGCCTGCCCGGATGGTGGAAAGCAGACACGGCGAGCTTAAACCTCGCTGCCCCTCGCGGGCGTACCGGTTCAAGTCCGGTTCCGGGCACTTCCCGCGCCTGCTGACGGCGCCACGGGATCACCGCCTCCCGGTCGCAGCCACCACACGTCGTCGTGGCCGCGGCCGAGGAGCACCATCTGTCTCTCGGCGCCAGGGGATGCGACGACGCTGCCGTACCGGGCCCCCGGGGCCACCCCGTTCGGCCGACTGGTTTCCGGTCGGTTCCGGGCAGGTAGCGGGTTGGTCATGGGATGGGGCCCTCCGTGGCCGGGAATGAGGCACCCGCGTAGCGTGTTGGCGTGCACGGCGAGGGAAAGATCCTCCCCAAGAACTAGGGCCAGTCCTTTGCCAACCTATTACTCTTGAGCCAAGGCCACGCAGGGTGGCCATGGAGGAGTGAAATGAGGAGCAGTAACCCGGTCTTCTCGCGACGGGGGTTCAGCCGCGACAACGGCTACGCGGGCTTCAACACCGCGCCGCAGGCCGGGTACGCACAGGGCAACCCCTATGCCCAGGGCAACCCGTACGCCCAGGGCGGCAACCCCTACGCGCAGAACCCTTACGCCCAGCAGGACCAGCAGTACGGCGCCCCGCCGCAGGCCCCGGTCACCACCGGCCGGATGACGATGGACGACGTCGTCATGCGCTCGGCCATGACGCTCGGCACGGTCGCCGTCGGCGCCGTCCTCGCGTGGGCGGTGCTGCCGGTCTCGGCGACCAGCTACGGCCTGGCGTTCGTCTCCGCCATCATCGCGATGGTGCTGGCGCTCGTGCAGAGCTTCAAGCGCACCCCCTCGCCCGCGCTGATCCTGGGATACGCCGCCTTCGAGGGCGTCTTCCTCGGCGTGATCAGCGAGATGTACAACAGCCAGTGGAGCGGCGCCCCGTTCCAGGCGGTGCTCGGCACCATGGCGGTCACTGCCGCGACCCTGCTGGTCTACAAGGCCGGCTGGATCCGCGTCACGGCGCGCTACGCCCGTATCGGCATGTCGATCGCCATCGCGTTCGTGCTGGTCATGGCGGTGAACCTGCTGCTGGTCGCGTTCGGTGTCGCCTCCGACGGCGGTCTGCGCAGCTTCGGCCCGCTGGGCGCGATCGTGGGCATCATCGCCATCCTGCTCGGCGCCTTCTTCCTGACCCTCGACTTCAAGCAGATCGAGGACGGCATCGCCTACGGCGCGCCGCGCCAGGAGGCCTGGCTGGCCGCGTTCGGCCTGACCCTGACCCTCGTGTGGATCTACGTGGAGATGCTGCGGCTGGTGGCCATCTTCAGCAGCAACGACTAGCGCGCGGCGCGGCGCCGAGGTGCCGCGGTGACAGGGAAGGGCCCCGGGTGCATCCGGGGCCCTTCGTCGTATGCGTGGTGCGCGCCTAGAGCAGTTTGCGCGCGGCCCTCCTCAGGTCGTATTCGTGAACGATTGCCTTGGCGTGGCCGTACGCGAGGTTGTGCTCGTGGCGGAGCCAGCTGACCTTCTCCTCGAAGCGGAAGAGAGCGGGGCCTTCCTCGACGGCGCGAAGCCAGTCCGAGACTTCACGGCCGGTGCAGTGGGGGATGCGGGCGAGCAGATTGCGATGGGTCTCCTCGGAGAAGACTTGGGACATCGGCGCCTCCGGACGCATTCGATGAAGCCGGTCCTTCACGTCACCGTGCCTGAGCGTTGGCGTATTGGCAACAGTCCAGGTGCGACGCGTAGTCTCGCGGCGTGGTTGACACGACACCTCTGACCCGAGCCGTGGATCACTTCGCCGACCGGCTGCGGGCCGCGCCACAGAGCCGCCTCCAGCGGAGTGCCGCCGCCGAAGCGCTGGCGCTGGCCAGGGACTTGGCACTGCGCGCCCAGCGGATCGAGGATCCCTCGGGGGAGCCTAGAGAGATGCCGGACGCGGGCATGTTCGCGGTCGCCGACCAGATCACCGTGGCCGTGCACGACTTGGCACTCGTGCTGAAAACCGACGCCGAGGTGGAGGAGGCGGTGACGTTGGTCGAGGAGGCACAGAAACGCGCCGGGGTCTGAGCGACCTCCGGCGCGGGGGCGGCGAGCCGCCGTGGCCGTCGACTACAGGGACGCGATGACCCGGTCGGCGAGGATGTAGACGTTGTCCTCGCCGCACGCGAACGTCAGCGTGTACGCGCCCGAGATCCCCGAGCCGCCGAGGAGGTACGGGTTCTCGCCCGCGCGCAGGGCGGCCGCGAGGCGCTCCGCCGTCTCACGGTGGCCCGGCGTCATGCACAGGGTCGTGCCGTCGGCGAAGACATAGACGTCGAGGGTGCCCAGCGGGCCCGGGCGGACGTCGGTCAGCTCGACCCGGCACTCGGCCAGCTGCTCCAGGGCGATGACCGTGCGCTCGTGGTCGTTCACGACGGGCGACTGCACCGGTACGAAGTCGGGGTGCGAGGGGTGGCGGCGGCGGGCCGCGGCCAGTTCCGGGGAGTCTGCCGCGAACTCGTCGGCGTCGGTGGTCGGCTCGGTCACCGGCTCCAGCGGCTCCAGGCCCACGAAGTCGGCCTGCCGGGGCAGGAACAGCTCGGTGTCCGCCAGAGTGTCGGCCAGACCGAGCAGGGAAGGCGCGTCGGAGGCGTCACGGGACTCCTGTGCGGCCCAGAACGCACGCGCCTCGGCGAGCTCCCGCTCCCGCTCCTCGGCGAGGGCCTCGGCCACCGCGGCGCGTATCTCCTCGGTGTCGGCCGTGGTGCGGGCGGCGGGCAGCAGGGCGCGCGTCGCGGCCGCCTGGCTCTCGGCGAGCTGGGACTGCAGGGCCGCGACCTGGCGGCGCAGCACCAGCACGGTGCGCAGGACGGCGACGCCCACGGCACCGGTGGCGGCCGTGGTGAGCAGCAGGGCGAGGGGCATGGCGCTCACTGACGTACTCCCTGGTTCAAAGTCGACCCCCGACTTCCTACATCAGCTTGAAGGGTGGACTAACCAGCTGTCAGTGCGTAACGTCACGAATCGGACAGGGGCTTGGCCCTGGGTTTTGCCCGTACAGCCGCTCTGACCTGCGTTGATATCTCCACTGAGGGAGATAGGTCACATCCTGGGGGAGATTGGATCACAAATCGACCCGGCGTTCGAATTAGGATCGAACGCCGGGCCGAAAGGTCACGCTGGGTCCCGCGCCGGTCACCGTGCGGGACCCGACCGGATCAGCTGAGGCGCTCTATCACCATCGCCATGCCCTGGCCGCCGCCGACGCACATCGTCTCCAGACCGAACTGCTTGTCGTGGAACTGGAGGGAATTGATGAGCGTGCCGGTGATGCGGGCGCCGGTCATGCCGAAGGGGTGGCCGACGGCGATGGCGCCGCCGTTGACGTTCAGCTTGTCGAGGTCGATGCCGAGGTCCCGGTAGGAGGGGATCACCTGGGCGGCGAAGGCCTCGTTGATCTCGACCAGGTCGATGTCGTCGATGGTCAGGCCGGCGCGGCGCAGCGCCTGCTGGGAGGCCTCGACCGGACCGAGTCCCATGATCTCGGGGGACAGGCCGGAGACACCGGTCGACACGATGCGGGCGAGCGGGGTCAGGCCCAGCTCGCGGGCCTTGGTGTCGCTCATGATGACGACCGCGGCGGCGCCGTCGTTCAGCGGGCAGCAGTTGGCGGCGGTGACCATGCCGTCGGGGCGGAAGACCGGCTTGAGGCCCGCCACGCCCTCCAGGGTGACGCCGGCGCGCGGGCCGTCGTCCTTGCTGACCACCGTGCCGTCCGGGAGGGTCACCGGGGTGATCTCGCGCTCCCAGAAGCCGTTCTTGATGGCCTCTTCGGCGAGGTTCTGCGAGCGGACGCCGAACTCGTCCATGTCCTGGCGGGTGACGCCCTTCCAGCGGGCGAGGTTCTCCGCGGTCTGGCCCATGGCGATGTAGGCGTCGGGGACGAGGCCGTCCTCGCGCGGGTCGTGCCAGGTCGTGCCCTCCTGCTCGGCGACCGCGGCGGTACGGGCCTCGGCCTCGGCGAAGAAGGGGTTGTGCGTGTCCGGCAGGCTGTCGGAGTTGCCCTTGACGAACCGCGAGACCGTCTCGACACCGGCCGAGATGAAGACGTCGCCCTCGCCGGCCTTGATGGCGTGCAGGGCCATGCGGGAGGTCTGCAGGGACGAGGAGCAGTAACGGGTGATGGTGCAGCCCGGCAGGTGGTCCATGCCCATCTGCACGGCGACCACGCGGCCGAGGTTGTTGCCCTGCTCGCCGCCGGGAAGGCCGCAGCCGAGCATCAGGTCTTCGATGTCCCGCGGGTCCAGCTCGGGAACCTTCGCGAGGGCCGCCTGGATGATGGTGGCGGTGAGGTCGTCCGGGCGCAGGTCCTTGAGGGAGCCCTTGAAGGCGCGGCCGATCGGGGAACGGGCGGTCGAGACGATGACGGCTTCGGGCATCACGGCTCCATTGACTTACGGGGGATTGGCGGCTGGTTGGGAAGTTACCCGTACGTATGGTCCGGGTCACGTGTGGAGCGGTGTGACCCTGGCCGCAATTGTCTAAGCGCTTGCTTGGCGCCCCGGCCGTCCCGGGGCGCCCACAGCGCCCGTCCCGGGGCGCCCACAGCGCTCACACTCCGCCTATACCCACCCGCTCCCCGACTCGGTCGGCTGGGGCGCGGGTTCCTGGGAGGCGGATTCCGGCACGGAAGACTCCGCCGGGGCGGGCGCCGCCTCCGGTACGCGCCGCCGCCTGCGGCGCTTGAGCAGTGCCCACGGGCCCCGGGGGCCGGTCGGCATCGCCGCCGTGACCTCCGTGCCCGCCTCCGAGGCGGCCTCGGCCGCGGCGCGGGCGACCGGCAGGAACCCCTCGCGCCGGGAGACGTCCGGCCGCTCCTCCTCCGCCGGCCACAGGCCCAGGGTCGCGCAGACGGTCGGCAGTACCGCCATCGCCGCCGTGGCGTACCCCTCCGCGGAGGGGTGGTAGTTGTCGGGGCCGAAGAGCTCGCGCGGGTTCGCCGCGAACTCGGGGCCCAGCAGATCGCCGAGGGACACCGTGCGGCCCCCCTGTTCCACCACGCCGATCGTCTGGGCCGCCGCCAGCTGCCGCGAGGCCCGCCGGGCCAGCCAGCGCAGCGGCTGCTGCACCGGTTCGATCGTGCCCAGGTCCGGACAGGTGCCGACGACGACCTCGGCGCCGGCCGTGCGCAGCCGCCGTACCGCCGCCGACAGATGGCGCACGGAGCGGGTCGGCGGCATCCGGTGCGTCACGTCGTTCGCGCCGATCATGATCACGCAGACGTCCGGGATCGGAAAGGGCGAGGACAGCACCAGGGCCACCTGGCGGTCCAGGTCGTCGGACTGGGCCCCGGGCAGGGCGACGTTGCGCAGGTCCACCGGCCGCTCCGCCACCGCCGCCAGCCCGTGGGCCAGCAGCGCGCCCGGCGTCTGGCCCGCCCGGTGCACGCCCTGGCCCGCCGCCGTGGAGTCGCCGAGCAGCGTCAGCCGCAGCGGCGGTTCGCCGGGGATGTCATAGGAGTCGCCGTACAGGCCGTCGGCCACCGGCACATGGTTGCTCGTGCCGTTGCCCACCCGGCTCCTGGCCATCCGCACCTCGGCCAGCAGCAGGCCGACGGCGGCCGCGCCGACCAGCCCGACCCCGCCGCCGCCGTACGCCGCACCGGCCGCGATCCGCCGGGCCACCCTCGCCCTCGACATGCTCGTCATGCGTCGCCGCCACCTCCTCGTAGCCGTACATCCACTCATTGCCCCGTACCGGCCGTCGGCCAATCTCAACAGGGAGTGAACGCCCTTCCCGGGCCGTAGGCTGGCGGAACAATCACGACCATTTTTTTGAAAGCGACCGGAGACAACGGTGCGATTCCACGACTCGATGATCAGCCTCGTCGGCAACACCCCGCTGGTGAAGCTCAACAGCGTGACCAAGGGCATCCGGGCGACGGTCCTGGCCAAGGTGGAGTACTTCAACCCGGGCGGTTCCGTGAAGGACCGCATCGCCCTGCGCATGATCGAGGCCGCCGAGGAGAGCGGGGAGCTCAAGCCAGGTGGCACGATCGTGGAGCCGACCAGCGGAAACACGGGTGTCGGGCTGGCGATCGTGGCCCAGCAGAAGGGCTACAAGTGCATCTTCGTGTGCCCCGACAAGGTGAGCACCGACAAGATCAACGTCCTGCGCGCGTACGGCGCCGAGGTCGTCGTCTGCCCGACCGCCGTGGCCCCCGAGCACCCGGACTCGTACTACAACGTGTCGGACCGGCTGGTGCGCGAGACGCCCGGCGCCTGGAAGCCCGACCAGTACTCCAACCCCAACAACCCCCTTTCGCACTATCACTCGACCGGCCCCGAGCTGTGGGAGCAGACGGAGGGGAAGATCACCCACTTCGTGGCGGGCGTCGGCACCGGCGGCACCATCTCCGGCACCGGCCGCTATCTGAAGGACGTCAGCGACGGCCGGGTGCAGGTCGTCGGCGCCGACCCCGAGGGCTCCGTCTACTCCGGCGGCTCCGGGCGGCCGTACCTGGTCGAGGGCGTCGGTGAGGACTTCTGGCCGACGGCCTACGACCGGACCGTCGCGGACGAGATCGTCGCCGTGTCCGACAAGGACTCCTTCCAGATGACCCGGCGCCTGGCCAAGGAGGAGGGCCTGCTGGTCGGCGGCTCCTGCGGCATGGCCGTGGTCGCCGCCCTGCGCGTCGCCGAGCGGCTGGGCCCGGACGACGTCGTGGTCGTCCTGCTGCCCGACAGCGGCCGCGGCTACCTCAGCAAGATCTTCAACGACGAGTGGATGGCCGACTACGGCTTCCTGGAGGACGAGGGCCCCAGCGCCCGCGTCGCCGACGTCCTCAACGACAAGGAGGGCGGCTCCATCCCGTCCCTCGTCCACATGCACCCGGAGGAGACCGTCGGCCAGGCCATCGAGGTGCTGCGCGAGTACGGCGTCTCGCAGATGCCGGTCGTGAAGCCGGGCGCCGGTCACCCGGACGTGATGGCCGCCGAGGTCGTCGGGTCGGTCGTGGAGCGGGAGCTGCTCGACGCGCTGTTCAACAAGCGGGCCTCGCTCGACGACCCGCTGGAGAAGCACATGGGCGCCCCGCTGCCCCAGGTCGGCTCCGGCGAGCCGGTCGCGGACCTGATGTCCGTGCTCGGTGAGGCGGACGCGGCGATCGTCCTCGTCGAGGGCAAGCCGACCGGTGTGGTCAGCCGGCAGGACCTGCTGGCCTTCCTCGCCAAGGGCGGGAAGCAGTAGCCAACGTGCGGTGAACTGCCCGTTGCGGCGCCGAACTTGCGGTGTCGCGTCCGGATGGTGGACTTCGCGGAAGTGGTACGAGCGCGTCACGTGCGCGCAGCACCCGCTTAACACGGGTCCGGCACATTAGTGGGTGTCGGCAGGGCGGGAGCGGCTCCCCGCCCAGGCCGGCGCCGAACGGCGCCAAGGACCTCCGGAGCGGCTCCCGGACCTCCATGGACGCCACGGACGCGCAGCCCGGCCCTGACCCGGCCCGCGTCCCTCGCGGGGACCGCCGTCGTCCCGCCCCCCGGCAACGGGGGTGCGGCGGTCCCCGCGCACCCCCCCTTTGCGGCTAAGCCGCCGCCGCTCTCGCGGAGGTGGTTGCTCGGCGTCGTGGTTCCTCAATTATTGGTTGCGGCCGTCGTCGCTTTTCAACTGCCGGGCAATGCCTCAGTGCTCCCGGTCCGGGCGGCGGAACAGACCGGGATTGAGACGGACGGCCTGGACCACGTTGACGCCGACGATGCCGATCCAGGCGGCGATGAGACCGGGCAGGTGTCCGATGCCGCCGCCGATCGCGGACAGCGGGATCGCCAGCACCAGCGAGACGATGGCGAAGCCGAAGCGCTCGCCCCATGAGTCCGTTCCCCTCGGGGACCTGGCCCCGCGGGCGACCTGCATCTGCTGCTCGGCGAGCTGCCTGCGCAGCCGGCGCTCGACCGCGGCGTCGATCCGCTGGTCGACCTTCTCCAGGAAGGAGTCGACCAGCGCCGGCTCGTACTCCTCGCCGAGTTCCCTGCGGGCCCGCAAAGTGGCGTCGAGTTCCTTCTTCAGGTCGGCGTCCTGCGCTTCCATTCCCGTCATACGGGCCACGTTAGGGAGCCGGGTCCCGAGCCGCACTGGGGATATCCCCCCAGTCGGCGCGGGGGCTGTCAGGGCAGCAGGGAGACGAGCCCGGTGTCGAGGTCGAAGCGCGCGGCGTCGACCCGGGCCGGGGCGAACGCCGGGTCGGCGCGGATGGCGTCCCGGACCCAGGCGGTGTGGGCCCGCATGGCGTGCTCGGCCCAGTCGCCGGGGACCGCGCGGGTGCGGTGCGCGGCGGGGGCGATCTCGGCCACCAGCAGCTCCAGATGTCCCGGCACGGGCGCCCCGGACCGCACATGGCCGAGCGTCGCCGCGATCGCCCCGCACCGCTCGTGCCCGAGGACCAGCACCAGCGGGATGCGCAGTTCCTCGACGCCGTACTGGATGGACCCGAGCACCGCCTCGTCGAGGACCTCGCCGGCGGTCCTGGTGCACAGCAGGTCACCGAGCCCCTGGTCGAAGACCAGCTCCGGCGGTACGCGCGAGTCGACACAGCCGACGATCACCGCGAACGGGTGCTGCCCGGCCGCGAGTGTCCGGCGCACCCCTCCGGACTCGTGGGGGTGCCGGGGGCGTCCGGAGGCGAAGCGCCGGTTGCCGGCGAGTAGCCGGTCGAGCGCCGCGGGGGCGGTGACCGGGCGGGGGCGGGGGACGCCGGCCGTCGGCGGCGGGGCGGCGGCCAGCGCGCCGACGGCCGTGGCGGCCAGAAAGGTCCTGCGGGGGGAGGCCATGGCGCTTCCTCCGGTGTCGTGCCTGCAGCGCACCATCACCGTATGCACCCGTCGTGTCACTTTGTGTGGCTGTTTAACGACTCTTGGTGTCCCTTGCCCGGCTGCATAGCATCATGCAGAGTTCTTGGTGGGTGAATAGGCCGGCTGAACAGAGAGGGGCATGGTGGACGCACCCGCATCCGTGCACTCCGGACTCGTGGTCCTCGACGGGATCGGCCTCGGCGTCGAGGACGTCGTGCGTCTCGCCGACGGCACCGTGCGGCCGGTTCCGGGGAACGACGCGATGCGGCGCGCGGAGGAGTCCTGGAACGCCGCCCGCCGGATCGCGGCCACCGGACGCGTGTACGGCCGCTCCACCGGCGTGGGCGCCAACCGCAGCGAGGACGTGCCGACCGAGGCCGCCGCCGGACACGGGCTGCGCCTGCTGCGCAGCCACGCCGGCGCCATCGGCGCGGAGCTGCCCGCCCACCAGGTGCGGGCGATGCTCGCGATCCGCGCCAACCAGCTGCTCGCCGGCGGCGCCGGACTGCGGCCCGGCGTGATCACGGCCCTGTGCGAGGCACTGGAGTCGGGCGCGTATCCGGTCGTCAACGAGTTCGGCTCGGTCGGCACCGGCGACATCGCGGCGCTGGCACAGGCCGGGCTCGCGCTGGTCGGGGAGCACCCGTGGCGGGGTGCCGAGCCGCCCGCGCCCCAGCCCCTCGACAACAACGACGCCCTCGCCCTGATCAGCAGCAACGCGCTCACCCTCGGCCAGTCCGCGCTCGCCCTGCACGAGCTGCGCGGGCTCATCGAGGCCACCCAGGTCGTCGCCGCCCTCTCGCTGCTCGCCGTCGACGGCTCGCACGAGGCGTACGCCGCCCCCGTCCATGCCGCCCGACCGCACCGGGGCAGTGTCGAGGTCGCCCGGCGGATGCGGCAGCTGACCGGCGCGGCCGACCGGCCGGTCCCGCCGCTCGGCCGGATCCAGGACCCCTACGGCTTCCGCTGCCTGCCCCAGATCCACGGCCCCGCCCATGACGCGGCGGACGCGCTGGAGCAGGTGCTGACCGTGGAGATCAACGCGGCCGCGGAGAACCCGCTCATCTCCCCCGAGGACCTGGCCGCCTACCACCATGGCGGCTTCTACCAGGCCCAACTCGCCCTCGCCCTGGACCACTTCAGGCTCGCGGTCACCCAGGTGGCCCGGCTGTCGACCTCCCGCCTGTCCACCCTCAACGAGCCCGCCTACACCCGACTGCGCCCCTTCCTGGCGGACCACGAGCCGGCCTCGTCCGGCGTGATGATCCTGGAGTACGCCGCCGGATCCGCCCTCGGCGATCTGCGGGCTTTTTCGGCCCCCGCGTCGCTCGGGCACGCTGTACTCTCCCGGGGCGTCGAGGAACAGGCCAGTTTCGCCTCGCTGGCCGCCCGCCAGACGCTGCGCGCCTGCGGTGCGTACCGTCTGGTGGTCGGCTGCGAACTCGTGGCCGCCGTACGGGCGTTGCGCCAGCGCGATCTGTTGCCCGGCCCGGAGATTCCGGCCGGGCGGGCGCTGGCGCTCGCCGAGTCGGTGCTCGACGAGGACCCGGCCGACCGCCCGCTCACGCACGACGTGACGTCGGCGGCCGCACTGCTTGACCGGTTCACGGACATCTGGAGGGGGAGCGGGACATGAGCGTCGACAGGAGTACGGGTGTGACGGACAGCCCTGCCACACGGCTGCAGACGCTGTTCGAGGGGCACCGCCTCACACCGACCCAGCGGCGCATCGCGCACAGCATGGTGCGGCGGGCCGCCGACGTGCCGTTCCTGTCCAGCGTGGAGCTGGCCGATCTGGCCGGGGTCAGCCAGCCGTCCGTGACCCGCTTCGCGGTCGCCCTCGGCTTCGACGGCTACCCGGCCCTGCGCAGGCATCTGCGCGAGGTGGTGCCCGCCGAACCCGCCGCGGGTCCGGGGTCGTACAACGAGTACCAGCAGGCCGTCGAGGCCGAGATCGAGAACCTGCGGCATCTGGCCGAGGTGCTGGCCGACCCGCGGCCGGTGCAGAAGGCCGGCCGGATCCTCGCCGCCTCCCGCCCGCTGCCCGTGCTCGGACTGCGGGCCGCGGCCTCCCAGGCCTACGGCTTCGCGTACTTCGCCGCCAAGGTCCACCCGGACGTCCGGCTGCTCGACCAGGGCGGCACGATGGTCCAGGACCGCATCGACGCGGCCGTGCGCGCGGGCGCCTCGGCCCTGCTGTGCTTCGCGCTGCCCCGGCATCCGCGCGAGGTCGTCGACACCCTGGCGTACGCCAAGGAGTGCGGACTGACGGTCGTCGCGGTCGCCGACTCGGCCTTCGCGCCGGTCGCCAAGCACTCCGACCTGCTGCTGCCGGCCGCCGTCGGCACCGGGCTCGCCTTCGACACCGCGTGCGCGCCCATGCTGCTGGGACGGGTGCTGCTGGAGGCCATGTGCGACGACCTGCCCGACGCGCAGGTCCGGCTGGAGGAGTTCGACGCGCGGGCGACGGCACGGGGGCTGTTCGTGGAGTGACCCGGCGCCTCCTGCCGCACCGCTCTCAGACTCGTCTCACCTTCGCTCGTTAGCGTGCCCGCCCTACGGGACTGTGCCGCGAGGACGAGGAGGCGGAGCGTGGCGTGCGGAGCACACGGAGGACGCGGAGGGCAGGGGCTGGCCCGGGTGGCCGTCGTCGTACGGGCCGGGGCGGCGCCGCTGTGGTGGTGCGGGGTGTTCGCGGCGGGTATCGGCGTCCTGCCGCCTGGGGTGACCGGGCGCCGGATCGGCGTCATGGCCGGGGCCGCACTCTTCCTTGTCGGCGCCGCCGTCGTGGCGTACGCGCGCCGTCGGCGCTACGCCGCCCTGGCCCGGGGCACGGCCCGTGCGGGCAAGCACGATGTGCTCCAGGACCGTGCGGTGACCGTGCGCAACTGGCGCCGGGGCCACCGCTGGTGGCTGCTGCTCGCCTGCGCCGTCGCGCTCGGCAGCTCCTTCGCCGTGCCCGCGGCGGGCGGCATGCTGCTGGCCGGGACCGGCGCCGGGCTGCGGCTGAAGGCCGCCTGGCTGGGCCGCTGCGAGCGGGCCGAGGACACACTGCTGTGGCTGCGCGTCGACTGGCTCGACGGGCGCGGCGGGCGTCCCGCGGGCAAGGCCGTCAAGGCCTACCGCGGGACCGGCATCGCGGCGGGCGACGCGGCCCCGGGCGGGTCCCGCCGCCGCACCGCGGCGCTCGTCTGACTCAGACCTCCAGGTCCTCCTCGATCCTCTTGAGCTGGTGCCGGGCCATCGCCAGGTTGGCCCGGGACTGGTCGAGGACCAGGTACAGGAACAGACCGTTGCCGCCGCGCCCCTTGAGCAGCCGGATCAGGTGGTACTGGCTGGACAGCGTGATCAGGATGTCCTCGATGTCGCCCTTCAGGCCGAGGTGCTCCATGGTGCGCATCTTGGCGCGGATCACGTCCGTGTTGCCGGCGGCGGCCACGTTCAGGTCGAAGCTCTTGCTGCCTCCCATCGTGCCCAGCGCCATGCCGCTGGTGTAGTCGACGAGCGCGACTCCGGTGGCCCCTTCGATGGAGGTGAGGGCTTCTTTGAGCGAGGTCTCGGCGTTGGCCATGGTGCTGCCTCTTTTCCTTTGCTGCTTCTCAACTGTCGGTTGCGGTGCGCGCGTCGGTCGCCGGGCGCGCTTCGCCTGCGGTGGTTCGTGGTGTGCGGGTGGCTCTCGTGCGCACGGCGGGTGTCCTGGCCGCGGGGCCCGCTCGCACCGCCCGCTTGGCCGCGGCGGCCTCGGCCGCGTCGACCAGCTCCCCGATCCGGGCGCCGGCCCGGCGGCCCTCCAGGTGCAGCCGGCCGACGTTGACCCGGTCCTGGGCGAGCAGGGTCAGCACGGCGCTGCTGCCCGCCGCGTAGGTGGCGACATAGCCGTCCATGCCGCGGACCAGCAGTTCCCGGAAGTCGCCCTGCCCGGTGGCGTCCGCCATCCGCACGGCGATGCCGAGCGCGGCCGCGGTGAGCGCGGCCAGGCCCTCCGGGTCGACGCCGGGGGCGTCCTGGGCGACGACCAGGCCGTCCACACCGGCCGCCAGGGCGCCGGTGAGCTGGGGAACGCGGCTGCGCAGTCGGCGCAGTTCGTCCAGGATGTCGGACTCGGCCGCCATCAGATCTCTCCTCTCGGCGGGTCGTTGCCGTTCAAAGGGCCTCCAGCGCATTCCTGAGCCTCTTCAGCAGCGCGATGTCGGGGTCGGTGACCTGGGGAAGGGGCGGGGGTGCCGGTCCGGGCACCGTGGGACCCGGCGAGACGAGTCCCGCCGCCGCCAGCCGGCGTATGTCCACCAGCGTGTGGAACGCCTTCCGGCCCAGCTCCCTGGCTATGTCCAGGGCCGTGCGGACGCCGTTCACCCGCTCCAGGGCCGCTTGCTGGCGGGCCGAGACCGGCGGAGCGGCCACCGGGTCGGCCCGGATCAGGGGCCCGCTGTCGGTCGCCGGGTCCGGCCAGATGCGGTGCAGCAGGGCGCGGCGGCGCAGCGTCTCCCGCTCCAGGGCGATGACCGGCACCGGGCACAGGGTGGCCGGGCGGGGTGCGGCGTCGTACCGGAAGCGGCCCGGGGTGCTGCTGGGCGCCAGGGCGAAGTACCCGGCGTCGTACAGCGCGCCCAGGTGGCACAGCTCCAGCGTGCCCGTGGTCAGCCGGCCGGCCTCCAGCAGCCGGCGGGCGGTGCCGGGCGCCCCGTCGGCCCGGCCCGCGGCCCGCAGCCAGTCCGCCGCGTCGAGCGTGCCGTGGGCCGTGAGGAGCACGTCGAGGCCGGGGGCGAGGGGGCTCTCGGCGTGCACCACGCGGCCCTCGGCGAGGTGCAGGCTGCCGTGCTCGCGGACGAGGACGCCGGTGGCCCGCTCGTCGGCGAGCCGGGTCAGCATCGGCGAGAGGCCGCCCTGGCCGCGCTCGTGTGCGCCGACCTTGTCCCGTACGGGCAGGGGCGGAGGAGTCCCGACCACGGTCATGCCAGTACCAGCCGATCCGCCATCTCGCCGAGCCGGATGCGGGCGAGCGCGAGGTTGCCGTCCGCCCTGGCCAGCCACAGATGCAGGAACACGGTGCTGTCGAAGGACGTGACCACGAACCGCAGCAGGTGGTAGCTGTCGTGGTTGCTGACGATCAGGTCCTCGACCGGTGGCCGCTCGCCGTCCGGGTCGCCGGACGCGAACGCCCCGTGCTCGGCGGCCAGCCGGGCCAGTTCGGCGGCCTCGGCCGCGGTCGTCTCGTGGTCACCGCCGGGAGCCTCCCCGACGGTGCCCAGGGCCAGTCCGCTCGTCCAGTCCACGAGCGCCGCGCCCCGGGCACCGGGCAGTCGCATCGCTTCCAGCAGGCACTCGTCGATTCCGGGCACCGCGGTTCCCCTCCCACCTGGAACTCCGGCTGAGTGACGGAGACACTACGCAACGTGTGCGGGGGGAGTGACTCTTCTGGCATTTTCCGGTGGAACATGCGTCCGTGGGGCTAGGGTAGGTCAACTTGCCTGTGTGTCAGTCCAGTTGATCGCCGTAGCAGTCGGGGTGCGTCAACGGCTTCCGGCTGCCCGAAGGGTGGTGAGGGCGGACGCGTGCGCCCCTCCCGAATCGGCCACGATCTGATCGAGCGTCTGCGGCTCGCGCACCGTCGCGAAGGCCACGCCCCCCGACCCGTCGGGCACGAAGCCGTGGATCCCGGGCCGGACGAGGGAGTTGTACGCGTAGTGGTGGGCGAAGTAGTACGCGCCGGTGTCCAGCGCCGCCGCGTAGTCGCCCGGCTCCAGCGGTGGCAGGGTGCGCCCCTCGGCGAGCAGGTCGCCCGAGAAACAGGCGGGACCCGCCACGTCCTGCACCACCTCGGGCCCCGGCTTGGGGCGTCCCTTCGCGTCGTACGCGGCGATCCTGAGCGGCCACGCCCCCGGTACGTACACCGTCCGCGTCGCCACCTGCACGCCCGCGTGCGTCACCGCGACCCGCCGTCCGCCGGCGCTCTTGGTGTACTCCACCCGTGCCACCACGGTCCCGTGCTTGGCCAGCAGCGACCGGCCGAACTCGGTCACCAGCCCGTACCGCCCGTCGAACAGCCCCGGCACCGCCTCGCCGAGCAGCCGCGCGTACTGCGCGTACGTCGGTGTCGTCGCGTCCGACTCGAAGTTCACCGGCAGCCCGCCGCCGATGTCGAGCGTGTCGATCTGCCGCCGCCCCACGCGCGCGTTGATCTCCTCGGCGAGCGCGTACGTCTCCGCCACGCCCTGCGCCAGGAGCGACAGCGGAATGCCCTGCGAGCCGGTGTGCGCATGCAGCCGGGTCAGCCACGGACGGTCCGCGTACGCCCCTACGACCCATTCCCGGGCCCCCTCGTCGCGCAGTGCCACCCCGAACTTCGAGGTCGCCGTCGCCGTCGAGGTCGCCTCGATCGAACCGCCGCCGACCTGCGGATTCACCCGGATTCCCAGCGGGGAGCAGCTGGGGGCCGACCGCATCAGCGCGTCGATGCGGTTCAGCTCCTGCGGGCTGTCCGCGTTGACGGCGATCCCCAGCGCCAGCGCCTCGCGCAGTTCGGCCAGGGTCTTGGCGGGCGAGTCGAGGACGGTGCGGGCCGGCGGGATCCCGGCCGCCCGTGCCAGCGCCAGCTCGCCCGGGCTGGCCACCTCCGCGCCCACGCCCTCCGTATCCAGCAGCCGCAGCACCGGCACCAGCGGGGTCGCCTTCACCGCGAAGGCGTGCAGCACCGGCGTCCCCGGTGCCACCACCGCGTCGAACGCCGCCCGCAGCGCCGCCGCCGACTCCCGGATGCCGGTGACGTCCAGCAGCCCGGCGACGGGTGCCGAGAGCCCGACCAGCCCCCGCTCCACCGCGGCCCGCACCGCCTCGTCGCGCCGGGCGACCCGCTCCGCGTCGTCCCCGTGCCGGCCGCCCTCGTACCCGGTGTCACCGCTGCCCATGACGCCCCCCGTCCTGCCGCTGTCCGCACCCATGCATCCAGCCAAACACCCGCGACGCGCAGATGCGGGCACGCCGATGTATTGACTAGTTCTATTCAGAGCACCAGGATGTGAATAGACGCAGTAACAATCCACTGGGAGCAATCCGCTAGGAGGCAGACCATGTCAGGACCCCGCCCCGTACGAGCGCCGCGCGGTACGGAACTGAGCGCCCTGGGATGGCAGCAGGAGGCCGCCCTGCGGATGCTCCAGAACAACCTCGACCCCGAGGTCGCCGAACACCCCGACAAGCTCGTCGTCTACGGCGGCACCGGCAAGGCCGCCCGCGACTGGCGCTCCTTCGACGCCATGGTCCGCACGCTGCGCACCCTCAAGCAGGACGAGACCATGCTGGTCCAGTCCGGCCGCCCGGTCGGCGTCATGCAGACCCACGAATGGGCCCCGCGCGTCCTGATCGCCAACTCCAACCTGGTCGGCGACTGGGCCAACTGGGAGGAGTTCCGCCGGCTGGAGGCCCTCGGCCTGACCATGTACGGCCAGATGACCGCGGGCTCCTGGATCTACATCGGCACCCAGGGCATCCTGCAGGGCACCTACGAGACCTTCGCCGCCGTCGCCGCGAAGAAGTTCAACGGCACCCTCGCCGGCACGATCACCCTGACCGCCGGCCTCGGCGGCATGGGCGGCGCCCAGCCGCTCGCCGTGACGATGAACGACGGCGTCGCGATCTGCATCGACTGCGACCCGCGCGCCATCGAGCGGCGCATCGAGCACCGGTACCTGGACGTGCGGGCCGACAGCCTGGACCACGCCCTCCAGCTGGCCACCGAGGCCCGCGACGCCCGCCGCCCGCTGTCCATCGGCGTCCTCGGCAACGCGGCCGAACTGGTCCCGCAGCTGCTGGCCATGAACGCCCCCATCGACATCGTCACCGACCAGACCTCCGCCCACGACCCGCTGTCGTACCTCCCGGTGGGTGTGGAGTTCGAGGACATGGCCTCCGCCGCCGCCAAGGACCCGGCCGGCTTCACCACCCGCGCCCGTGAGTCGATGGCCCGGCACGTCGAGGCGATGGTCGGCTTCATGGACGCCGGCGCCGAGGTCTTCGACTACGGCAACTCCATCCGCGGCGAGGCCCAGCTGGCCGGCTACGACCGGGCGTTCGCCTTCCCCGGCTTCGTCCCCGCCTACATCCGCCCGCTGTTCTGCGAGGGCAAGGGCCCCTTCCGCTGGGCCGCCCTGTCCGGCGAGGCCTCGGACATCGCCAAGACCGACAAGGCGATCCTGGAGCTCTTCCCCGAGAACGCGTCCCTGCACCGCTGGATCAAGATGGCCGGCGAGCGCGTCCACTTCCAGGGCCTGCCCGCCCGTATCTGCTGGCTCGGCTACGGCGAGCGCGACAAGGCCGGCGAACGCTTCAACGACATGGTCGCCTCCGGCGAACTGGCGGCCCCGCTGGCCATCGGCCGCGACCACCTCGACTGCGGCTCCGTCGCCTCCCCGTACCGCGAGACCGAGGCCATGCTCGACGGCTCCGACGCGATCGCCGACTGGCCGCTGCTCAACGCCATGGTCAACGTGGCCTCCGGTGCCTCCTGGGTCTCCATCCACCACGGCGGCGGCGTCGGCATGGGCCGCTCCATCCACGCCGGCCAGGTGACCGTCGCCGACGGCACCCCTCTCGCCGGCGAGAAGATCCGCCGTGTCCTCACCAACGACCCGGGCATGGGCGTCATCCGGCACGTGGACGCCGGGTACGACATCGCGGAGTCGGTGGCCGCCGAGCGCGGTGTGCGGGTGCCCATGCACGAGGGTGACGAGGCGTGACGCACCGCGAAGGTGAGCTGAGCGGCAGCCGTCCGGTGGGGGCTGAGCTCTCGTCGCCGTCTGCCGCTTCGGCTGCGCCCACCCTCCCCCAAGCTCTCGGCTCCGCTAGAGCAGGGGGGACCCCCAACGCCCCGCGGAACGACTGCCCACAGCCTGTACCGCCTGCCGGTGCAGGCAGCTCCTTCCACGAGATGTGGCGCGAGTTGCTGTCCATCGGCCGCCACCCCGAATCCGGCGGCTACCGCCGCTACGCCTGGACCGGCGCCGACGCCGAGTGCCGGGAGTGGTTCAAGGCGCAGGCCGAGACGCGCGGGCTCGCCTACGAGGTCGACCGCAACGGCAACCAGTGGGCCTGGCTCGGCGACCCCGCCGCGGGCGACGCCGTCGTCACCGGGTCGCACCTGGACTCCGTGCCGGACGGCGGGGCCTTCGACGGGCCCCTCGGCGTCGTCTCCTCCTTCGCCGCCCTCGACGAACTGCGGGGCAGGGGGACGGAGTTCAGCAGGCCCCTCGCCATCGTGAACTTCGGCGACGAGGAGGGCGCCCGCTTCGGGCTCGCCTGTGTCGGATCGCGGCTCACCGCGGGACAGCTCACCGTCGGGCAGGCGCACCGGCTGACCGACGGCGACGGGATCAGCCTCCCGAAGGCCATGGAGGCCGCCGGGTACGACCCCGACGCCATCGGGCCGGACCCGGAGCGGCTCGCCCGGATCGGCGCCTTCGTCGAACTCCATGTCGAGCAGGGCCGGGCCCTGGACCTGAGCGGCGACCGGGTCGGCATCGCCAGCGCCATCTGGCCGCACGGCCGCTGGCGGTTCGACTTCCGCGGTGAGGCCAACCACGCCGGCACGACCCGGCTGGTGGACCGGCACGACCCGATGCTGTCGTACGCCGAGACCGTGCTCGCCGCCCGCCGTGAGGCCCAGCTCGCCGGTGCCGTGGCCACCTTCGGGAAGATCGCCGTCGAGCCGAACGGCGTCAACGCCATCCCCTCCCTGGTGCGCGGCTGGCTCGACTCCCGGGCCGCCGACCAGGAGACCCTCGACACCGTCGTGGGCGGCGTGGAGAAGGCGGCCCGCGAGTACGCCGCCGCGCACGGCGTCGACCTCGACGTCGTCCGCGAGTCCTTCACGCCGGTCGTCGAGTTCGACCACGCCCTGCGCGACGAACTCGCCCGCATCCTCGGCAAGGACACCGACCTCACGGTGCCCGTCCTGGGGACCGGCGCCGGACACGACGCCGGAATCCTCTCCGGGAGCATTCCGACCGCCATGCTGTTCGTGCGCAACCCCTCCGGCGTCTCGCACTCCCCGGCCGAGTTCGCGGCCGAGGACGACTGTGTGGCCGGGGTGACCGCGCTCGCCGACGTACTGGAAGGGCTGGCCCGCAGGTGACCACACGGACCTATTGGCTGGAGCACGCCTGGCTCGACACCCACGTCGAGCCGGGCGTGGCCGTCACGGTGTCGACCGGCGGCGGCGCCGCGGGCGCCGACGGCCGCATCACCGCCGTCCGCACCGGCGTGCCCACCCCGCCCCCCGGTGCCGAGATCCTCCGCGGCCTCACCCTCCCCGGGCTCGCCAACGCCCACAGCCACGCCTTCCACCGCGCCCTGCGCGGCACCGTCCAGGTCGGCTCCGGCACCTTCTGGACCTGGCGCGAGGTCATGTACTCGGTCGCCGACCGGCTGACGCCGGAGACCTACCACGCCCTCGCCCGCGCCGTGTACGCGGAGATGGCGCTCGCGGGTGTCACGGCGGTCGGCGAGTTCCACTACGTGCACCACGCGCCCGGCGGCACCCCGTACGCCGACCCCAACGCCATGGGCGAGGCACTCGTCGCGGCCGCCGCCGAAGCCGGTATCCGCATCACCCTCCTCGACACCGCCTATCTGTCCTCCGGCTTCGGACAGCTGCCCAACACCCACCAGCTGCGCTTCTCCGACGGCAGCGCGGAGGCCTGGGCCGAACGCTGTTCAGTTCTCAAGGAACGGGATCACGCACGGATCGGGGCGGCCATCCACTCCGTACGGGCCGTGCCCGCGCGGGAGCTGGCGACGGTGGCGCGGTGGGCCGAGGAGCGGAGGGCCCCGCTCCATGTGCACCTGTCCGAGCAGACCGCCGAGAACGACGCCTGCCAGGAGGCGCACGGCTGCACCCCCACCCGGCTCCTCGCCGACCACGGCGTCCTCGGCCCGCGCACCACCGGCGTCCACAACACGCACCTGACCGACGAGGACATCGCCCTGCTCGGCGGCTCCGGCACCGGCACCTGCATGTGCCCGACGACGGAACGCGACCTGGCCGACGGCATCGGCCCCGCCGTGGCCCTCCAGCGCGCGGGCTCCCCCCTCTCCCTCGGTTCCGACAGCCACGCGGTCATCGACCTGCTCGAAGAGGCACGCGCGATGGAGCTGAACGAGCGGCTGCGCACCCGCTCCCGGGGCCACTGGACGGCCGCGGCACTGCTGCGCGCGGCTTCGCCGGACGGCCATGCGGCCCTGGGCTGGGACGAGGCCGGCACCATCGAGGCCGGTGCGCTCGCCGACCTGACGACGATCTCCCTCGACTCGGTCAGGACAGCGGGGCCGCTGCCGCGACTCGGCGCGGAGACAGCCGTATTCGCCGCCTCCGCGGCGGACGTGCGGCACACGCTGGTGGGCGGCCGCCATGTCGTACGCGACGGCGCCCACGCCCTCGTACCGGATGTGCCGTCAGCGCTGGCCGCGGCCGTCGAAGCCCTGCGCGGCTGAATCCCACCGTCATCCCTGAGGACACCATGAGCAGCAGCACCGCCATCACGAACATCGCCACGCTGGTCACCAACGATCCCTCCCTAGGTGACGGCTCTCCCCTCGGTCTGATCCAGGACGCGGCCGTCGTCATCGACGGCGACCATGTCGTGTGGACCGGTGAATCCAGCAAAGCACCCGCCACTGACAACCGGGTCGACGCCGGAGGCCGGGCGGTGCTGCCGGGCTTCGTCGACTCCCACTCCCACCTGGTCTTCGCGGGCGACCGCACGCAGGAGTTCAACGCCCGTATGTCCGGGCGGGCCTACAGCGCGGGCGGCATCCGGACGACCGTCGCGGCCACCCGTGCCGCGACGGACGAGGAGCTGGAGGCGAACCTCACCCGCTACCTCGCCGAGGCGCTGCGCCAGGGCACGACCACGTTCGAGACGAAGTCCGGCTACGGCCTGACGGTCGCCGACGAGTCCCGCGCCCTGCGCATCGCCTCCGCGCACACGGACGAGGTCACCTACCTCGGCGCCCACATCGTCCCGCCCGACCACGCCGAGGACCCGGCCGCCTACGTCGCCCTGGTCACCGGCGAGATGCTCGACGCCTGCGCCCCGCACGCCCGCTGGATCGACGTCTTCTGCGAGAAGGGTGCCTTCGACGGCGACCAGGCGAGGACGATCCTCACCGCGGGCATGGCCAAGGGCCTCACGCCCCGCATCCACGCCAACCAGCTCTCCTACGGCCCGGGCGTCCAGCTGGCCGTCGAACTGGACGCGGCCAGCGCCGACCACTGCACCCACCTCACGGACGCGGACGTCGACGCCCTGGCCAGCGGCCGCACGGTCGCCACCCTGCTCCCCGGCGCCGAGTTCTCCACCCGCGCCGAGTGGCCCGACGCCCGCCGCCTCCTGGACGCCGGTGTCACGGTGGCGCTCTCGACGGACTGCAACCCGGGCTCGTCCTTCACCTCCTCGGTGCCCTTCTGCATCGCGCTGGCGGTACGGGACATGAGGATGACCCCGGACGAGGCGGTGTGGTCGGCGACGGCGGGCGGGGCCGCGGCCCTGCGCCGCGACGACATCGGCCGCCTCGCCCCGGGCGCGTACGCCGACCTGACCCTGCTGGACGCGCCGAGCCATGTGCACCTGGCCTACCGGCCGGGCGTGCCCCTCGTCAGCGGTGTGTGGCAGCGGGGCGTGCGCGTGGTCTGACCGGAGAGCGCGTGGTCTGACCGGAGAGAGGAGAACAAACCTCGCACACGAGGGTTTCAGCGGGCTCCGGCCCCCCACCGCTGATCCGCGTCCCCGCTCAGCCAGTCCAGCGACAGCCCGTCACCCCCGTCCGGCGTGACCGCCGTCTCGATGGCGATCGCCGGGCGGATGACGCCGTCGGAGTCGACGGTGAAGCGCAGGTTGTCGCCGTTGCGGCCGTAGACCGAGTCGCACCCCCAGATGCCGACGCCCCGGTCGACGTCACCCCGGCTGTCCAGGCAGAAGTCGGGGTCGCCGGCCGACTGGAGGACCTCGCGGTCGGTGTCGACGCGCCAGCGCTGCGAGGAGGTGCCGTCGCAGCGTGCCGTGACGACGTCCGTACCGTTCTCGAAGTCGCCGTACCGGACGTCCAGACAGAGGCCGGTGGCGGCGTTCACCACCTCGGCGTAGGCGCTGCCCGGAGCCGACGGGGTGGGGGACGGAGCGGGCTTCGGCTTCGGTTTGGGCTTCGGCTTCGGCTTCGGTGTGGCGGACGGGGTCTTCGGCGGGTGTGAAGTCTTCGTCGGCGAGGGGGACTTGCTGGTCGGTGACGGGGCCGGCACGGAGACCGTCGCCGTCACCGTGACCGGCGGGCTCGACGGCGGCAGGGTGGCTGCCGTCGGACGCCGGCCCTGCGAGCCGGACTGCGCCAGCGCGAAGACCAGCAGCGGTGCCATGGCCACGCCCAGCGCGACCGAGGTGAGGACCACGCGCCGGGTCGGGGGCCAACTCCGCTTCTCCTGCGGCCGGTCCGCTTCGGCGGTCGGCGCGGCACGGCGCGCGTACGCCGTCCCGGCCCAGGGCAGCAGTCCCTCCGCCAGTGCCGCCCGCGGGGCGTCGCGCAGGGCGGTGAGGTCCTCGTACGCCGCCGTGCAGTGGGCGCAGTGCGCCATGTGGGTGTGCAGATCGGAGCTGTAGCGGGGAGTGTCCGGCCGTACCGACTCCTCGATCAGCCGGCGGAAGTCCCCGCACTGCGGGTCGTCGGAGGCGGCCAGCCGGTGCTTCAGACAGGCCTGGGCCATGGCCTGGAGCGCCTGCGGGATGCCGAACCGCACGTCCTGGCGGGTCAGGCCGAGCAGGGCGGCGGTGCTCTCCTCGGGTTCCTGTTCCACGATCCCGTACCAGATCAGGCCCTGGGTGCGGGAAGGGAGGGAGCGGAAGGGCGTCAGCAGGGGAGGGGTCGGGCCCTCCGGGGCGGCGGTCGTGTTCAGGACGAGGAGGAGACCGGGGTCCAGACCCGCCGAGCGCTCGTCACCGGCAAAGGACGCGGCCGACCGGCAGGTCAGCAGCAGGAGCTGATGGCGCAGCGGCACCTGCGGCTCCACCCCGCGTGCGGTCTCGCGCGCCAGGGTGGTGAAGGTCTGCGCCGCCAGCTGCCGTGCCGACGACTCGCTCGACGCGCACAGCCGGGCGTAGCCGAGGACCGCGTCGTGGTGGCGCCGACGGATCTCCCGCAACGCCGGGTACGCGGCCGCGGTCCGGGCGCGCAGCAGCTCGGTCAGCCGAGCGTCCGGTACCCCCGCGTTCTCGTCCCGGTCGTCGGCCCGGTCCCCCTGAGCCATCCCTGCGCCTCCTAGCACGCGGTGCGGCCGAACACCCTGTCTTGACGTACCGGCCAGTTTGGGGGCCCATAGTGGTGGAGAGGGGGCTTGAGGGAAAGACGTTTCTCCGGGTAACCGGTGAGAGAGCTGTGAGTCCTCCCCTCAGCGCGGTCCCGTCGTCCACAAAGCGAAGCGGCCCGGCACCCGGCCGGACCGCTCGATGTGTGGGGGGAGGCTCACTCCTCCACCGTCAGCCCCCTGCGCAGCCGCACCAGCGTCCGCGAGAGCAGCCGTGACACGTGCATCTGCGAGATGCCGAGTTCCTCGCCGATCTCCGACTGGGTCATGCCCGCGACGAAGCGCAGCGAGAGGATCTGCCGGTCCCGGGACGGGAGTTCGGCGATCAGCGGCTTCAACGACTCGACGTACTCGATGCCTTCGAGCCCGTGGTCCTCGTAGCCGATGCGGTCCGCGAGCGCGCCCTCGGAGTCGTCCTCCTCGGGCTGGGCGTCCAGCGAGGAGGCGGTGTAGGCGTTGGAGGCCGCCATGCCCTCTAGCACCTCGTCGTTCGACAGGCCCAGGCGCTCAGCGAGTTCCGCGACCGTCGGCGCGCGGTCCAGCCGCTGGGCCAGCTCGTCACCGGCCTTGGCCAGGTCGATCCGCAGCTCCTGCAGCCGGCGCGGGACGCGCACGGACCACGAGGTGTCCCGGAAGAACCGCTTGATCTCGCCGATGATGGTCGGCATCGCGAAGGTCGGGAACTCGACCCCGCGGCACAGCTCGAAGCGGTCGATCGCCTTGATCAGACCGATGGTGCCGACCTGGACGATGTCCTCCATCGGCTCGCTGCGGGAGCGGAAGCGGGAGGCGGCGAACTTGACGAGCGCGAGGTTGAGTTCGACGAGCGTGTTGCGGACGTACGCGTATTCGTGCGTGCCTTCCTCCAGCGATTCGAGTCGCTCGAAGAGGGTTTTGGACAGGGCCCGTGCGTCCACCGGCCCGACCTCGTCGTACGGGGGGATCTCGGGGAGCCCGTCGATGGGATCCAGCTGTTCCGGTGGGGGTGTCGACGTCGCGGTCATGGTGTGCGATGCGTCGAGCCGGGGTGACATGGGTGTCCTCCATCGTTCTCGGCATAAGGCTGCCGGAGCCATGCGTGCACTGCGGTGTGCGGCGCCTCCAAAGCCGGCCGTGTCGGTTTCTTGTCCCTACTAGCCCTACCGGCTTCTGCGAGCCCATGGCAAGTGCGGTATGGGGTGATATGACCGATAATGAGAGGTTGTTCGGGTGTTTGGAGTGCGCAGGGAAGGCGTAGTGTTCGAGGGCACCGGCCGGGTGCCGACAGGACGCCGGCCGGGGTGCGGACAGCACATCCGCAGGAAGTCAGACAGCAGCCACGACCTCGGGAGACAGACGGCATGGACCGCGGGACGGTCGGCAGCGCACAGTCGGGCCGGCTACTGGTGGAGGTGCGGGAAGAGGGCTCCAGCGCCGTCGTGACGCCGGCGGGTGAGCTCGATCACCACACCGCCGATCTCTTGCGCGAGCCGCTCGACGGCCTGCTCGCCAAGGGCTTCTCGCGACTCGTCGTGGACTGCTCACGGCTTGAGTTCTGCGACTCCACGGGCCTGAACGTGCTGCTCGGGACCCGTCTGAAGGCGGAGGCCGCCGGCGGCGGGGTGCACCTGGCGGGGATGCTGCCCGTGGTGGCCCGTGTGTTCGAGATCACGGGGGCGGATGCGGTCTTCACCGTTCACGACTCCGTCGAGGCGGCCCTGGCGGACGAGGCCGGCGAGGCCGGCTGAGCCGTCGCCCCGGCCGTCCCCGCCGCGGCCGCCCCGGTGGTCGCACCGGTCACACCGCAAAGGGGGTGTTCCGCCGGATCCGCCGGGCAGGAGACAAGCTGGACCTGTTGGCCCCGGGGGGCGCCACGGAACCGGCGAACGCCCCGTGTACGACCTGCGTACTGACTGGTACCGACCGACCGAGAATTCTGAATCGTGTGAATCGTGAACTGGTGAATCGGTGAGGTGAAGCGCTGATGAGCACCACCCGGCCCTGCTCGCCGGGCGACCGCGGCCCGGAGCCCAGCGGCGCTTCCGGGGCGTCCGAGGGGGGAGCGCCGGCGGTCGGCGCGTCCATGGGGGAAACGGCCGCACCGCCCGCGCCGGCGGAGGACCGCCACACGCCGCCGGGCGAGGGCCATCGGGACCAGGGCCCGGGGAGCGGCCGGGACGGCCGGGGCCGGCAGGTCCGCAGGCTGCGCCTGGACGGCGAGAGCGGGGTCGTCCCGCTCGCCCGTGACTTCACCCGCCAGGCGCTGTACGCGTGGGGCTGGCTGCCCGCCGTCGGCGCCGATCGGCGGGCGGCCGCCGAGGACGTCCTGCTCGTCGTCTCCGAGCTGGTCACCAACGCCTGTCTGCATGCCGAGGGCCCGGAGGAACTGTTCCTCGCCTGCGACAACAAGGTGATCCGCATCGAGGTCACCGACCGTGGCACCGGCCAGCCGGCCCCCCGTACCCCGCACCGCGCCGGCCGTCCCGGCGGCCACGGGATGTTCATCGTGCAGCGGCTGTGCCTGGACTGGGGGGTCGTCCGCACCCCGGGTGTGTCCGGCAAGACGGTGTGGGCCGAGCTGGGCGCACCGGCCTGACCCTGTTACTCACGGTCACTCTCTCCACTGGAGCCCCCTGCCGCGCACGCCGGATCGTCACAACTCTGGCGTGCGCCTTGTCTTCCCTCCTCAAGGCCCCGGGCGTACCTTGACGGCCGATCTGATGTACCGTCAGGAATGGGGTGGACCGTGTCGTACCCGAAACGAACCGCCGCGCTCGTGTCCGCCGCGGCGCTGGCCGGGTCGGCGCTGCTGCTGGCCGCCCCCGCGGCCCACGCCGAGGTCGTCGACGTCAACTACCAGTGCAAGACGCCCATCGGCGACAAGAGCGCCGTCTCGCCCATCGACATCAAGGGCGTCAAGAGCGGCAGCGGCTACAGGATCACCATGTCCTGGCAGAAGGGCGTCTCCTCCAGCCCGGTCGAGCTGGGCAAGGGCGCGATGAACCCGAGCGCCACCATCGTGCTGGGCGGCGCCGACAGCGGCACGCTGTCCGTGTCGGGCCCGGCCAACCAGAGCGCGATCCCGGCCAACACTCCCATCAAGATCAATGACTTGAGCGGCACCTACACACCGAAGAAGACCGGCAAGGTCACCTTCACCGCGGGCGTGCTCACCATCAAGGCGCTCGGTACGACGACGACCTGTACGCCGGCCAACAGCCCCAAGCCGTCGCTGACCCTGGACGTCACCGCGGCCGGTGGCTCCTCAGGCTCCTCCTCCACGACGTCCAACAGCGGCACCGACTCCGGCGGGCAGCTTCCGAAGACCGGTCCCGAGGACTCGGTCGTCGCCCTCGGCACGCTCGGCGGCACCGTTCTGCTCGCCGGGGCGGCGGGCGCGCTGTGGCTGACGCGGCGGAATCAGACCGTACGCCGCTGAACCCCCGGTCCGACCGCTTGCCCCCCGGGTCCGACCGCTTGCCCCCGGGTCCGACCGCTGGAGCCGCCGATGCCGTACGCCGCCCGTGTCCCGCGCCCGTCCCTCGTGCCCGCCCTCGCCGCGCTGACCCTCCTGCCCCTGCTCGCCGCCGCCCCGGCCGAGGCGGCGGGCGGCTGGTCCGTCGCGCCCTCGGGCGGCGGACGCCCGTCCTTCTACGCCGAGGGCGCGCCCGGGACGGTCCAGCAGGACACGGTGTCCGTGACCAACCGCGGCGCACGGCCGGTCACGGTACGGCTGAGCGGCACCGGCGTCCGGGCCACCTTCGCCCGGCCGCGGCTGAGCGTCCCCGCCCGCACCCGGGCCGACGTCCCCTTCACGGTGGCCGTCCCGGCCGACGCCGCGCCCGGCGACCGGGCGGGCACGATCACCGTGCGGGACGGCGACGGCAGTACGGCCACCGTCCCGGTCCGTCTGCGCGTCGCCGGTCCCGCGCTGTCCGCGCTGACCGTCGAGCATCTGGCCGTGCACGCCGAGCGCATCACGTACGAGCTGGTCAACCGCGGTACGACGGTCCTCGTACCGAGACTCGCGGTGCGCGCGGACGGGCTCTTCGGACCGGTCCTGGAACGCGCCCCGCGCACCCTGCCCGTCCGGCTGCCCCCGGGCCGGCGCCTGCGGCTCGACGAGCCGTGGCCCGACCGGCCGGCGCTGGACGCGGTCGACGTACGGCTGACGGTGACCGCGTCGGGTGGGGCGCGGGACTCGGCGAGCGCGTCGGTGCGGTGCGTGCCCTGGGGCGGTGTGGCGGCGGCGTCGGCCCTGGCGGCCGGGGCGGCCACGGCATTCGTCGTACGGCGGCGCAGGCGTCGTACGACCGGCAGCGAGGCACAACCGCCGTGCGTGGAAGCCGAGTCGACGGGAGTGCTGACGTGAGCGGGAGAGCCAGGATTCCGGCGCTGGTGGCGGTGCTCGCACTGCTCCTGCTGCCGCTCGCCGGCACGGCGACGGCGGCGGACGGGCCGACCGTCGAGCTCTCCGACTCCCAGGCGGGAACGGGTGGTTCGGTCACCGTCAGCGGCAGCGGCTGGCGGCCGCACACGCTGCTGATGATGCTGATCTGCGGCCGGGCCACCCCGTCCCGCGGCGTGATCGGCGGCACCAACTCCTGCGCCAACGGCGACGGCAGGGCCGTCACCACCGACGCCAAGGGCGGTTTCGGCAAGAAGCTGCCGGTCGCCGAGCCGCCGGTGCCGTGCCCGTGCGTGGTGCACGTGGCCACCGTGACCGGGGCGAAGGCCGACGCGGACGCGGTCCTCCAAGTCGCCGGGCACGCCGTCGAGCCGCTGCCCGCCGAGCCGTCCGGCGGGCGCCTGTCGATCCTCACCGACACCCGGCTCGAAGGGTCCAGTGGGCTGCTGACCTGGTTCGGCGCCCCGCCGTCGCGCACGCTGGTCCTCACCGTCGGCAACGTCGGCTCCTCCGCCGTCAAGAACCCCGTCTTCCAGGTCGGCACCTCGCACGGTGTGTTCGCCCCGCAGTGGGACGAGCAGCAGTGGCGCGGCACCCTCGGGCCCGGCAAGAAGGCGCGGCTCAGACTGCCCGTCGAGCTCGCGGCCGGGGCGCACGGCGACTACACCGTCTCCCTCGAGTACGGCGGCAAGGTCCTCGCCGAGCAGCCGTGGGGCGTGGGGCGGCCCTGGGGCGTGACCCTGTTCTGGATCCTGGTCTGTCTCGTCGTACCGGCCGCGGTGTTCCGCGTCGGGATGGCGGTGGTGGACCGGGTGCGGCCGCGCGGGACCGGCGGCGCGGCCCGCAACCGCGGACCCCGTCTCTCCCGGCCGGCCTGGCGGCTGCCGGGGTTCGGCACCCCGGACGGCGCGCCCGCCCTGTCTTCGACCCTGCCGTGGTTCACCCCGGACTCCGATCCGGGCACGGCGGCCGGTCGGCTCTCCGCACCGCACGACGACAGCCCGACGAGTCCTACGACTCCCACCACGAAGGGACCCACGTGAGCATGCGAAGGAGAGTCACACCGGTCGGCGGCGTACGGAGAGCGGGCGCGGCGGGGGCCGCGCTGGCGCTGGGCGGGGCGGCGGTCCTGCTGGGCGTGGCCGCGACGCCCGCCCAGGCCGCCGAGGTGTCGTTCGCGACGCACTGTGTGCCGCCCGCGGGCATCGACCCCGTCGACGGCACCACCAAGGTCGAGATCACCGCGCCGGCCACCGCCAAGGTGGGCGACACCGTCGACGTGGTGTGGAGGTTCGTACAGGCCGCGTCGAAGAACCCCGACATCATCGACCTGCCCGCGAACTCGGTCCAGCCGTCCGGAGTCCTCAAGGCGGCCGGCGTCCAGAGCGCCGACATTGCGATGCAGGGGCCGCGGCAGAACCCGGCGATCCCCAAGGGCGCGGCCATGGTGCTGTCCGACATGAAGGGCACCCTGAAGCTGACGGCACCCGGTGAGGTGACGCTGACGCCGGACGCGTACACGGTCAACGCCATGTCGACCGACACCAAGTGCACGCCGAAGGAGACGGTGCAGAAGGCGGCGACCATCGAGGTGACGGCGGGCGGCGGCGGATCGTCGAGTACGACGCCGGGGCCGACGACCTCGACCTCGCAGTCGGCCACGCCCACCCGGTCGAGCACGCCCACCGCCTCGGCCTCCCCGAGCGACGGCACCGGCCAGACCGACTTCACCGGCAAGGAGGTCCAGGTCCCCTACGCCTGCAAGACGCCCATCGGCGACAAGAACGCGACCTCGCCGGTGCAGATCAACGCCAAGAAGAACGGCGGGAGTTTCGACCTCACCGTGCAGTTCAAGAAGTCGGTGATGAACAGCCCGGCCGACATCCCGAAGGACTCCGTGAAGCCGTCGATGGAGGTGGTCCTGGGCGGCGCCGACAAGGGCACGGTGCATGTGGAGGGCCCGACGAACTCCTCCGCCATCAAGTCCGGCGACCCGATCGAGATCCCCGATCTGACGGGCACCTACAAGCCGGGGGCGAGCGGCTCGTCGACCCTGTCGCCGGGTGTCCTGACCATCAAGGCCCTGGGCACGACCACGACCTGCACGCCGACCAAGTCGGAGGTCTCCCTCACGCTGGACACCTCGCAGCAGGCGAACGGCGCCTCGGGCGGCACGTCGTCGTCCGGCGGTTCGTCCTCCGGCGGGAGCAGCGGCAGCGGAGGTCTGGCCGAGACCGGTTCGGGCGACCACGGCGCCCTCAAGGCCCTCGGTCTGGTGGCGGGCACGGCGATCCTGCTGGGCGCGGCGGTGTTCACCTTCATGCCCCGGCGAAACCCCCGCTGACCTGCTGATCCATGGTTCCTCAAACCTTGCTCAGATCCGCCGCGCGAGTTTGCTCCCAAGATCGTAAGTGCCATAGCGTCCCCTGCGTTCGCGCAAGCAAGCGCGTGACGACATTGCGTATTGCGCAACAGGGCAGTTGAAGGGTCTACAACCCGGCCTGTTGTGCGGCAGGGGAAAGAGGAAGCAAATGACCTGGGGGAAGAAGGCGGCGGGCGCTGCGCTCGCCGCCGTTCTCATGGCGACGGGGACCGGCCTGGCCACGGCGGGCACCGCGGAGGCGGCCGGCGCCAAGTACAAGTGCAAGGCCGAGGTGCACCTCGACCTCGGACGTCCGAAGGCCACGTCCAGCTGCAAGAAGTCGGCTTCGGGCAAGCCGGTGCGCCTGCAGCGGGTCAAGCTCGTCTGCGACGTGGTCCGGGGCACGGGCACCGGCGCGGAGCACACCATTCCGTGGTACCTGTGGGGTCCCTGGAAGAAGCCCGGCGAGAAGTCGACCGTGATGTGCGGGTTCCGCAGCTTCACCCGCTCGTGGTCGGTGGAGACGAAGGCCTGACGGCCGACGCGCATACGGCGAGGGCCGCCGCACATGAAGTGCGGCGGCCCTCGCCGTATGCCGGGCGGTGCGTCAGTGCACGTCGCCCATCAGCGCCTTGACCTTCCGGCGGTACATCCACACCGCGAATCCGGCGAGGGCCGCGAGGGCCGCCTCCCCGAAGACGGCGCCCTTGCCGCCCAGGTCGACCCCGGCTATGGCCGGGTTGGACAGCAGGCTGGTGATGGAGTCGCCCGCGGTGACCGCGAGGAACCACACGCCCATCATCTGGCTGGCGTACTTCGCCGGGGCCATCTTCGTCGTCACCGACAGGCCGACCGGGGACAGGCACAGCTCACCGACGGTCTGGATGAAGTAGATGCCGACCAGCCACATCGGGCTGACCGCGGTGCCGTTCACCGACATGCCCAGCGGGATCAGGAAGAAGAAGAACGACACGCCGATCAGGACCAGGCCCATCGCGAACTTCACGATGGTGCTGGGCTCCTTGTCCCGGCGGTTCAGCCACATCCAGATCCAGGCGAACACCGGGGCCAGCGCCATGATGAACAGCGGGTTCAGCGACTGGTACCAGGAGGTCGGGAAGTCGAAGCCCAGCATGTCGTGGGACGCCTTGCCCTCGCCGAACGCCTGGACCGTGGACGCGCCCTGGTCGTAGATCATCCAGAACACGGCGGCGGCGACGAAGAACCAGATGTAGGCGCTCATCTTCGACTGCTCGGGGCCCGAGAGGTCCTTGTCCCGCTTGATGCGCAGCAGCACGCCCGCGGGGACGACCAGACCGATGACGGTCAGCGGGATCATCGCCCAGTTCAGGGTGAAGTGGCCGGTGAGGCCGACGACGCCGTAGAACACGGTCGCGACGATCAGCCAGGTCAGGCCCTTGCGCAGCCAGGAGGTGCGCTCCTCGACGGCCAGCGGCTTGGGGACGATGTTGCTCTTGGGGCTCAGGGTGCGGGTGCCGATCAGGAACGCGGCGAGGCCGATGGCCATGCCGACCGCGGCCATGCCGAAGCCGAGGTGCCAGCTGACCTTCTGACCGACGGTGCCGATGGCCAGCGGGGCGAAGAAGGCGCCCGCGTTGATGCCCATGTAGAAGATCGTGAAGCCACCGTCGCGACGCGGGTCGTTCGGACCGTCGTACAGGTGGCCGACCATCGTGGAGATGTTGGCCTTGAGCAGACCCGAACCGGCCGCGACCAGCGCGAGGCCCGCGAAGAACGGCGCCTGGCCGCCGGGCAGCGCCAGCACGAGGTGGCCGGACATGATCGTGACGGCGGCGATGGCCACCGTCTTGCGCGGGCCCCAGACGCGGTCGCCGAGCCAGCCGCCGGGCATGGCGAGCAGGTACACCATCGCCGAGTAGACGGAGACGATCACTGTGGTGGTGGCCACGTCCATGGCCAGGCCGCCACCCATGCTGCCCTTGCCGGCGCCGGGGCCGCCGGAGAGCAGGTAGACGGTGAGGAGGGCCTTCATGCCGTAGTAGGAGAATCGCTCCCACATCTCGGTCATGAAGAGGGTGGCCAGTCCGCGGGGGTGGCCGAAGAAGGTCTTCTCGGAACCGGGGGTGCCCGGTTGGACCGAGTCCTTCGTCAGGCTGGACGCCATGGTCGTTCCTTGCTGGTCGGGACGCGCGCTGGAGCGTTGCGCGCCCGGTGGGGGAGTGGCCGGCACCGGCGGGGTCGGCACGTCCACCCCCACGCCCGAGGGGAGTCCGCTCCGGATCGCGGAGCGGCGGACGGCGACCACCGGGATCCACGCCCCATGACGCGTCATGCGTACGGAGCCCGGCCAGAGGTCATTCCTTTCAAAGCCGGTGGAGGACCGGCCCGCACACAAAAGAGACCTTCAGCGTCAACTGCCCGCCAAAGGTCCCCGGTGTACTACAGGCGTTGCAAGTCACTGTACGTCAGGACAGTGCCGGATATGGAAGGACTTGAGACACGGATCACAGGTGTCGCGGGAACCACGCACCCGATTTCGAAGGTCCCTCCTAGGGTCGCACCTCTCGGCCATAGGTTCGTACCACTGTGCCCCAAGGTAAGAATCCGGCCAGCCGATCACACCCCTGCACTACGGGCGGGCGGACTACCATCACCTCATGACCCGTGTACTGCTCGCCGAGGACGACGCGTCCATCTCGGAGCCGCTGGCCCGCGCCCTGCGCCGGGAAGGTTACGAGGTCGAGGTGCGCGAGGACGGACCCACCGCGCTCGACGCCGGAATGCAGGGCGGCGTCGACCTGGTCGTGCTGGATCTGGGCCTGCCCGGCATGGACGGCCTGGAGGTCGCCCGCCGGCTGCGTGCCGAGGGCCACACCGTGCCCATCCTCATCCTGACCGCGCGGGCCGACGAGGTGGACACCGTCGTCGGCCTCGACGCGGGCGCCGACGACTACGTCACCAAGCCCTTCCGGCTCGCCGAACTGCTCGCCCGTGTCCGGGCCCTGCTGCGGCGCGGCGCCGCCGAGCCGCAGCAGCCGCCGGCCACGCACGGCGTGCGGATCGACGTCGAGTCGCACCGCGCGTGGATGGGTGACGAGGAACTCCAGCTCACCGCGAAGGAGTTCGACCTGCTGCGGGTTCTGGTGCGCGACGCGGGCCGGGTCGTCACCCGGGACCAGCTGATGCGCGAGGTGTGGGACACGACGTGGTGGTCCTCGACCAAGACGCTGGACATGCACATCTCGTGGCTGCGCAAGAAGCTCGGTGACGACGCGGCCAACCCCAGGTACATCGCGACCGTGCGCGGGGTCGGGTTCCGCTTCGAGAAGAGCTGAGCGCTGCCGCTGGGCTTGGCCGACTACGCGTGTAACGCCGTTGCGGCTTGTGCGGCGGCGCGGCTGCGGGCCGTCGGGGGCTGGTCGCGCAGTTCCCCGCGCCCCTTCGGGGCGCTGCCCCGAACCGGTGTGCGCGCATGCCGGGGGCACACTGGTCGTCGTAAAGCCACTGCCCGGAGGGCCTCGTGCGTCGTCGTCTCATTCAGTCCACCCTTGCCGTCGTTCTCGTGGTGATCGCGGTCTTCGGCGTGTCCCTGGTGATCGTCGAGACCCGCACCATCAGCAACAGCGCCCAGGAACGGGTGGACTCCGAGGCGGTGCGCCTGGCCAGCATCGTCGACAGCCGGATCCTCGGCGCGGAGAACGTCAACGCCGAGATCCTGCGCGACCAGGTCGCCAAGGAGCAGTACGCGGTGATCCGCCTCCCCGGCCGCGCGCCGATCGAGGTGGGCACCAAGCCGGAAGGCGATGTCATCCACGCCACGCAGGCCGGCGAGGAGGGCGAGACGGTCACCGTGCAGGAGCCGCGCTCGTCGGTGACGCGCGAGGTCGGCCGTACGCTGCTGATCATCGGTGCGGTGGCGCTGCTCGCGGTGATCGCCGCGGTCCTGCTGGCCGTACGCCAGGCCAACCGTCTGGCCTCCCCGCTCACCGACCTCGCGGAGACCGCCGAGCGCCTCGGCTCAGGTGACCCGCGGCCCCGGCACAAGCGGTACGGCGTGCCCGAGCTGGACCGGGTCGCCGACGTCCTCGACTCCTCGGCCGAGCGGATCGGCCGCATGCTGACCGCCGAGCGGCGGCTCGCGGCCGACGCCTCCCACCAGCTGCGTACGCCGCTCACGGCGCTGTCGATGCGGCTGGAGGAGATCACCCTCACCGACGATCCGGACACGGTGAAGGAGGAGGCGAACGTCGCGCTGACGCAGGTGGAGCGGCTGACGGACGTCGTGGAGCGGCTGCTGACCAACGCCCGCGACCCGCGGACCGGCTCCGCCGTCTCCTTCGACCTGGACGAGGTCATCCAGCAGCAGCTCGCCGAGTGGCGCCCCGCCTACCGCAGCGCGGGCCGCGCGATCGTCAGCTCCGGCAAGCGGCATCTGCGGGCCGTCGGCACTCCGGGCGCCGTCGCCCAGGTGCTGGCGGCGCTGATCGAGAACTCGCTCATGCACGGTGGCGGCACGGTCGCCCTGCGCACCCGGGTCACCGGCAACCAGGCCGTGGTCGAGGTCACCGACGAGGGCACCGGGGTGCCGGCCGACCTCGGCGCCCGTATCTTCGAGCGGACGATCAGCGGGCGGAACTCGACGGGGATCGGGCTCGCCGTCGCCCGCGACCTCGCGGAGGCGGACGGCGGCCGTCTGGAGCTGCTCCAGGCCCAGCCCCCGGTCTTCGGCCTGTTCCTGTCCCGCACGCCCCCGCTCAGGAAGCACGGCGAGGACCATCCGACGGTCCGCTAGGCAGGTCCCGCGGGAGGGCTACGGCACCCGCTGGGTGGCCCGGCGGGCGGCGGAACCCTCATCGAGGAACGACTCCGCGCTGGCGACGGCCTCGCGGGCCGGAAGCGCCTTGAAGACCCAGCTCCGGTAGGACCAGAAGCGGAACAGCGTCGCGACGCCGATGCCGATGAACTTGAAGACGTTGCTCTGCAGCGGGCTGTCCCAGCCGAAGCCGTACGTCGCCGCGTACAGCACGCCGTTCTCGATCACCAGGCCGACCACGCTGAACAGCAGGAACAGCGTGAGTTCCTTGGTGCGCCCGCTCTTGTCACGGTCCCGGTACGTCCAGTAACGGAAACCGATGTAGTTGAAGATGATCGCGACGACGGTCGCGATCACGCTCGCCCTGACGACCGGCAGGTCGGTGACGTGCCGTACCAGGTTGAACACGCCGAGATTGACAAGCAGTCCCGCGCCGCCGACGGCGCCGAACTTGGCCACCTCGCGCACGAGTCGTTGCAGCCCCGAGGAACGATGTTCCATGGTCGTGCAGGCCCCCGTCCGTAGGTTCGGTCAACCCAGCCATGCTAACCGGCGCTCTTCGGCCTTTCCTGTGGACGGGCTCACGGGTCGGCATCAGATCGGAAAGAGCCGGGGAAAAGCAGGGCAAGAGGTGGCGAAACGCAGGGTAAGAAGCCTGCTCGGAGGCGCGCAATCCGGCCGCGCCGGCACGGCCGATACCCTGGGGGCGTGACGTTCCCGGTAGTCGGCATGGTCGGCGGGGGTCAGCTCGCTCGTATGACACACGAGGCGGGCATCCCGTTGGGCATCAGGTTCAAGCTCCTCAGTGACACCCCTCAGGATTCCGCGGCACAGGTCGTGAGCGATGTCGTCATCGGCGACTACCGCGACCTGGAGACGCTGCGTGCGTTCGCGCAGGGCTGCGATGTGATCACCTTCGATCACGAACATGTACCCACAGAGCATCTGCGGGCCCTGGAGGCGGACGGTGTCCCCGTGCGCCCCGGCCCCGACGCGCTCGTGCACGCCCAGGACAAGGGCGTGATGCGCGCGAAGCTCGACGCGATCGGTGTGCCGTGCCCGCGGCACCGGATCGTGACGGACGCCGCGGACGTCGTCCGCTTCGCGGCCGAGGGCGACGGCTTCCCCGTCGTCCTCAAGACCGTCCGCGGCGGCTACGACGGCAAGGGCGTGTGGGTCGTGGAGTCGGCCGAGGAGGCCACCGACCCGTTCCGCGCGGGCGTCCCGGTCCTCGCCGAGGAGAAGGTCGACTACGTCCGCGAGCTCGCCGCCAATGTCGTACGGTCCCCGCACGGCCAGGCGGTCGCCTACCCGGTCGTCGAGTCCCAGCAGGTGAACGGCGTCTGCGACACCGTGATCGCGCCCGCCCCCGGCCTGGACGAGGCCCTCGCCCTGAAGGCCGAGGGGATGGCCCTGACCATCGCCAAGGAACTCGGCGTCGTCGGGCACCTCGCCGTCGAGCTGTTCGAGACCCGCGACGGCCGTGTCCTCGTCAACGAACTGGCGATGCGCCCGCACAACTCGGGCCACTGGACCCAGGACGGCGCGGTCACCTCGCAGTTCGCCAACCACGTCCGCGCGGTCCTCGACCTGCCGCTGGGCGACCCGCGTCCGCGCGCCAGGTGGACGGTCATGGCGAACGTCCTCGGCGGCGACTACCCGGACATGTACTCCGCGTACCTGCACTGCATGGCCCGCGACCCCCAGCTCAAGATCCACATGTACGGCAAGGACGTGAAGCCCGGCCGTAAGGTCGGTCATGTCAACACCTACGGCGACGACCTGGACGAGGTGCTGGAGCGCGCCCGTCACGCTGCCGGCTACCTGAGAGGCACCATCACCGAATGAGCCCAGTTGTAGGCATCGTCATGGGGTCGGACTCCGACTGGCCCGTCATGGAGGCCGCCGCCCAGGCGCTCGACGAGTTCGAGATCGAGTACGAGGTCGACGTCGTCTCCGCGCACCGCATGCCGCGCGAGATGATCGCGTACGGCGAGCAGGCGGCGGAGCGCGGCCTGAAGGTGATCATCGCGGGCGCGGGCGGTGCCGCCCATCTGCCCGGCATGCTCGCCTCGGTCACCCCGCTGCCGGTCATCGGTGTCCCGGTCCCGCTGAAGTACCTCGACGGCATGGACTCCCTGATGTCGATCGTGCAGATGCCGGCCGGTGTCCCCGTCGCCACCGTCTCCGTGGGCGGCGCCCGCAACGCCGGTCTGCTCGCGGCCCGCATCCTCGCCACGCACGACGAGGAACTCCTCACCCGTATGCGGGAGTTCCAGCAGGAACTGAACGACCAGGCGACCGAGAAGGGCAAGCGCCTGCGCGCCAAGGTCGAGGGCACGAGCGGCTTCGGCTTCGGCTCGGGGAAGTGACGGCGATGGCTTCACCGGAGGAAGCCCGGGCACTCCTGCGGGAGTTCCCCGTCGTCGACGGCCACAACGACCTGCCCTGGGCGCTGCGCGAACAGGTCCGCTACGACCTCGACGCCCGGGACATCGCCGCCCACCAGAACGCCCATCTGCACACCGACATCCCGCGGCTGCGCGAGGGCGGGGTCGGGGCGCAGTACTGGTCGGTGTACGTCCGCTCGGACCTGCCCGACGCGGTCCCGGCGACCCTGGAACAGATCGACTGCGTACGACAGTTGATCGCGCGCTACCCGGACGACCTGGCGCCCGCGCTGACCGCCGCCGACATGGAGTCCGCGCGCGCCGAGGGCCGCATAGCGTCGCTCATGGGCGCGGAGGGCGGCCACTCGATCGCCAACTCGCTGGGCACGCTGCGCGGGCTGTACGGCCTCGGTGTCCGCTACATGACCCTCACCCACAACGACAACAACGCGTGGGCGGACTCGGCGACGGACGAGCCGAACGTGGGCGGCCTGTCGTCCTTCGGCCGTGAGGTCGTGCGGGAGATGAACCGCCTCGGCATGCTCGTCGACCTCTCCCACGTGGCGGCGACGACGATGCACGCCGCGCTGGACACCTCCGTCGCCCCGGTGATCTTCTCCCACTCCTCGTCGCGTGCCGTCTGCGACCACCCGCGCAACATCCCGGACGACGTGCTGGAGCGCCTGCCGGTCAACGGCGGTGTCGCGATGGTGACGTTCGTACCGAAGTTCGTGCTCCAGGCGGCGGTCGACTGGACGGCCGCGGCGGACGAGAACATGCGCGCCCACGGCTTCCACCACCTCGCCACCACCGCCGAGGCGATGAAGGTGCACCGCGCCTTCGAGGAGAGCAACCCGCGTCCGGTCGCCACGGTGTCGACCGTCGCCGACCACCTCGACCACATGCGCGAGGTCGCCGGCATCGACCACCTCGGCATCGGCGGCGACTACGACGGCACGGCCTTCACACCCGACGGCCTCAGCGACGTCTCCGGCTACCCGAACCTGATCGCGGAACTCCTCGACCGCGGCTGGTCCAGGCCCGACCTCGCCAAGCTGACCTGGCAGAACGCGGTACGGGTACTGGGCGCGGCGGAGGACGTGGCCCGAGACCTCCAGACGACACGCGCACCGTCCAACGCGACCATCGGAGAACTGGACGGCTGATCGCCTAGGGGGGCGGGCCGGCCCGGTTCGTCCGGCCGCCCCGCCCCTACCGGGACGTCGTACTCCGCGGTCACCGACCCCGATGCCGGGCCGGGGGGCCTCGGGCGGGCCGTCGACCCGGCCGCCCTCCGGTGCAACCCGAGGTGCGAGGTCATCGACGCCCGCCACTGCGGCCGGATCGCCGTCGTCCCGGACCCGGCGGACGCCGCCGCGCCTGCTGCGCGGGATGAACCGGTTCGGCGCGTGCTCACCGACGTCTCCGGCGTCGCCGGACGGCCGGTCAGGGGCGGACGATGCGGCACAGGCAGAACGGATGCCCGGCCGGGTCCGCGAACACCCGGAAGTCCTTGTCCTCGCCCTCCTCCAGGTCCAGTGGCCGGGCACCCAGCGTCAGCACCCTCTCCCGCGCCGCGTCGACCTCCTCCCAGGTGGACCCGGCGTCCAGGTCGAGATGGAACTGCTGTGAGTTCCGGTCCGCGCGCGGCCACTCGGGCGGGGTGTACCCCGGTGCCCGGTTGAAGGCGAGCCGTGGCACACCGGGTGCCTCCAGGACGACCCAGTCGTCCTCCTCGACCCGGGGCGTGCCGCCCACCACCGCCGCGTAGAACCCGGCGAGCGCGACCGGGTCGGGGCAGTCGACGACGACGGAGCGGAAGCGGGCGACCGGCTCCATGGACTCCTCCTGGCTCAGCTGAGGCACAGACAGAAGGGGTGCCCCGCCGGGTCCGCGTACACACGCCAGGTGCGCGAGCGGTCCGCCGCGTCCAGTGGCTTCGCGCCCAGTTCCAGCACGCCCTTCTCGGCCGCGTCCAGGTCGGCCACCACCAGGTCCAGATGGAACTGCTGCGAGCCGTCGGACGAGGGCCACTTCGGCGCTACGAACCCGGACGACTCCTGGAACGCCAGCGCCTGCCCGCCGGACACCTTGAGGTCCACCCACTCCCCCTGGTCCTCGATGGTGCCGCCGAGCACCCCGGCGTAGAAACCGGCGAGCGCGCGTGGGTCGGGACAGTCCAGGACGACGACGCCCAGCTTGGCGAGAGCCATGACTTCCTCCTCGAAGCGAGTGACCAGGGAAAGGGGGTCACCTGTGTTACCCATAGAAGCGGGTAACCAGTAACCGTTACCTCATGCTCCCGCATCGGAGGTAACGTCGCAAGGGAATTCGTGAGAGGTAGCGTCACGGCCATGAGTGAGAGATCGCCCGCCCCCGGGGGCCTTGCCCTGGTCGAGTCCCTGGTGAACACGCTCGACCTCGAATCCGGCGGCGACTCGCTCGACACGCCGGAGGGCCGGGCCCGCTTCGGGCTCACGCAGGACGAACTGCCCGGCGCGCGCGAACTGCGTGAGTCGCTGCGCGCGACGCTGCTCGCCCATGCCGGACACCCGCCGCACCGCGAGGTCACCCCGCTGGGCGAGCTGCTGGCCCGTGCCCCGCTGTATGTGGCGGTCGACGAACGAGACGGCTCCGCCGCCCTCGCCCCCGCCGACGGGGCCCCGCTGCTGTCCCGGGTCGCCGCGGCCGTCGCCGAGGCGCTGGTGGCGGGCACCTGGAACCGGCTGAAGGCCTGCGAGGCCGTGACCTGTCACTGGGCGTACTACGACCGCAGTCCGGCCGGCCGCGGCCGCTGGTGCTCGATGCAGGTGTGCGGGGCACGCGCGAAGATGCGCCGCTACCGCGCCAAGGAGCAGTGAAGAGCAGTGGCCGAAGGGGCGGTACCCACAGGGCGCAGTGCCGAAGGAGCGGCAACCCACAGGTGGTTCATCGGCCATCCAGTGGTCCCGTGGTGCAGAATGCAACAGGACGCCGGTTCGGCCGACTGAGCCTCGGCCGAACCGGCGTCACCCTGTCTGCGGGGACTCAGGCGGTCGGACGCCCCATCGCCCGGTACGTCCACCCGGCCCGCCGCCAGTGCTCCGGGTCCAGGGCGTTGCGCCCGTCGAGGATCACCCGGGCCGCCGCGACCTCGCCCAGCGCCGCCGGGTCCAGCTCGCGGAACTCCCGCCACTCGGTGAGGTGCAGCACGACGTCGGCGCCCCGGACGGCGGTGAGCGCGGAGTCGGCGTACCCCAGCGTCGGGAAGACGCGGCGGGCGTTGTCCATGCCCTTCGGGTCGTACACCGTGACCTGACCGCCCTGCAGATGGATCTGGCCCGCCACGTTGAGCGCGGGCGAGTCCCGGACGTCGTCCGAGTCGGGCTTGAAGGCGGCGCCGAGGACCGCGACCCGCTTGCCGAGGAAGGAACCCCCGCCGAGCGCCTCCCGGGCCATCTCCACCATCTGCCCGCGCCGGCGCATGTTGATGGAGTCGATCTCCCGCAGGAAGGTCAGCGCCTGGTCCGCGCCCAGCTCACCGGCGCGCGCCATGAACGCCCGGATGTCCTTGGGCAGACAGCCGCCGCCGAACCCGATCCCGGCGCGCAGGAATTTCTTGCCGATCCGGTCGTCGTGCCCGATGGCCTCCGCCAGCTTGGCGACGTCGCCGCCGGCCGCCTCGCACACCTCCGCCATGGCGTTGATGAACGAGATCTTCGTGGCCAGGAAGGAGTTCGCGGAGGTCTTCACCAGCTCGGCGGTCGGGAAGTCGGTCACCACGAACGGCGTGCCCTCGCTCATCGGCGTGGCGTACACCTCCCGCAGCAGCTTCTCGGCCCGCTCGCTGCGCACGCCGACCACGATCCGGTCCGGGTGCAGGGTGTCCTCGACGGCGAAGCCCTCTCGCAGGAACTCCGGGTTCCAGGCCAGCTCGGCGTCGGCACCGGCGGGCGCGTGCTCGGCCAGGTAGGCGGCGAGCCGGTTTGCGGAGCCGACGGGCACGGTGGACTTTCCGACCACGAGCGCGGGGCCGGTCAGATGGGGGGCGAGGGAGGCGACGGCGGCGTCGACGTACGACATGTCCGCCGCGTACTCGCCGTGCTTCTGCGGGGTGTTCACACACACGAAGTGGACATCGCCGAACTCGGCCAGCTCGGCCCAGTCCAGGGTGAACCGGAGTCTCCCGGAGGAACCCTCGATACCGGCGACATGCCTGCGCAGCAGCTCGTCGAGCCCTGGCTCGTACATCGGGGTCTCGCCGCGCTCCAGCATCGCGATCTTCTCGGGCACGACGTCCAGTCCCAGCACCTCGAAACCGAGTTCGGCCATGGCCGCGGCGTGCGTGGCGCCGAGGTAGCCGGTGCCGATCACGGTGATCTTCAGGCTCATGGAGTGCTCCAGATCGGGTACGTCGCAGGTGCGGAGCCGAGCATAGTCGGGCCGCCCACCGGGCAATTTCCCGGCTGTCGCCAAGCTCACGTAGGCGCGTCGTGGGCGGCCCTTTAAAATTTGAGTTACTTAACGGTAATTAGCGTCAGTATCACTGCGTCTTTGGAGCGTGAGAGACCGTGGCCGGATCGGCTGACTTCGACCTGTACCGCCCGTCCGAGGAGCACGACATGCTCCGCGACGCCGTCCGTTCGCTGGTCGAGGCGAAGATCGCGCCGTTCGCCGCCGCGGTGGACGAGGAGGCACGCTTCCCGCAGGAGGCACTGGACGCCCTGGTCGCGGGCGACCTGCACGCCGTGCACGTACCGGAGGAGTACGGCGGCGCGGGCGCGGACGCCCTGGCCACCGTGATCGTGATCGAGGAGGTGGCACGCGCCTGCGTCTCCTCCTCCCTCATCCCCGCGGTGAACAAACTGGGTTCGCTCCCGGTGATCCTCTCCGGGTCCGAGGACCTGAAGAAGAAGTACCTGTCGCCGCTGGCCAAGGGCGAAGCGATGTTCTCGTACTGCCTCTCCGAGCCGGAGGCGGGCTCGGACGCGGGCGGCATGACGACGAAGGCGGTCCGCGACGGCGACCACTACGTCCTCAACGGCGTCAAGCGCTGGATCACCAACGCCGGCGTCTCCGAGTACTACACCGTCATGGCGGTGACCGACCCGTCCCGGCGCACCAAGGGCATCTCGGCCTTCGTCGTCGAGAAGTCGGACGAGGGCGTCTCCTTCGGCGCCCCGGAGAAGAAGCTCGGCATCAAGGGCTCGCCGACCCGCGAGGTCTACTTCGACAACGTCCGCATCCCCGCCGACCGCATCATCGGCGAGGAGGGCACCGGCTTCGCCACCGCGATGAAGACCCTGGACCACACCCGCATCACGATCGCCGCCCAGGCGCTCGGCGTGGCGCAGGGCGCCTTCGACTACGCCAAGGGCTATGTCCAGGAGCGCAAGCAGTTCGGCAAGCCGATCGCCGACTTCCAGGGCATCCAGTTCATGCTCGCCGACATGGCCATGAAGATCGAGGCCGCCCGCCAGCTGACCTACGCGGCCGCCGCCAAGTCCGAGCGCGGCGACCGCGACCTCACCTTCCAGGGCGCGGCCGCCAAGTGCTTCGCCTCGGACGTGGCGATGGAGGTCACCACGGACGCGGTCCAGCTCCTCGGCGGCTACGGCTACACGCGGGACTACCCGGTGGAGCGGATGATGCGCGACGCGAAGATCACGCAGATCTACGAGGGCACGAACCAGGTCCAGCGGATCGTGATGGCGAGGAACCTGCCGTAAGCGGCAGTTGCAGGAGTTCGAGGAAGGCGCCCCGCGGGGCGCCTTCCGCTCGTCGGGTGCAAGGAGCCGTCGGGGGAGCCGTCGTACGAATGGCACTACCCGGCGGTCGGGCGTAGGACGGAAGCACACGGGGCCCGCCCAGGGCCCCTCTCCCTCTCAGGAGGAGCCATGACCCAGCCCGGAACCATGAGCGCCATGAGCAAGGAGATGCAGGACTGCGTCCAGGCCTGCATGTCCTGCCACGCCACGTGCGAGGAGACGATGAGCAACTGCATGCAGATGGGCGGCCAGGCCCAGATGCAGATCATGCGCGCGCTCATGGACTGCTCCGAGATGACCCGTATGTGCGCGGACATGATGATGCGCCGCTCGCCCATGTCCGCCGAGATGTGCGCGATGTGTGCCAAGGCGTGCGACATGTGCGCCGAGGCGTGTATGGCCATGCCCGACGACCCACAGATGATGCGCTGCGCGGAGGCGTGTCGCCGCTGCGCCGAGACCTGCCGCACGATGGCGGGCGCCCGTATGTGACGCCGGCCCGACGCCGCTCAGGGGCACCCCCGCCGGGTGCCCTTGATCGCTTGTGCGACAGGCTGTGCCCATGGGGATCTCGTCCGATGCGACCGCTGCCTTCGACGCCGCCGAACGCGCCATGTGGGAGGGGCGGGCCGCGGCGTACGCCGACAGCTTCGGCCGGCTGTGCGCGCACCCGGTCGACGTGCTCTTGGAGGCGGCGGGGGTGACCGAGGGGACACGGGTCCTCGACGCCGGCACCGGGACGGGTACGGCGGCCCTGGCCGCGCTGGGGCGCGGGGCCCGGGTGTGTGCCGTGGACGCGGACGCCGGGATGGTGGCGGCGGCCCGGGAGCGCGGCATCGACGCGCGCGTCGCAGTCCTTCCTGAACTGGCCTTCGCCAACGGCGAGTTCGACGCCGTCGTGGGCAACTTCGTCCTCAATCACGTCGGCCGCCCGCGCGCCGCGCTCGCGGAGCTGCGCCGGGTGCTGAAGCCCGGCGGGCGGATCGCCCTGACGCTGTGGGGCGCGCGCCGCGGCGCCGGTCAGGAACTGCTCGGCCGGGCCTGCGCCGAGGGCGGGGCCGTACCGCCCGCACACCTGCCCCGCCTGGACCCCGCCGAGGACTTCCCCCGGACTCCGGAGGGCCTCGCGAAACTGCTGGCGGAGGCCGGCTTCACCGACGAGGGCGCCACCGAGCACACCTGGAACCACCGGACCACGGTGGAGGAGTGGTGGGGCGGAGCGGCCGGCGGGGTCGCCACCGTGGGGCTGGTCGTGACGTCGCAGGACGCGCGGACGGTCGTACGGATCAGGCGGGCGTACGAGCGACTGAGCGCCGAATACGCCGATGGGGAAGGGCGCCTGGCCCTTCCCCATGTGGCGATCCTCGCGGCCGGTACGGCCTAGTTGCCGGAGACGGTGACCGGGTCGTCGTTCTTCAGCTCGTCCACCAGCGTCTTCACCTTCGCCTTGTCCCAGACGAGGTTGCCGCCCGAAGAGCCGGAGATCGGCATGTTCATGGACTTGCCGTCACCGCCGCTGACGCCCTTCATCGCCCAGAACATGGAGGCCAGGTCCCACAGGCTCATGTCCTTGTCGACGGTCAGGGAGTCCAGGCCCGCGCCCATGGTCGGGTAGAACTTGAAGGGGTTCAGGACCGTCGAGGGCGTGGCCACCTGGTGGGCCAGGGCCGACAGGAACTTCTGCTGGTTCTTCGTGCGCTGGAGGTCGCTGGTCGCGAAGGCGTGCCGGGTGCGGACGAAGGCGAGTGCCTCCTCGCCGTTCAGCGTCTGCTTGCCGGCCTTGAAGTCCGCGCCCGAGTACTTGTCCTTGAAGCCCTTGTCGATGTCGATCTCGACGCCGCCGACGGCGTCGACTATGTTCGCGAAGCCGGCGAAGCCGATCTCCACGTAGTGGTCGATGTGCAGGCCGGTGTTGTACTCGATGGTGCGCACGAGGAGCGTCGGGCCGTCGAACGCGTACGCCGCGTTCAGCTTGTTCGTACCGAGCGGGCCCCTGATCTTGCCGGACTCCGAGCCCTGGAACTTCGGAATCGTGACGTTCGAGTCACGCGGCAGCGAGATCAGCGTGTCGCCGTTGTCGCCGACGTGCAGGATCATCATCGAGTCGGTGCGCTGGCCCTGGGCGGAGCCGGTGTGCAGCTTCTTCTTGTCCGCGGACGACATGCCCTTGCGGCTGTCTGAGCCGACGATGAGGTAGTTGGTGCCCGAGCCCGTTTCCGGCCGGTCGATGACCTTCGACAGGTCGACGTCGCGGTGGAGCTTGGAGTCGGCCCAGAAGTAGGTCGCCACGGATGTGACGACCAGCACGGTGGCGAGGGTGATCGCCGTCCACTTGAGGCGCTTGCGCCAGTTCGGCCGCGGCCGGTACTGGCCGACGTCCGGGTCCATGTCGTTGTCGTTGGGGACGAAACCGCCACCACCACCGCCGTACACCTGGCCGGTGTTGTAGCCGCTGTCGTAGTCGTCGTAGCCGTCGTCGTATCCCTGGCCGTCGACGTACGACGGCTGCTGCGGGACCCCGGCGCCGTACGGCGGCGCCGACCGGCCGCCGTTGCCGTACCCGCCCTGCCCGGGCGGGGTCGCCGGGCCGCGCCGGACCTGGCGCATCACGCGGGCGCCCTCGGGGTGCGCGCTGGCGCTACCGCGTCCGTACCGGTTGCCGCGGTTTTCGTCGGACCATGCCTCGGGCCAATCGTTCATGCGCCCCAGTGTGCAGTGCGTGGCCGTGTCCCTTACAAGGGTCATCGGAAAATCAGGGCCGTGCTGTTGCGAAGCTGACACAAATTCCCCGAATGTCACTTCGGCATAAGGTGGGGGGCATGACAGACCAGGTTTCCCCCGCAGACGCGGAAGGAATGGACATACCGGGCAAGCCCACCTCGGCGTCCCGCACCACCCTCAGCCACATCATGACCCACAACGACACCAACCTGCTGGGCACGGTGCACGGCGGCGTGATCATGAAGTTGGTGGACGACGCGGCGGGCGCCGTGGCCGGGCGCCACTCCGGCGGCCCCGCCGTCACCGCGTCCATGGACGAGATGGCGTTCCTGGAGCCGGTGCGCGTCGGCGATCTGGTCCATGTGAAGGCACAGGTCAACTGGACCGGCCGGACCTCGATGGAGGTCGGCGTCCGGGTCCTCGCGGAACGCTGGAACGAGTCGGCCCCGCCCACCCAGGTCGGCTCCGCGTATCTGGTCTTCGCGGCGGTCGACGAGGACGGCAAGCCCCGCCGGGTCCCCCCGGTCCTCCCGGAGACCGAGCGCGACAAACGCCGCTACCAGGAGGCCCAGATCCGCCGCACCCACCGCCTGGCCCGCCGCCACGCGATCAAGGAGCTGCGCGAGAAGCGCGCGGCACAGGGGTACGAGGACTGACCGGCCCGCGCCGTCGCGGGTCGCCGCTACGCCCCGCACACCACCTCGTCCCCCCGCACCGCCTGGGACTCCGCCTCGGGCGGGTCCTCCGGCTTCACCTTGCGCACGTCCTTGAAGTCGGACCCGGCGATCACCTTCAGGAGCGGCCCCCGCCCGGGTTCCGCCCGCAGCTCGCTGCCCGGGAGCGCCGCAGCCAGGGATCTGGCCGAGCGGTCCCAGCGGGGGTCGTAGACGATCACCGTCCGTCGTACGGAGTGTTCCTTCGAGGTCGCGGGCTGGTGGGTGGTGGCGAAGCCGGTCGCGGCCAGGGCCGCGTCGACGCGCTTGGCCAGCCCCGCGGTGCCGGTGCCGTTCTCCACCTGCACACGGATCTGCTGCGGGGCCACGTCCACCGTCTCGGCCCGCAGACGCGGCGGACGGTTCACGGCCAGCGGCTTGTCGTCGCGCAGGGACCGGAACAACTGGTCCGCCTTGGGCCGGTCCCACTTCAGGGTCGAGCCGATGCCCGGCACGACATATCCCAGCCGGCCGATCGGGACCGTCATGAACTCGGAGGACGACGGGGAGAAGTTCCGCATCGCCCGGCCCAGGTCCAGCAGCTCGTCGGTGCCGAAGCCCTGGTCCGCCCGCACCGACCCCAGCACGGCCCGTGTCACATCACGGAACTTCAGCGGGTTCAGCAGCACCCCGGACGAGGTCGCCCGCTCGATCAGCGCCGCCAGGAACCGCTGCTGGCGCTTCATCCGGCCCAGGTCGCTCGCCCCGTCGATGTGCCGCGAGCGGACGTACTGCAGGGCCTGTCCGCCCATCAGGGTGTGGGTCCCGGCCGCGAGGTCGAGGCCGGTGTAGGAGTCCTTGAGCGGCTTCGTCGTACAGATCCTGACCCCGCCGAGCACGTCCACGGTCTTCATGAAGGTGGTGAAGTCGACCTCCAGATAGTGGTCGATCTTCACACGGGTCATGCTCTCGACCGTGCGCACGGTCAGCTGCGGCCCGCCCTCCGCGTACGCCGCGTTGATCCTGATCGGGTGCGGGCCGTGGCGGGCGCCGGTGGTCTCGTCGACGTGCTCGGGCAGCTCGGCGTACGAGTCGCGCGGCAGGCTCACCACGCTGGCCCGCTCCCGGTCCTCCGAGATGTGCACGATCATGATGGTGTCGGTGCAGTGGCACGGCGCCCCGCCGAGCCGGTACTTCCGCCGCTCCTGCTCCGTGACCCTGTCGCGGCCGTCCGTGCCCACCAGCAGCACGTTCATGCCGTGACCCGCCTGCGGGCGGTTCTTCATGTCCCTGAACGGGTCGACCCGGGCGATGTCCGCGTCGAGGCTGGTGACCACCGCGTGCCCGATCCCGGCGGACGCGAGCACCACCACGGACAGGGTCGTCACCGCCCGCATGGCCCAGCGCGGCCGCCTGCGCCGTACGGGCCGCACCGGCGCACGCGTGGGCCGGTGCGGTTGTGGACGGCGCTGCGGCCGTGCCGGGGAGCGTGGCGGCGTGGCGGGCATGGGGAAACCTCCGCTCGGGCCGTGGCCCCGGGGCCGTACGTGGGATCCTGAGCACCGTAGGCCCATACGATCTCCGGCCCGAGGCAGTGGACCGGTGGCGCGCAACGGTGTCCCCCGTTCGCGGTAACGTGAGCCCCCTATGAACGCCAAGCCCGACGTGCGGCTCCCCGCCGTTTCTGTGATCATGCCCGTCCTCGACGAGGAGCGGCATCTGCGCGGGGCCGTCCAAGCGATCCTCGCGCAGGAGTACGCCGGCGAGATGGAGGTCGTGATCGCCCTCGGTCCGTCCACGGACCGCACGGACGAGATCGCCGCCGAGCTCGTTCGCGAAGACCCGCGCGTGCACACCGTTCCGAACCCGACAGGCCGCACGCCCGCCGCCCTCAACGCCGCGATCAAGGCCTCCGGCCACCCGATCGTGGTACGCGTCGACGGCCACGGCATGCTCTCGCCGAACTACATCGAGACCGCCGTACGGCTCCTGGAGGAGACCGGCGCGCAGAACGTCGGCGGCATCATGCACGCCGAGGGCGAGAACGACTGGGAGCACGCGGTCGCGGCCGCGATGACCTCGAAGATCGGCGTCGGCAACGCGGCCTTCCACACCGGCGGGGAGGCGGGCCCGGCCGAGACCGTCTACCTCGGCGTCTTCCGGCGCGAGGCCCTCGAGCGGCAGGGCGGCTACAACGAGGAGTTCATCCGCGCCCAGGACTGGGAGCTGAACTTCCGCATCCGCGAGGCCGGCGGGCTGATCTGGTTCTCGCCGGAGCTGAGGGTGTCGTACCGGCCGCGGCCCAGCGTGAGGGCGCTCGCCAAGCAGTACAAGGACTACGGCCGCTGGCGGCATGTCGTCGCCCGCTACCACGAGGGCTCCATCAACCTGCGCTACCTCGCCCCGCCGACCGCCGTGTGCGCGATCGCGGCGGGCATCGTGGTCGGCGCGGCACTGACCCCGCTGGGCTTCGTGATCCCCGGCGGCTATCTCGCGGCGATCGTCGCGGGGTCGCTCCCGGCGGGCAAGGGGCTGCCGCTGAAGGCCCGGCTGCAGATCCCCGTGGCCCTCGCCACCATGCACATGTCGTGGGGCTGGGGCTTTTTGACCAGCCCGAAGGCGCTGGCGAAGCGGGTCATCGCGTCCCGCCGTCCGGCGGTGCTCGCCGCCGACTGAGCACCGCCGCACCCGCTCCGGCCCGGACTACTACCAGGTGTAGTCCGGGTCGACGTGCATACAGGCCTTGGTGTCCGCGCCGTTGAGGGCGCCGGCCGACTCCGGCGTCTCGTCGTCGTCCTCCGCGGCGGTGTACTCGGTGCCCGAGCGCCAGTCCGCGCCCACCACCAGCGTGACCCCGGACACGTCCGTCGACTTCTTCACCTGACGGGCCGGGACACCGAGTGCCTTGGCGACCCGCTGGGCGTCGCCCTCCAGGTCGGCGCTCGGGTAGCGGACGACCGTCTCGTCCTCGCCGAGCAGCGTGGACGTGTCCGCGACCGCCTGGTCGAAGCCCTTGCCGACGAGCAGCCGGGCGATCGTGGCCGCCCGGCCGGTGACCGCGGCCTCGGTGCCGCTCCGCGTGGCGTTCTGCACCTGCACGGCGATCCTGTCGTCCGCCGCGGCGGGGTCGGTGGACGTCTTGGTCTTCGTGGTCTTCTTCTTGTCCTTGCCGTCCAGCGCGATGTCCTCGCGGACCAGCCGGAACAGCTTCGCCGCATCAGCGGGTTCGGGCAGCACCCGGTTGCCGTCCGAGGAGTACACCCACGGCATCGTCGTCATGGTGATGCGCCGGGTGGGGACCTTCTTCAGCTCCTTGCTCAGGTCGTAGAGCTGCGTCACGGTCCCGAGGCCGGTGTCCACCGTCAGCGCCTCGGTGGCCGTCTCGGCCAGGTCGCGCAGCTTGCCGGGGTTGCCGAGCGTGGCGTTGGCGCGCAGCTGGCGGACCATCGAGTTCATGTACATGTGCTGGGCCTTGGTCCGGGCGATGTCGCTGCCGTCCTCGAAGCCGTACCGCGTGCGCAGCCACTGCAGGGCCTGCTTGCCCTTGATGGAGGTGGTGCCCTTCTTCAGCTTCAGGCCCGAGCCGTGGCCGGAGGCGGTGTGCGAGTAGATGTCGGCGTCCACGCACACCGGGACACCGCCGATCGCGTCCGCCATGGACACCACGCCCGAGAAGTCGACCATCATGAAGTGGTCGATGTGGATGTCGGTCAGCTTCTCCCAGGTCGCCACCGTGCAGCCGGGGCCGCCGCGGCCCAGGGAGTCGTTCGTCATGGCCAGTGAGGTGCTCGCCGCGTACACCTTGCCGGTGTCGGGGTCCGTGCACTTGGGGATCTGCAGCAGTGTGTCGCGCGGCATGCTGATCACCGACATGTTGGTGCGGTCGGCCGAGACATGGACCAGCATCTGGACGTCGGCGCGCGGCGCCGTGTTGAAGGTGTCCTTGGCGCCGCCGAGTTTCTGGTTCTCCGCGGTGTTCCGCGCGTCGGAGCCTATGAGCAGGATGTTCAGCGGCTTCTGGCCCGCCGCGTTCGCCTTGGACTCGGCCGCACGGTCCTTGGCGTCGCCGATGTTGAGCGCGTCCTTCTTCAGGTTGGCGTTGAGGTGCCGGTAGTAGAGGTATCCGGCGCCTGCCGTGCCGAGTGTCGCCACCGCCAGGACCACCGCCGTCCAGCGCAGCACACGCCGTCTGCGCGGCCTGCGGGCACCGTTGCCGCCCGGCACGTCCTGGCCCTGCGGTGCGCGGACCATCGCGTCGTCGACCGCGTCGGCCGCGTCGAGCCCTTCGAGCGGGGGCACCTCCCCGCGCACACTGCTCCGCACCACTGCGTGCCCTCCCACCCGCTCCTGCCACCGGCGCCGGGCCTCAGCACCCGGGCACGCCGCATTGTTCTGCAGACATGTATGAGCCACCTGTGCGTACGAAGACCGCGGTGCCGGCGCACCGCGACAGGGGCGGGCGCCGGCACCGGGCGAGCTACGCGGACGGCACTACCACTGGTAGACCTTGTAGACGTCCATGCACTGCTTGGTGTCCGAGCCGTTGATGGCGTCGGAGTTGCTGGGCAGGTCGCCGGCCTTCGGCGGGGACTGCTTCGGGTACGTCGAGCCCGTGCGCCAGTCGGCGCCGACGACGACGGTGACACCCGACACGGCGGTCGACTTCTTCACCGCGGTCAGCGGAATCCCCAGCGACTTGGCGACGGCCTGGGCGTCACCCTCCAGATCCGCGCTCGGGTACTGCACGACTGTCTTGTCCGCGGACAGCGTCACCGTCGTGTCCGCCGCGGCCCTGGTGAAGCCCTTGCCCGCGAGCACCTGGGCGATCGCGCTCGCCCGCTGGCCGACCGGCAGTTCGGTGGCGGTGCGGGTGGCGTTCTGCACCTGCACGCCGAGCCGGCCCGGGTCGACCGAGGGAGTCTTGGTGGGCGTGCTCGTGCCGGTCTTCTTCTTCGCGCCGGACGCCTTGCCGTTCTTGTCGAGCGGCACGTCGTCACGGAGCATCTGCCACACCTTCTCGGCGTTGGTGGGGTCCGGCACGACGTGGTCGGCGTTCTGCGGATCCGCGACGTTCGGCATCGTCACCGAGGTGATGCGGTCCGTCGGCACCGACTTGAGTTCCATGCCCAGGTCGTACAGCTTCTTGACCGTGCCGATCTCCTCGGAGACCTGGAGGGACTTCGTGGCCGCCTCGGCCAGGTCCGTCAGCCGCCCGGTGTCGGTGAAGACGTTCTGGTGCTTCAGCGTGCGGATCATCGAGTTCAGGTACATGTGCTGGGCCCGCGCGCGCATCAGGTCACTGCCCCAGGCGTGCCGGGTGCGCAGCCACTGCAGGGCCTGCTTGCCCTCGACCTTGTGCGAGCCCGCCGTCAGCTTCAGGCCGGAGCCTCCCGGCACCGAGGCCGTCGGGTGGTCCCACACGTTCTGCTTCACACAGACGTCGACGCCGCCGATGGCGTCGGCCATCCGCACCACACCCGCGAAGTCGATCGTCATCCAGTGGTCGATGTAGACCCCGGTGAGGTTCTCCCAGGTGGCCAGCGTGCAGCCGGCGCCGCCACGGGCGAGCGACTCGTTGATGATGCCGTTGGTCGCCGGGTACGTCTTGCCGGTGCCGGGGTCCGTGCACTTGGGGATGTCGACCCGGGTGTCCCGCGGAATGCTCACCATCGCGGCGCTCTTGCGGTCCGCGGACAGGTGGATGAGCATCTGCACGTCGCCGAGCGGCGGATTGCCGCGGTTGTCCTTGCTGCCGCCGAGCTTCACGTTCTCGTCGGAGTTACGGCTGTCGGAGCCGATCAGCAGGATGTTCAGCGGCGTCTGGCCGGCCGCGTTGGGCTCGGTCCTCCTCGCCTTGGAGTCGCCGCTGCTGCGCTGGCCCTTGCGGATGTTGTCGTTGAGGTGCTGGTAGTACAGGTATCCGGCGCCGGCCGTGCCGAGTATCACCACCGAGAGCACCGTGGCCGACCAGCGCAGCACACGCCGTCTGCGCCGCGGCGGGCCGCCGTCCGGACCGCCTCTGCGCCGCCCTCCGCCGTGCCGTCCGCCACCGTCCGCGCTCGGCTCCCTCGGTGTGAGCGACATGGTGTCCTCCACCGCAGGAACCTCCCCCCGCACACTGCTCTGCGCCAACTGCCTGCCCTCCCCACCCTGCGCCTGACAACGGGTCCCTCCCGCGTCGGGTTAGACGCACGAGGGACCCGTTGGGTTACCTACTTGGCGCATGTCACCTTGTCTGCCGTGGACTTATCAACATCCGGCGCCTTTGTCGGAGTGGTGAGGGACACACCCGCACCCTTGAAGTCCTTGCCCAGGGTCAGCGTCATCGCGGGCAGTCCCTGGGAGTTGGTCACGCTCTTGCCGGGCTTCATCGCGGATCCGGAAAGACCCATGATGGCGGCCAGCCTGCGCGCCTGGGCCGCCTGGTCGGGAGCGTACTCGAGTGTGGTCTTGCTCAGCTCCGCCGGAGCGTTGCCCGCGTTCTCCGACTTGAGCACGCCCTCGTCGTTCTGCAGCCACTGCAGGGTCTCCTGCGCGCTGCCGGCCGCCGCCCCGCCGTTGAGGATGCGCACCCGCACCTCGGAGGCGTCGGCCTTGGTGCCCTTGAGCCGGGCGGCCTGGGCGTCCTTGGCGGCCTTCTGCTTCTTCTTCACGTCACTGAAGGAGACATCGCCCTTGATCGCCTGGAAGACCGCGGGGGCCTTCGCGTCGTTGAGGACGACGGTCGCCTTGACCTTCTCGGCCGGGTTGTCCACGACCGGCACCGTCGTGAAGGTCAGGTTCTTCGGGTTGAGCTTGCCCAGCTCCAGACCGAGGTCCTTCAGCTTGCCGATGGTGTCCAGCTGGGAGTCGACGGTCAGTGCCTTGGTGCCGGTCTCCGCGAGCTTCAGCATCTTCGTCGGGCTGCTGAGCGTCGAGTTGGAGCTGAGCTTGCGCATCAGCGCGCTCAGGAACTGCTGCTGCAGCCCGATCCGGCTCAGGTCACCGCCGAAGCCGACGGCGTGCCGGGTCCGTACGAAGGCCAGTGCCTGCTCACCGGAGATGTTGTGGGTGCCCTTCGACAGCTTCAGGTGCGAGTCCGGGTCGTCGATGTTCTTGCCCAGGCAGACCTCGACGCCGCCGACCGCCTCGGTCAGCGTCTTGACCGCGTTGAAGTCGGCGACCATGAAGTTGTCCGGCTTGATCCCGGTCAGCTCCGTCACGGTGCGCACGGTGCAGCTGGGCGTCCGTCCGTCCTGCCCGAGGCTGGTGTTGAAGCGGACGTTGTCGGTGCCCGGGATGACCTTCTCGGAGCCGTCGGGCTGCTTCGTCGGGCAGTCCGGGATGTTCACGATCAGGTCGCGCGGGATGCTCAGCGCGGTGGCGTTCGACCGGTCCTTGGACAGGTGCAGCAGGATGTTGGTGTCGGCGTGGCCGACGCTGCCGGCGTCGCCGTAGCCCTCGTTGCCCTTGCCGGTGCGCTTGTCGGTGCCGATCAGCAGGATGTTGATCGCCTTGTCCTTGCTGAAGCCACCGGTGCTCGCGCCGTCGTCGGAGACGGACGTGATGTTGTCGTTGAGGTGCTGGATGTAGAGGTAGGCGGCGGCCGATACGGCGACCAGGACGAAGGCCATCACCCCGCCGGTCCACAGCAGTATCTTCTTCGCCTTCGACTTCGTCTTCACCGGCCGCCTGGTGCGGCGCCCCGGCGGCGGCTCGGGCTCGCCCCGGCGCCTGCGCTGCGCCGGAACCTCCCGGCTCGGTGTCTCGGACTCCTCGCGCCTCGGCGCGGGCTTCCGCCCGCGCGCCCCGCCGGCCGAACCGCCGCCACTGCGTGGTCTACGGGGGCCAGGGACCGCCGACTGCGGAGCGGAAGGAGTCAGTCGCAGTTCGTATTCACCGGTGCTCGGATTGAGTACCCACTGGTCTGCGGGATCGATGTTGTCCGCCCGCCCACGGCCTTGCGCGTCCACGGTTGTCCGAATCCTCCGTTGGGGCCACGCGGCGCCTTCCCCCCTCAAGGCGCTCGGGTCTCGGTCAATCAGTGCACGACCCCAGGTCGGAGCTCGCGGCGTGGTGCACCGGATCGCTCACACTATCCGCCCAGTTCAGCGTTGGGTGACGCCGGTGACAAATTCCACGTCCCTACAAGCGGGCAATCCGCCTCATTCTTCGGAACAAAAGTTCGTCGTCTTGGAGCACGTTTTACCCGCAGGTGTTCTCGGCGGCCGTGGTCCCGTGGAATGTGGGTTCGGCGGAGGGGTCGCTCTTCTCGTTGCCGCCCCTGCCCGAATTGCCACTCTTCGTTGCTGATTTCGAGGAAACGGTCACCGGCCTGTCGGTGCGCAGTCGCGAGAAGAGCCGCTCGGCCGCGGGCTCCACCAGTTGGTCGCGATTGGCGTCGTGGGCGTACGACTCCCGTGGGACGGTCAGGAACTGCACATGTTCGGTGGGGATGTCCCGCAGCCCGCGCACCAATTGGTACAAACCGCGCAAGCTGGCCAGCTCCGGGTCGGTGGTGAGCGACGAGGTCGCCGCGTCCAGCACGGGGTAGAGCTTCACGGGATTCAGCAGTACGTCATTGCTCCGCACCTTGTTGACCAGCGCCCCGAGGAAGCCTTGCTGCCGGTCCATGCGGTCGGTGTCGCTTCCGTCGCCGAGCGACTTGCGGGCCCGCACATAGCCGAGCGCCTGCTCGCCGTCGAGCGTGACCCTTCCCGCGGGCAGCTTCAGCTTGGCGGCCTTGTCGTCGATGGGCCCCTTCAGGCACACCTGCACGCCGTCGACGGCGTCGACCATCTCCTTGAACCCGCTGAAGTCGACGACGACATGATGGTCGATCCGGATGTCCGTCAGGTTCTCCACGGTACGGATGCTGCACGCGGAACCGCCCACCGCGAAGGCGTAGTTGAACATCGCCCAGGTCGGCTCGCTGCGGCTGCCGTCCGCCCGCCGGCAGCTCGGCACGCGCACCATCAGATCGCGGGGGAGGGACACCGCGGTGGCGCTCTTCCGGTCGGCCGCCAGGTGCAGCAGGATCGCGGTGTCGGACCGCTCCGTCCCCTGATCCCGCCCGTACTTGCCGTTGCCCGCGCCCGAGCGGGTGTCGGACCCGATCAGCAGGATGTTCTGCGCGCCGCGCACCAGCGGGGTGGGCCGCTCCCGCTCATAGCGGGCCAGCTCGGCCGCGGCCGCCTCGTCGGCCGTGATGTTGCCGCTGAGCTTCGCGTACACGGCCCATCCGGCCCCGCCCGCCGCGAGCACCAGGAAGGCCCCTCCCAGGGCGGCACCCTGTGTCCAGCGCCGACGGCGCCGCCGTATCAGCCCGTCACCGGTGGCTGAGGCACCCGCACCGGGACCGAGGGTGCCCGAGGAAGGAGTACCTGCAGTGTCGGTCACGGGCGGGCCACCCCTCATGGCGTACGAGCGTGTCGTCCTGCTCCTACGACGATGACCCGGGGTGGGGCGCCGAGGCGGCCGGTACTACGCCATACGGGTGACTGCGATTCCCTCAGGGGCGCGGGGAACTGCGCGACCGGCCACGACGGACCGGTAGCCGTCACACGACCTCTGCACCCCGTCAGTGACGCGACGCAGTCACCCGCTCGCTCTCGATCCGCTTGGCCAGCGCATCCTCGTCCAGCCGGCCCAGATGCCGGCACAGCACCACGGACCCGCCGACGGCCAACGGCGCGTACAGCCCCGCGCTCAGCCCCTCCCACGTGTCGTACGACAGCCCCGAGAGCAGCCTGGATCCCGGCCCGGTCAGGTCCAGCGACGGCGCGTCCGTCCGGGCCCGGTCCACGACCTCGGCCCCCGTGTACTCCGCCCCGGCCACGATCAGCGCCGGCTCCTCGGGATCCACCGGCGCGAACGGAGCGAACCGGTCCCCCTGGCTCGGCGCCTCGACGGCGTAGTCCATGAAGCCCTCCGGCGGCTGCGGGAAGCGCCCGCCCAGCGGCCGCAGCGCGAGGGCGACCCGCTCCCCGCGGCAGGCGCGTGCCGCCTCCAGCGAGTCCGGGCCGCTCACGACGACATCGGCCGCCGCCGGGTCACCGGCCACGTCCGCGATCGCGCCCACCGACGAACACGCCAGCAGCCACACCGCCGTCTGCCAGTGCGCGGGCAGCAGCAGCGCGACCCGGTCGCCGGGCCCTGCGGCGAGATCGCCCTGGAGCAGATTCGCCGTCTTGGCCACCCAATTGGCGAAGGTGGCCACGGACAGTTCGACGCGTTCGCCCGTGGCGTCGTCGTAGAAGGTCACCAGGGGGCGTCCGGGATCCGCGGCGAGCGCGGAACGCAGCAGGTCGGCAGGGGTGCGATCGGTGGCGTTCACCCGCGCAAGCGTACGCGGCGCGGGGGCCGCTCACCGGGCGGCGGGGCCACCGGTTCGGAGGAACGGAACCCGACGACCCGTCAATTTCCAAATGGACAGGATTATATGGATATATCCAGGATGAGGGGCATGCATGGATTCCTCGCCTCCTCGCTCGGTGTCTCCTCGGCCGGTGTCACCTGCGCGGCCGCCCTCACCCTCCCGCCGACCCTGCCCGCGGCTGCCGCCGCACCCATGAGACTCCCGGCGCCGGCCGTCGCCGGCGCCACCCAGTCGCTCCCGCTCGTCCCCCTCACCCGCGACCGCGTCCACGGAGTGGCCCCCGAACAGGGCCTGCACCGCCGGAATGTGCGTCACTTCTCCCTGGTCGGTGTCATCTGGGACAACCCTGACACCGAACTCCGCGGCGGGGTCCAGGTCCGCACCCGCGACGCGGCGGGCGGCGCCTGGTCGGGCTGGCAGGACGTCGAGACGCACAACGAGGACGGTGCCGACCCGGGCACGGCGGAGCGCACCTTGGGCCGGGTGCGCGGCGCGACGGCACCGCTGTGGGTCGGCGACTCTGACGGCGTGGAGGTGCGCGTGCGCGCGGCCGCCGAAGACGCGGCGGGCCCCGGCCGCGACGGCGGCGCCGCCGGCCGGCCCCTTCTCCCCTCGGGGCTGCGTCTGGAACTCGTCGACCCCGGCGTCGACCCCGCCACGGAGCCGGCGCCCGTGGGCCGCCCCGCCGCCGGGCCCCGCGCCGACTCCCCGGGGAACGACGTCCCCCCGGGCGAGGTCGCCCGCACCGACAGCCTGGGTGACATCGCCGCCTCCGCCGTCAACACCGACCTGGCGCTGACCCGCCTGGGAGCCGCCGAGATCCCCGCGCTGAACCGCCGGGACACCGAGATCGAACTGCTGGCCCTGCGGTCGGGCGAACTGACCCAGGCCCAGAGCGCGAAGCCGTACATCGGACCGCGCCCCCGGATCGTGACACGGCACGGCTGGGGCGCGGACGAGAGCCTGCGCGAACGGGGCTTCGTCTACACGAAGAAGATCAAGGCCGCCTTCGTGCACCACAGCGCGGGGGGCAACAAGTACACCTGCGCACAGGCCCCGTCCGTCATTCGCAGTATCTACCGCTATCACGTCAAGAGCATGAGATGGCGGGACATCGGCTACAACTTCCTCGTCGACAAGTGCGGAAACATCTACGAGGGCCGGGCCGGGGGTGCCGCCAAGGCGGTCATGGGCGCACACACCCGCGGTTTCAACTCGAACACCATGGGCATCGCGGTCCTCGGCAGTTACGGCACGACCAAGCCGGCCTCCGCGGCGGTGAAGGCCATCGCCAAACTCACCGCGTGGAAGCTCGGGCTCTACGGGATCAATCCGCGCGGAAAGACATATCTGACGTCGGGTGGTGGCAATCTCTACCCAAAGGGGAAGAACGTACGACTGAACGTGATCTCCGGCCATCGGGACGGGTTCGCCACGCAGTGCCCAGGAAAGAAGCTCTACTCCAAGCTCGGCACCGCCCGTTCCGACGCGGCGCGCTACCAGGGGCGCTGAGGCCGGGGCGCGCGTGCATCGCCGTCGGGGACAGTCGGGGGAAACCGCATGCCGATGTCGCGGGACACCGCGTGGCCATCGAGGGCGCCGTCGCACGGTCTGCATACACTGGCCGGCCGAAACACACTTCGGCCGGTCCCGGCAGGAAGCAGAGACGACAGGTGACAGAAGCGATCCTCCTGGTCGGCGGCAAAGGCACCCGGCTCCGTCCGCTCACGGTGCACACGCCCAAGCCCATGGTCCCGGCAGCCGGAGTCCCGTTCCTCACACACCAGTTGGCCCGCGCGAGAGCGGCGGGCGTCGAGCACATCGTGCTGGCGACGAGCTATCTGGCCGAGGTGTTCGAGCCGTACTTCGGTGACGGCGCCGCGCTCGGCCTGCACATCGAGTACGTCACCGAGGAGGAGCCCCTCGGCACGGGCGGCGCCATCCGCAACGCGGCCGCGCACCTCCACTCGGGCCCCGACGACTCGGTACTGGTGTTCAACGGCGACATCCTGACGGGCCTGGACATCAGGGCGCTGGTGCGCACGCACGAGTCGACGGGCGCGGACGTGTCCCTGCACCTGACGAAGGTGACCGACCCCCGCGCCTACGGCCTGGTCCCCACGGACGAGACGGGCAGGGTGCTCGCCTTCCTGGAGAAGCCGCAGACACCGGAGGAGATCGTCACCGACCAGATCAACGCGGGGGCGTACGCCTTCCGCCGCTCGGTCATCGACACGATCCCGGCGGGCCGCCCGGTGTCGGTGGAACGGGAGACGTTCCCGGGCCTCCTCTCCGCCGGAGCCCACCTCCAGGGCCTGGTCGACTCCACCTACTGGCTCGACCTGGGCACCCCCGCCGCCTTCGTCCGCGGCTCGGCGGACCTGGTCCTCGGCCGGGCGCCGTCCCCCGCGGTCCCGGGCCGCTGCGGCGACCGGCTGATCCTGCCGACGGCACGGGTGGCGCCGGACGCGAAGCTGACCGGCGGCACGGTGGTGGGCGAGGGCGCGTTCGTCGCGGAGGGGGCGCGGGTCTTCGGCAGCACGATCCTCCCCGGCGCCGTCATCGAACCCGGCGCCGTCATCACCGACTCCCTCATCGGCACCCGCGCCCGTGTCGGCGAACGCTCGGTCCTCACCGGCACGGTCATCGGAGACGGCGCGATCGTGGGCCCGGACAACGAACTCCGCGAGGGAGTACGGGTGTGGTGCGACGCCCAAATCCCAGCACGGGCGCTCCGCTTCTCGTCGGACCAATAGGCGGCGCAGCTGCCGGCAGTCGTGCCGCTGGGGCGGCACGGGCGGGCGATGGGGGTCCCCTGCTCGAACGAAGTTGAGAGCTTGGGGGAGGCACCCCGCAGCGCCGGGCCGCGCGACCCACCCCCGCCCAGCACCAGCACCGGGCGCCCACCCAGCCGACGCCCACCTCACAACCGACCGATGTCCCCCCGAGGCATCTTCGGAGCCCTCCGCGCCGGCGTCTTCCCGCTCAACAAGATCAACCGAGCCGCCCGATGCCGCTGCCCGGCATACGGCTCCAACAACTCCAGCATCACGGAGTCGTCCGCATACCGGTCCCCGGCCAGCGCCCACCCCACGATCCCCGGCAGATGAAGATCCCCGACGGTCACCGCATCCGGCGCCCCATGACTGCGCTGCACGGTCTCCGCCGACGTCCAGGGCCCGACCCCCGGCACAACCTCCAACCGCGCCTGCGCGGCCGCCGGCTCCATCCCGACCGCCTCCTCCAGCCGCGCAGCGACCCGCACGGCCCGCAGAATCGTCGACGCCCGCTTGTTGTCGACCCCGGCCCGATGCCACTCCCAGGACGGAATCAGCGCCCACGTCCGAGGCTCGGGCATCACCCACAGCCGTGAACCCGCCGCGGGCCCCGGCGCCGGCTCCCCGAACTTCCGCACCAGCAGCCGCCACGCCCGGTACGCCTCGTCGGTCGTGACCTTCTGCTCCAGAATCGACGGAATCAGCGACTCCAGCACCAGCCCGGTCCGCGTCAGCCTGAGCCCGGGCCGCCGGTGCCGGGCAAGCGCCACCAGACGGTGCCGCGGCGCGAAGGCGTCGGGGTCGTCGGCGGCGCCCAGCAACTCGGGCAACCGTTCCAGCAGCCACTCGGCTCCCGGTCCCCATGCCTCCCCGCGCACCTCACCGCCGTACACCGCGACCCGCAGCGTCCCCGGCCCGAGGGGTGTCCGGCTGGCCCGCCACACGGACCCGTCCGGCATGGCCCGGAACGTCGGGTCGGCCGGTCCGCGCCGCAGCGGCCCGAGCACCAGCCCGAGATCGAGCGTCCCCTCCGGCACCCAGCTGCGCACCCGCCCGGCCCCGCCGGTCTGCCGCGGCACCCCCGTCCCGACGGGCACGGCGACATGCCCACCGCGCACGGTCGTACGCGTGGGCCGCGGAGCGAAACGTCCTGCCACGAGTGATCCCCTGGGATGCCGGAGCTGTCCTACGAGACTAGGCGGTCGTACGGCCCAGACCGGGCGGTCGTACGGCACGGTCACCGGACGTCGATGAACGCCCCCGCCTCCCGCTCCGGCCGGGGCCGCGGCGCCTCAGCCGGATGTCCGACCGCCACCGCCCCCATGGGGTCCCAGTCCTGCGGAAGCCCGAGCACCTCGCGCACCACGTCCCGGCAGAACATCGTCGACGACACCCAGGCCGAACCGAGCCGCTCCCCGGCCAGCGCGACCAGGAGGTTCTGCACGCCCGCGCCCGTGGCGACCACGAACATCTCCCGCTCGGCCGTGTCCCGCCGCGCGTCGCCGTAGGTGTGCGAGCCGTCCATGACGAGACAGGGCACGACCAGGTAGGGCGCGTTGCGCAGCACGTCCCCGCGCCGCACCCGCTTGGCGATCGACTCCTGCGTCTTGCCGTCCCGCGCGAGGTCGGCGATCCACGCGTCGCGCATGGCGTCGAGCAGCCGGGTCCGGGACTCCTCGGACTCCAGCAGGACGAAGCGCCACGGCGTGGTGTGGTGCGGGGCCGGCGCGGTCACCGCCGCGGCCACCGCCCGCCGTACCGCTCCCGGGTCGACGGGCTCGTCGGTGAAGGCCCGTACGGTACGCCGCTGGGTCACCGCCTCCCGTACCGCCTCGGAGGTGCCGAGCCGGAACATGTCGTCGCGCGCGTCGCGCACCATCGCCCGTGCCCCTTCCTCGTGGTCCCCGCCCACCACGTGCGGCAGCCCGCGCACCACGGCGACCGGCAGGCCGGCCGCCTTGCCCTTGACGAGGTCGCCCGCGGCGGCGAGTTCGTCCGCCGTGGCCACGACCGTGGCGCTGAGCGGATTGCCGTACCCGTCCGTACCCCCACGCAGATCGTCCAGCACGCGCACCCCCGCGGCGCCGATCGCGACGTCCGTCAGCCCCGCGCGCCACGGTCGTCCGAACGTGTCGGTGACCACGACTCCGACGTCGACACCGAGGGCGTCGCGCAGCCCGTCCCGGATCGCCCGCGCGGACGCGTCCGGATCCTCCGGCAGCAACAGCACCGTCCCCGAAGGGGTGTTGGAGGCGTCGACCCCGGCGGCCGCCATGACCAGGCCCTGCCGGTTCTCGACGATCCGCAGCGGCCCGCGCCGGGCCACGACCCGCACGGTCTCGGCGTCGATCACCGCCTCCCGGTCGGCCGCCTCGACTATCCGGCCCTCCGCCTTCGACACGATCTTGGAGGTGACGAGGAGCACATCCCCGTCGAGCAGCCCGGGTTCGGCGGCGGCGATCAGCTTGCCGAGGTCGTCGCCCCGCTGGACCTCGGGAATCCCGCCGACGGCCCAGACCCGGTACTCGGGTGCTTTTTCGCTCAAGCTCCCCGCACCTCCTCGGCCAGCGCCAGTGCCTCCCGGGCCATCTGCGCGGTCGCGTCCGTATCGGTCATCATCAGCGGTACGGCCCGGCAGCGGATGCCCGCCGTCTCGATCCGCTCCACCGAACCGGCGTCCACGGTGTCGACGAGCCAGCCGTCGAGGAGCCCCGAGCCGTAGTGCTCGGCCACCGCCGCCGCGGTGGACTCCACGCCGACCGCCGCGAGCACCTTGTCGGCCATCCCGCGCACGGGCGCGTCCCCGACGATGGGGGAGAGGCCCACCACCGGTACCCCGGCGTCGGCGATCGCTTCCCTGATGCCGGGCACGGCCAGGATCGTGCCGATGGACACGACGGGGTTGGACGGCGGGAAGAGGATCACGTCCGCCTCCGCGATCGCCTCCAGCACCCCGGGCGCGGGCTTCGCCTGCTCGGCCCCGACCGGTACGACCGCCTCCGCCGGGACCGACGCCCGCAGCCGCACCCAGTACTCCTGGAAGTGGACCGCCTTGCGCTCGCCGGAGCCCGCGGCGGAGCCGCTGTCGGGCAGCGTGACCGCGACATGCGTCTCGACGCGGTCGTCGGTCATCGGGATCAGCCGCACGCCCGGCTTCCATCGGTCGCACAGCGCCTCGGTCACCGCGCTCAGCGGATAACCGGCGCTCAGCATCTGCGTCCGCACGATGTGCGTGGCGAAGTCCCGGTCGCCGAGCCCGAACCAGCCCGGCTCGGCCCCGTACGCCGCGAGTTCCTCCTTGAGGTGGAAGGTCTCCTCGGCCCGCCCCCAGCCCTGCTCCTCGTTGATGCCGCCGCCGAGCGTGTACATCACCGTGTCGAGGTCCGGGCAGACCTTGAGCCCGAAGAGGTGGATGTCGTCGCCGGTGTTGCCGATGACCGTGACGTCCGCGTCCGGCACGGCTCGCTTCAGACCGCGCAGGAACCGGGCACCACCGATGCCGCCTGCCAGAACCACAATGCGCATGGGAGCAAGTCTGGCAGGCGGGTACGACAACGCGTCAGGCAGCCGAGTGTCGGCCAGCCGAGCGTCAGGCAGTCACCCGGCGGGGCCGCGCGCCCACCTCGCAGTTCGGGGAGGTGTGCATGGGCATCTCGGTCAGGCCCGGGTAGTAGACGTGCAGGCTGACCGCAGGCTCCAGCGTGTCGTTGACGACCTCGTGCACATACCCCGGCGCGAACACCCGCTGCGCGCCCGACCCCAACGCGCGCGTGCCCCGCTCGGTCCGCTCGGTCAGCGTGCCCTCCAGGACGGTCAGCACGCCGGAGGACCTGCCGTGGTCGTGCAGCCCGCTGCCCTGTCCCGGCACCCAGGACAGCAGCCACACCTCGTAGCCGGGGCCCGTGCGCAGCCGGTGGTACCAGCGCGTCGTGGCGTCGTACCGGACGAGGTGCTCCCACTGGGAGCGGTCGGCGGCGATGGCGCGGGCCAGGCCGACGAACTCGGCGACGGTGGCCGGGTGCTCGCGCGGGGGCTGCAGCAGGTGCGGGACTTCGAGGATGTCGCCGGCGATCTGGAGGTCGTTGTCGCTGTTCATGGGGGTGGGGTGGGTCCTCGGCGGAAGAGTGGGGGCTGGGGTCTCGCGTGCCGTCCGCCCGGGTCACGGACGGAAGGGGTGGCCCTGGATCAGGGGCGGGAAAGGGGACAGCAGCCGAGTCGGGATGGACTCAAGGACAGCCGGAGCGCGTTGGGCTCAACAGCTGGAACAGCAACAACAGCTACAGCGAACGTGGGCAGCACCGCGGGACCCGGCGGTGCGGGTCGAGGTGAGAGCCAAGTTCGCGAGCATGCCCCCAAGGACATCGGTTCACACCCGCACTGTCAACTCGGCGACCGGCATGTGGGACACGTTTCACCTCATCCGGTGCATCTCTGGGGTGAAGGGTTTGTTCTGCGAGACACCCGGACACATGGCGCACAACCGGGCGCACGCGTCTCGTCGGAACGCGATCGAACTCCTGGGCGTCCTTCTCCGTACAAGTGTCTGTGTGGGGTCGGCGTCCCTCCCGGGCCTCGTCTGCATGTCAAGGTTTATGGCGATTTGAACACTTTCCGCATGGCCTTGGTTCCGCAGAGTGAATAACGGGCCCAATAGCAGATCCCGGCTTGACTCGCCCGGAGCAGCACACTTGTAATTTCACTCGTGTCGTTCAGCCGGAATCGGTAACGGCTACATCACGGGGACGCGAAAGACAGACGAGGGGCGCACATGACCGAGCTGGTGCAGCAACTGCTGGTCGACGACGCGGACGAGGAACTCGGCTGGCAGGAGCGCGCACTGTGCGCCCAGACCGACCCCGAGTCCTTCTTCCCCGAGAAGGGCGGCTCGACCAGAGAGGCCAAGAAGGTCTGCCTCGCCTGCGAGGTGCGCTCCGAATGCCTCGAGTACGCCCTGGCCAACGACGAGCGCTTCGGGATCTGGGGCGGTCTGTCCGAGCGGGAGCGCCGCCGGCTGAAGAAGGCCGCCGTCTGAAAAGACCGCACAGATCCTTCACCTGTACACGTCTCGTACGCATCACGAACGGCCCGTCGCCGGTGGGTTATCCACAGGCGGCGGGCCGTCTTCCTGCCCAGCCGATAGTGTGGTCGCTCGTCCGAGACGCCCCGCTGCCCCCTCGGGGCACAGGCGTCCACCGCAGTCCATCGAACCGGGGCCCGTACCTCGATGTCCGTGCACAGCCATACGGCAGCCCAACACGACGCTGCCACCGCAGTGTTTGACCCGGCCCACCAGCCCGAGTCTCCGCGTCATGTGGTGACCGCGGTCCTCGTCTCCCACGACGGCGCCCGCTGGCTGCCCGACGCGCTCACCGGGCTGCTCGGCCAGGAGCGCCCCGTTCAGTACGCGATCGCGGCCGACACCGGCAGCGCGGACGACTCCGCCCGGCTGGTCACCGAAGCCCTCGGCGCCGACCGCGTGCTCCACCTCGCCCGGCGCACCGGCTTCGGCCAGGCCGTCGAGGAGGCCAACCGCAGCGCGCCCGTGCTCACCCCGGACGAGCTGCCGTATCTCAAGCGGCCCAGCGGCTGGGACCCCGTCACGCGCACCTGGCGCGACGACGCCTACGACCTGCCCGAGCTGCCGCACGGGGAGCCGATCCAGTGGCTGTGGCTGCTGCACGACGACTGCGCCCCCGACCCCGACGCCCTCGCCCAGCTGCTGCGCGTCGTCGACAACGAGATGGAGCTGGGCCGCGACGACGTGGCCGTCGTGGGCCCCAAGCTGCGCGGCTGGTACGACCGCCGGCAGCTCCTGGAGGTCGGCGTCACCATCGCCAACTCCGGCCGCCGCTGGACCGGCCTCGACCGCCGCGAACAGGACCAGGGCCAGCACGACCACGTACGGCCCGTGCTGTCGGTGTCCACCGCCGGCATGCTGATCCGGCGCGACGTCTTCGAGGAACTCGGCGGCTTCGACCGCCGGCTGCCCCTGATGCGCGACGACGTGGACCTGTGCTGGCGCGCACACTCGGCCGGACACCGCGTCCTCATCGCCCCCGACGCCGTCGTGCGGCACGCCGAGGCCGCCTCCCGCGAGCGCCGCACCGTCGACTGCCTGGGCCGCACCGCGGCCTCCCCGCACAAGGTCGACAAGGCGGGCGCCGTCTACACCCTCCTCGTCAACACGCGCACGGCGGTGCTGCCCTGGGTGCTGCTGCGTGTGGTGCTCGGCACGTTCGTCAGGACCCTCGCCTATCTCGTCGGCAAGGTCCCCGGACAGGCCGTCGACGAGATCCGCGGCCTCCTGGGCACCCTGCTGCGGCCCGAGCGGATCATCGCCGGACGACGCAGGCGCGGCCGTCCGCAGATCGACAAGGGCGAGCTGCGGCCGCTGTTCCCGCCACCGGGCGCGACCGTGCGGGCCACCGTGGAGCAGGTCGCCGGCGACTTCTTCGGCGGCTCCGACACCGAGACCTCCTCGGCAGGACGGCACGGCGGCGCGGTCGAGTCCGGGCCCGGCGGCGACGACGCCGACTTCCTGGAGATCGAGCAGTTCGCCCGCGTCAAGCGCATCGCCCGCAAGCCCGGTCCGGTGCTCTTCCTGGTGCTGCTGCTCGTCTCGCTCGTCGCCTGCCGCGCGCTCCTGGGCGGCGGCGCGCTCGCGGGCGGCGCCCTGCTGCCGGCCCCGGGCGACTCCGAGGAGCTGTGGTCCCGCTACCTGGACGCCTGGCACCCGGTGGGCGCGGGGGGCACCCCGGCCGCGCCGCCCTACCTCGCCCTCGTCGCGATGCTGGCCTCCACGCTGTTCGGCTCGACCGGCCTTGCGGTCACGGTCCTGCTCGTCGGGTCGGTGCCGCTGGCCGGGTTCACCGCCTACTTCGCCTCCCGTCCGCTCGTCGAGTCCCGCCTCCTGCGCGCCTGGGCGGCCGTCGCCTACGCCTTCCTGCCCGCCGCCACCGGCGCCCTGGCCGGCGGCCGCATCGGCACCGCCGTCCTCGCCGTCCTGCTGCCGCTCCTCGCCCGCGCGGGCACCGCCGCGGCCGGACTGGCCAACTCCTCCGGTGCGCGCGGCAGTTGGCGCGCCACCTGGGCGTACGCGCTGCTGCTGACCATGGCCACCGCCTTCACACCGATCGTGTGGCCGATCGCACTGATCCTGGGCATCGGCGTACTCGCCGTGCGCCGCCGTGACCCCATCGCCCACGGCCTGCGCTTCCTGGTCCAGCTGGGCACCCCGCTGCTGGTCCTCGCGCCCTGGTCGCTGACCCTGCTCCCGTTCGGCTTCTTCAAGGAGGCCGGACTGGAGTACGGCTCCTCGGCCGCCTCCGCCCTCGACCTGCTCGGCGCCAGCCCCGGCGGCCCCGGCACCGTGGACGGGCTGATGCTCCTCGGCATCGTCCTGGCCGCGCTGGCCGCCCTGATGCGCTCCGAGCGACAGCTGGGAATCCGGACGGCCTGGGCGGTCGCGCTGGTGGGCCTCGTCTTCGCGGCCCTGTCCAACAGCTCCACCTGGGCCGGCCCCGCGACCCTCGTCTACGGCCTCGCCCTGCTGGCCGCCGCCGCGCTCGGCGCCGACGGGGCACGCGCACGCGTGGCCGAGCAGAACTTCGGCTGGCGCCAGCCGGTGGCCGCGCTGATCGCGCTCGCCTCGGCCGTGGGCCCGCTGCTCGTCGCCGCCGGCTGGATGATCGGCGGCGCCGACGGTCCCGTGGAGCGACGCGACCCCGTGCAGGTGCCCGCGTTCGTCGCCGAGGAGAGCGGCACCCGCGACCAGGCCCGCACCCTGGTCCTCGACAGCGACTCCACCGCCCGCGTCCGCTACACCCTGGTCCGCGGCTCCGGCGCCCGCATGGGCGACGCCGAACTGGCCGCGGCCGACGGTGAGAACGGCAAGCTCGACAAGGTCGTCGCCAACCTGGTCGCCGGCTCCGGTGCCGACCAGGCGAACCAGCTCGGCGGCTTCGCCGTGCGCTACGTCCTGGTCCACAAGGGCGCGCCCCGCGAGGTCACCCGCGTCCTGGACGCCACGCCCGGCCTGAGCCGGCTCAGCCAGCAGAGCGGCAGCGCGCTGTGGCGCGTCGACCAGCAGGTCTCACGGGCCGCGATCGTGCCCTCCTCGGGCTCGGGCACCGCACAGCCGGTCGCCGCCGGACCCGTCGAGATCCACACCACCATTCCGACCGGCTCCGACGGCCGGGTGCTGCGCCTGGCCGACTCCGCCGCCGAGGGCTGGACCGCCACCCTGGACGGCAGGCCGCTCACCCGCACCACGGTCGACGGCTGGGCCCAGGGCTTCGAACTCCCCTCCACCGGGGGACGGCTGGACGTCAGCTACGACGCACCTGTCGGCCACACCGGCTGGCTGTGGGCCCAGGGCTCACTCGCCGTCGTCCTCGTCGTGCTCGCCCTGCCGGGCCGTCGCCGCGACATCGACGACGACCTCCCCGAGGAGGAGACCGTCCCCGCCCAGCCCGCCGCCGGCGAGGGCCGCCGCGCCCGCCGTCTGCGGGCCCAGGCCGAGGCCGAGGAGGCCGCCGACGCGGACGAGTCCGTCCCCGGCAGCGTGCCTCCTCCTCCGGAGGAGGCTCCCGCCGCCGTCCCGCACCAGCAGTCCTACGGCGACTGGGACGCGTCGGGCTACACGGGCGACGGCTACCCCGCCTACGGCGACCAGTACCAGGGCGCCGGGCAGTACCAGACGGGCGGCTACGACCAGCAGGCGTACCAGGCCGACCCGTACCAGAGCGGCCAGTACGACCCGTACGCCTACGGCGGACAGGGCGGGCAGATGCCGTACGACCCGACGTACCAGCAGGGCTACGACCAGGCCTATGACCCGGAGCAGCCCCACCCCCACGGCACCACCGGCAGCGAGCGCCCCGACGGGAGCCAGCAGTGAAGCGCACCACCCTGTCCCTGATCGCCGGCACCGCCGCGCTGGCCGCCGTCACCGGGTTCGCCGCGCTCAAGACGCCGGACGCGCCCGGCGCGCCGACCGCCCGGGCGGCGGCCCAGCTGCCCGTGGAGCGCACGAGCCTGCTGTGCCCGGCCCCGAGCAGCTCCGACATCGCTGAGACCTCGTACACGTCCTTCACCCCCGTCACGAAGGGCACGGCGAGCGGCGGCAAGGCCGAACTCCGGTCGGCCACGGAGGAGTCGGCGGACGGGACGAGCGGCTCCGCCAAGGGCAAGGACAAGTCGAAGACCGCCAAGCCCGTCCTGACCCCCAAGCAGCCCGGCACCCCGGCCACCAGTGACACCTCCGGCGCCGACTCGCCCGCGCTCATCGGTGCCGCCGACGGGAGGTTCGCGCCGGGCTGGACCGTCCAGGAGACCACCGAGGTCGCCGCGGGCACCGGACGCGGGCTCCAGGGCGTCAACTGCACGGCCCCGGACACGGAGTTCTGGTTCCCCGGTGCCAGCACGGACGCCGCGCGCACCGACTACGTGCACCTCACCAACCCCGACGACGCTCCGGCCGTCGTCGACATCGAGCTCTACGGCAAGGACGGCGCGATCAAGTCCACGGTCGGGGAGGGCATCACGGTCCAGCCGCACTCCAGCGAGCCGGTCCTGCTGTCCACGCTCAGCGACGAGCGGCAGACCAACCTGACCGTGCACGTCAGCGTGCGCAGCGGGCGGGTCGCCGCGGCCGTGCAGGCCCTGGACGACAAGATCGGCGGCGACTGGCTGGCCGCGTCCGCCGACCCGGCGGGCACCCTGGTCCTGCCCGGCATCCCGAAGGACGCCACCGCCGTGCGGCTGATCGCCTTCACCCCCGGCGACGCCGACGCCGACCTGAAGGTCCGCCTCGCTTCTCCCGGCGGCCTGATCACCCCCGCCGGGAACGAGACCCTGCATGTGAAGTCGGGCATGACGTCGGCGCTCGACCTGGGCGACGTCACGCGCGGTGAGGCGGGCTCCCTGGTCCTGACCCCGACGGACAGGTCGGTCCCGGTGGTCGCCGCCCTCCGGGTCACCCGGGGCAAGGGCGACAAGCAGGAGACGGCGTTCATCCCGGCCACCAGCCCGGTCGGCACGCGCGCGACGTCCGCCGACAACAGCGGCAAGGGCACGACGCTGTCCGTCACCGCGCCCACCGCCGCCGCGAGGGTCAAGGTCACGGCCTCGGCGGGCAGCGGTGGCGGCACGCCGGTGACGAAGACGTACACGATCAAGGCGGGCACCACCCAGGACGTCGACGCCCCGGTCCCGGCCGGTCTGAAGGGCACGTACGCGCTGACCGTCGAGCCCCTGTCCGGCGGTCCGGTCTATGCCGCCCGCACCCTGACGGCCACGGCGGAGGGCGTCCCCGGCTTCACCGTGCAGACCCTCCCGGACGACCGGGGGACGGTGGCCGTACCGGAGGCGGACCAGGATCTGTCGGTGCTGCAGAAGTAGTCGGTGCCGCGGAAGCAGCGGTCCTGGGCTCGACCGGGGTTCGCCGGCGTCCGGTCAGCCGGGCGTCCGGTTCGCCGGCGTCCGGCCAACCCCGGCTCGCTCAGTCCTCGCCGTAGCGGGGGTCCACCGTCTCCGGGGTGAGCCCCAGCAGCTCCGCCACCTGCTCCACGACCACCTCGTGCACCAGTGCGGCCCGCTCGTCCCGCCCCTTGGTCCGGATCTCGACCGGCCGCCGGTAGACCACGACCCGGGCCCGGCGACCCTCGCGCGCGGGGATCGTCCCGCCGAGCGGCACCGCGTCGTCGCTCCAGCTCTCGCCGGCCCGCCCGTCCAGCCGGGGCACCTCCAGCACCAGGAAATCGATGTCGGCGAGCTGCGGCCACCGTCGCTCGAGGCGCTCCACGGAGTCCTGCACCAGGTCCGCGAACGCCTCGGCACGGCTCGCCGCCAGCGGCACCTGGGGTGGCGCGATCGGCCCGCGCATGCCCCGACCGTGGCGATCACGACGACGGGGCCCGGGGCCGGCGGCACGGGGCGGTACACGGTTGTCCATCACTGGTGAAGCGTAGTCCCCGCGCGGTCCGGCCGCCCCGCCTCCACGCGGCAAGGGGGCCGCCGACCGGACCGCAACCGGCCACCCGTACGGCTTGTCTCCACATGACCATTCCAGCCAAGGTTGGGCTCGTTTCCGTATCTCTCCAAGACCGTCGAGCTCAAGGCATTTGACGCTGTTTGTGCCTACCCATGACCGGATGGGGACCTGTCCATGACGCCGGAGTGGTCCGTCCCCGCAGGTCAGCAGGGCGTCTGCAGAGGGGTGTGTGGGGCGTCTCACAGCACGACACGGTGGAGTGACCTGGTGGAGAGTCGTCGCGGCCCGCTCAAGAGTGCGGTACCGTCCAACGTCGTGAGCCCTGTACGTCGCTGTTCGCGCACCGCTTGCGGCCGACCTGCCGTCGCGACGCTGACGTACGTCTACGCCGACTCGACCGCGGTCCTCGGCCCGCTCGCCACCTACGCCGAACCCCACTGCTACGACCTGTGCGCCGACCACTCCGAGCGCCTCACCGCCCCGCGCGGCTGGGAGGTCGTACGACTCCTCGACGGCTCCGTACCCGCCCGCCCCACCGGGGACGACCTGGAAGCCCTCGCCAACGCCGTGCGCGAGGCGGCCCGCCCCCAGGAGCGCGCGGCCGAGGCGGGCGGCGCAGGCGCGCGCACGGCGGACCCGATGGAGGTCGCCCGCCGCGGCCATCTGCGGGTGCTGCGCTCCCCGGACAACTGAGCTGCCCGCGCGCGCGTGTTACGCCTACCGGCGTCGCCTCGACGTGCGGTGCGACGGCCTGACCTGAGATTACGTCTGGGGGTCCACTGGGCGTTCCCACATCGGAGCCTTACCCGGGACGGGTAGTTTGGGGCGACCGATGGAACTTTCAGGAGGGTTGGCCGTGGTTGCTGATCTGTCGCAGATCGTGAAGGCGTACGACGTACGCGGGGTGGTCCCGGACCAGTGGGACGAGACGCTGGCCGAACTCTTCGGCGCCGCCTTCGTCCGAGTGACCGCCGCGGACGCGATCGTGATCGGCCACGACATGCGCCCGTCGTCGCCCGGCCTGTCCCGTGCCTTCGCGCGCGGCGCGGCCGCATGCGGCGCGGACGTCACGGAGATCGGCCTCTGCTCGACGGACCAGCTGTACTACGCCTCGGGCGCCCTGAATCTCCCGGGCGCGATGTTCACGGCCTCGCACAACCCGGCGCAGTACAACGGCATCAAGATGTGCCGCGCGGGCGCGGCTCCGGTCGGCCAGGACACCGGCCTCGCCGAGATCCGCGAACTGACCGAGCGATGGCTGGAGTCGGGCGCCCCGGAACCGACCCCGACGCCGGGAACGATCACCCGGCGCGACACGTTGGAGGATTACGCGGCCTACCTCCGCTCCCTCGTCGACCTGACCGCGGTCCGCCCGCTGAAGGTCGTCGTCGACGCGGGCAACGGCATGGGCGGCCACACGGTGCCCACGGTCTTCGCCGGCCTGCCCCTGACCCTCGTCCCGATGTACTTCGAACTGGACGGCACGTTCCCGAACCACGAGGCCAACCCCCTCGACCCCGCCAACATCGTCGACCTCCAAAAGCGCGTCCGCGAGGAGGGCGCCGACCTCGGCATCGCCTTCGACGGCGACGCCGACCGCTGCTTCGTCGTCGACGAGAACGGCGACCCGGTGTCCCCGTCGGCGATCACCGCCCTGGTGGCCGCGCGCGAGCTGGCCAAGAACGGCGGCGCGGGCACGATCATCCACAACCTGATCACGTCGTGGTCCGTCCCCGAGGTGGTCCGGGAGAACGGCGGCACACCGGCCCGCACCCGCGTCGGCCACTCCTTCATCAAGGCCGAGATGGCGCGGACGGGCGCGATCTTCGGCGGTGAGCACTCCGCGCACTACTACTTCAAGGACTTCTGGAACGCCGACACGGGCATGCTCGCGGCCCTCCACGTCCTCGCGGCCCTCGGCGGCCAGGACGGCCCCCTGTCCGCCCTCGTCTCCCAGTACGACCGCTACGCCGGCTCCGGGGAGATCAACTCCACGGTCGACGACCAGGCCTCCCGCATCGCCGCGATCCGCTCCGCGTACGAGGGGCGCGACGACATCACCCTCGACGGCCTCGACGGCCTCACCGTCTCCGCCGCCGACTGGTGGTTCAACGTCCGCCCCTCCAACACCGAGCCGCTGCTCCGCCTGAACGCCGAGGCCCGCGACGAGGCGACGATGGCCAAGGTGAGGGACGAGGCGCTGGCGATCATCAGGGGCTGACCTCGGCGATCTTCCCGCCGGTCGGGCCGGGGGAGGGGGTTGGCGAATCCAACCCACTCCGCCCGGCGCCTCACGGCGGTACCCTGACCAGGCACATCAGTGCACATCCGCACCTGCCCGAAGGGACACCCCATGCCGCTCGAAGCCGGCCTCCTGGAGATCCTCGCCTGCCCGGCCTGCCACGCCCCGCTGCAGGAGCAGGACAGCGAGCTGATCTGCACCGGTCAGGACTGCGGCCTGGCGTACCCCGTGCGTGACGGCATCCCCGTCCTCCTGGTGGACGAGGCCCGCCGCCCGGCGTGACGCCGAGGGCCCGCCATAGCCACGGGCCCCGCCACCGCCCACAGCCAGGCCCCGCGCGCAGACACCCGCGCACGCGCCCCTCATACAGACGAGCCGCCCCTCTCAGGACCCCGGCGACCGGAGGCTGCCGCCCATGCTCGACGAATCGCTGCTCGACACCCCGGAGGGCCTCGCCGAGGCCGACCAACGAGGCCTTCTGCGCGGCGCCGCGGAGGCAGGCGCCCGCGTCCGCACCGCGGCCCGGCACGCCGTCGAGGCGGGCATCAACGAACTCAAGCCGGACGGCCGTCCCCGCGCCGTCCTGATCGCCGGCCCCGGCGCCGCCGCCACCCATGCGGCCGACCTCCTCGGCACACTCGCCGGCGCGGGCAGCCCCGTCACCCGTCTGGCCCCCACCGGCGTCGCCCCCGCGGCCGGCGCCCTGCGCTGGGAACTCCCCGGCTGGGCCGGCTCCGTCGACCTGCTCCTGATCGCCACCCCGGACGGCACCGAACCCAGCCTCTCGCTGCTCGCCGAGCAGGCCTACCGCCGCGGCTGCTCGGTCGCCGCCGTCGCCCCCGCCCAGACCCCGCTCCACGAGGCGGTCACCGGCGCGCACGGCATGTTCGTCCCGATGGCCACAGCGCCGTACGACCACGACGAACCCCTCGCCGCGTCCTCCCCGGGCGTCCTGTGGGCCCTGCTCACCCCGCTGCTCGCCCTCCTCGACCGCATCGGCCTGCTCAGCGCCCCGCCCGAGGCCCTGGAACAGGTCGCCGACCGGCTCGACCACATCGCCGAGCGCTGCGGCCCGGCCATCGCCACCTACAGCAACCCCGCCAAGACCCTCGCCGCCGAACTCGCCGACACGCTCCCGGTCATCTGGACGGAGGGCGCCTCGGCCGGCGCCGCGGGCCGCCGTTTCTCCGCCGAACTCGCCGAACTCGCCGGACAGCCAGCCCTCGTCGAGGAACTCCCCGAGGCACTCGCCGCGCACAGCGCCCTGCTCGCCGGCCCCCTGGCCGCCGAAGCAGACCCCGACGACTTCTTCCGGGACCGCGTGGCAGAGGCCCCGGCGCTGCACGCGCGCGTGGTGCTGCTCCGCGACCGCCCGATCGGCGGCCTCACCGCCGCCCCGGCCGCCCGTGACCTGGCGCTCAGCCATGACACGCCGATCAGCGAGCTGGAACCGGAGCCGGGTGACGAAATCGAGACCCTCGCGGAACTGATCGCCGTCACGGATTTCGCCGCCGTTTACCTGGCGCTCGCTTCAAGGGCCTGATCTTGACCCCGAAGCCCTGACCGCCGTACGCGCGAAGACCCCTGAGCAGAGAAGAAACAGAGACGTTGATGGACCGCCTCGACAACACCGTCCGCCCCTACGCCTGGGGTTCCACCACCGCCATCCCGAAGCTGCTCGGCGTGGAGCCGACCGGCGAACCACAGGCGGAGATGTGGATGGGCGCGCACCCGGGCGCACCCTCGCGCACCGCGCGCGGCACGCTCGTCGAGGTCATCGACGCGAACCCGGAGAAGGAGCTCGGTCCGCGCGCGGTCGCGAAGTTCGGCCCGCGCCTGCCCTTCCTGCTGAAGATCCTCGCGGCCGGTGCCCCGCTCTCCCTCCAGGTGCACCCGAACCTGGATCAGGCCAAGGAGGGGTACGCCGACGAGGAGCGCCGGGGAGTCCCGGTGGACGCCCCGCACCGCAACTACAAGGACGCCAACCACAAGCCCGAACTGATCTGCGCGCTCACCGAGTTCGACGGCCTGTGCGGTTTCCGCGACCCGCTGCGGGCGGCCGAGCTGCTCGACGGCCTCGGCGTCGACTCCCTCAAGCCGTACGTCGACCTGCTGCACGCCCACCCCGAGGAGGCGGCGCTGCGCGAGGTGCTCACCGCGATCCTCACCGCCGACCCCGAGGAGATGGCCCACACGGTCGACGAGACCACGGCCGCCTGCTCCCGCCTCGGCGGCGACTACGCGCCCTACGCCGACCTCGCCCACCACTACCCGGGCGACCCGGGCGTCATCGCCGCGATGCTGCTCAACCATGTCCGGCTCCAGCCCGGCGAGGCCCTCTTCCTCGGCGCCGGCATCCCGCACGCCTACCTGAGCGGCCTCGGCGTCGAGATCATGGCCAACTCCGACAACGTCCTGCGCTGCGGCCTGACCCCCAAGCACGTCGACGTCCCCGAACTCCTGCGCATCGTCCGCTTCGAGCCGCGCGACGCCGGCGTCCTGCGCCCGGAGGCGGCCCCCGACGGCGAGGAGGTCTACGAGACCCCCATCGACGAGTTCCGGCTGTCCCGCTACGTCCTTCCCGAAGCCGGCACCGCCCATGCCCTCACCCTCCCGACTCCGCAGATCCTGCTCTGCACGGCCGGTTCCGTACGGGTGGGCGAGCACGAACTGGGCCCGGGCCAGTCGGTCTTCGTGGCGGCGGGCGAAGAGGCCGAGGCGTCCGGGACGGGCACCGTATTCCGGGCCACTGTGATTGTCTGACCGCACCTGTGGATACCTGACGCGCCGCCGGTGGACAGGGCTGCAAGAATGGCCCACCGGCAAAGGACGGGCAAAGGCGAAGGGCAGGGCCCTGGCCGGCGCAGACGGACGAAGGCGAAGGGACAACGCGGACACATGAGCGCGTCAGGCGGCACCAGGGCGATCGTGGCGGCACTCGGCGCCAACCTCGCGATCGCGGCATCGAAGTTCGTGGCGTTCGCGTTCAGCGGTTCGTCGTCGATGCTCGCCGAGGGCGTGCACTCGATGGCCGACTCCGGCAACCAGTTCCTGCTGCTCATCGGCGGCAAGAAGGCCCAGCGCGAGGCGACCCCCCAGCACCCCTTCGGCTACGGCCGCGAACGCTACATCTACGCCTTCCTGGTCTCGATCGTCCTCTTCTCCGTCGGCGGCATGTTCGCCATCTACGAGGGCTACGAGAAGATCAGCCACCCGCACGAGGTCCAGCACTGGTACTGGCCGGTGGGCGTCCTCGTCTTCGCGATCATCGCCGAGGGCTTCTCCTTCCGCACGGCCATCAAGGAGTCCAACGAACTGCGCGGCAGGCTCTCCTGGTCGCAGTTCATCCGCCGCGCCAAGGCCCCCGAGCTGCCGGTCGTCCTCCTGGAGGACTTCGGCGCGCTGATCGGTCTGGTCCTCGCCCTCGGCGGTGTCGGCCTCGCGCTGCTCACCGGCGACGGCGTCTGGGACGGCATCGGCACCGTCTGCATCGGCGTCCTGCTCGTCCTGATCGCCCTCGTCCTGGCCGCCGAGACCAAGTCCCTGCTGCTCGGCGAGGCCGCGGGCCTCGACGTGGTCAAGCAGATCGAGTCCGCGATGGTCGACGGCGACTCGGTCACCGGCATCATCCACATGCGCACGCTCCACCTCGGCCCCGAGGAACTGCTGATCGCCGCCAAGATCGGTGTCCGGCACGACGACACGGCCGCCGAGGTCGCGGGCGCGATCGACGCCGCCGAGGCCCGTATCCGCGCCGCCGTCCCGATCGCCCGCGTGATCTACCTCGAGCCCGACATCTACAGCGAGGCCGCGGCAGCCAAGGGCCCGGACCCCAAGGCGACCCCGGGCGGCCCGACGCCGCACGCGGCCGGTCACTGAGCTCGTCGCGCAGTCGACAGTCGCCCGTCGGACACCTTCACGTCGTGCCGCGCGGGCCGCTCCGGCCGCCGATCACATCCAGAGATCGGCGCGATGTGTTCGAAGGCGGACTGGGGACGGCGGGGCCCTCCGGTGTAGCTTGGGACGGAGCCAGACGTCGCTGCTGATGGCGGTCGGGCGGTCCCGTAGCGGACCGACCGAGGGAGAGAGGGCCTCCGACGGACTGCGCTGCGCGCACGTGGGCATGCCTGTGTCCTCCTTTTCGGGCACCCCTGTGTCCGCCGCCGCGCAGACCAGCCGTAACCACCTCGACCCAACCCCGAGGAGCAGCTCGCAATGACGACTGTCGACAACCGACAGGACTTCAAGGTCGCCGACCTCTCCCTGGCCGAGTTCGGCCGCAAGGAGATCACCCTCGCCGAGCACGAGATGCCGGGCCTGATGGCGATCCGCAAGGAGTACGCCGAGGCGCAGCCCCTCGCCGGCGCCCGTGTCACCGGCTCCCTGCACATGACCGTCCAGACCGCCGTGCTCATCGAGACCCTGGTCGCCCTGGGCGCCCAGGTCCGCTGGGCCTCCTGCAACATCTTCTCCACCCAGGACCACGCCGCGGCCGCCATCGCCGTCGGTCCGAACGGCACGCCCGACAACCCGCAGGGCGTCCCGGTCTTCGCGTGGAAGGGCGAGACCCTCCAGGAGTACTGGTGGTGCACGGAGCAGGCGCTGACCTGGCCGGACAGCCCCACCGGCGGCCCGAACATGATCCTGGACGACGGCGGTGACGCCACCCTCCTCGTCCACAAGGGCGTCGAGTACGAGAAGGACGGCAAGGTCCCCGCCGTGGAGACCGCCGAGTCCGACGAGCACCGCGTCATCCTCCAGCTGCTCCACCGCACCCTGGGCGAGAACCCCCAGAAGTGGACCCAGCTGTCCTCCGAGATCCGTGGTGTGACGGAAGAGACCACGACGGGCGTGCACCGCCTGTACGAGATGCAGCGCGACGGCGTCCTGCTGTTCCCGGCGATCAACGTCAACGACGCGGTGACGAAGTCGAAGTTCGACAACAAGTACGGCTGCCGCCACTCCCTGATCGACGGCATCAACCGCGCCACGGACGTGCTGATCGGCGGCAAGACCGCGGTCGTGTGCGGGTACGGCGACGTGGGCAAGGGCTGCGCGGAGTCGCTGCGCGGCCAGGGCGCCCGGGTGATCGTCACCGAGATCGACCCGATCTGCGCGCTGCAGGCGGCGATGGACGGCTACCAGGTCACCACCCTGGACGAGGTCGTCGACAAGGCCGACATCTTCATCACCACGACCGGCAACAAGGACATCATCATGGCCGCGGACATGGCCAAGATGAAGCACCAGGCCATCGTGGGCAACATCGGCCACTTCGACAACGAGATCGACATGGCCGGCCTGGCCAAGATCCCGGGCATCGTCAAGGACGAGGTCAAGCCGCAGGTCCACACCTGGACCTTCCCCGACGGCAAGGTGATCATCGTGCTGTCCGAGGGCCGTCTGCTGAACCTCGGCAACGCCACCGGTCACCCCTCGTTCGTGATGTCCAACTCGTTCGCGGACCAGACCCTGGCCCAGATCGAGCTGTTCACCAAGCAGGCCGAGTACCCGACCGGCGTGTACACGCTGCCCAAGCACCTCGACGAGAAGGTCGCCCGCCTCCACCTGGACGCCCTCGGCGTCAAGCTGACCGTGCTGCGCCCGGAGCAGGCCGCGTACATCGGCGTGGAGGTCGACGGACCGTACAAGTCGGACCACTACCGCTACTGAGTCCGCGGTCCCGCTCGCCGGAGGAGCCCGTCCGTGCACTGACGCGCTCCTCCTGGCGGCAGGTCCTTCGAGGCAGGCCCCCGCACCCCCGTGCCGGGGGCCTGCCCCTTTGGCCGGCCGGCCGTCACACCGGCCGGAGCGGCCCGTCGAGGTGACCGGACCACCAGCCCGTCAAGACCCAGGACCCCCATGCCCCGCGGCCGTTATTCGCTTCACGATCCGCACGATCACACTCTCCTCGCGGAAGAGCACTTCCAGTGCGCGCCCGGCCCCTCCGGCTGGCGCTATGTGTCCCAGCTGACCACCCCGTCGGGCGACCACAGCGGCTCCGTCGACCTCACCCTCGACGACCTCGGCCGCCCCATCCGCCTCGAACTCCACGCGGCAGGCTGGCAGGTGCGCGGCGCCGCCCTGGACGGCGTCACGTGGGTCCGAACCGACCCCACCGGCACCCAAGCCACCGAAGGCAATGTGCGCGCCCACGCCTTCACCGGCACGTCCCCCGCGTTCCTGGTCGCCACCACCCGTCTCCTGCGCCTCACCCCTTCCTCCACCGCGACCCGCGTACGCCTCGTGGCCTTCACGGACCCGGTCCTCGCCCCACGAACCGTCGACCAGTCCTGGGCCCTGGTGAACAGCGAAACACACGCCACTGACAACGGCCCTCTGACCGTGGACGAATACCAGGTCACAGCCCTGGACACGGGTGAGCGGCACACCGTGCACATCGCGGGCGACGTGGTCCTCGCGGCGCCCGGCATCGAGCTGGAGGACCTGCAGTCGCCGCCGTCACTGTTCGGCTGACGGGGACGAGGCGCCGCAGCGGCTCGGCGCGAGCTATGCCGGTGGTACGAACCCGGTGGCCGGGCGGTCGGCAGGCGCCCGGTCCTGTTGGGCCGCGGGCCGGTCGACAGGAGCCGGAGAGGCCGGAGAGGCCGCAGAGACGTAACCGCTGGGAACACCGGCGGCAGGCGGGAAACCGTTGGGCGGGAAACCGTGAGGAGCGCCTCCCACGGCAGCCGCCGCACCCGCGGCAGGCGTTCCACCAGGGACGGGTGCCCCGCTCGGGAGGGGCACGCCCCCCACGACCGGCATGCCTCCCGCAAACGGCGCCCCCGCGGCCGGACCGCCCCCGAATGCCCGACGGGCCTCGCGTGCCTGCCGCTCGTTCATCACCGCCGCCAGATAGGCCGCCGGCGGCACACCCTGCGGCGCCGGAGTCCCCGTGCGAGCCGCAAGCTCGGAGGCGAGCCGCTCCGCCATGGTCCAGGAGACCTGCGGATCGAGCTGCTGCATACGCGTCAGGTACTGACGGACGGCAAGCCACAGACCGTCGGGCACCGCCGACAGGTCGACCTCCGAAAAGCGCCCCACCAGCCAGGGCGGCGGCGGAGGAACGAAGCCGGTCTGCCCGACGGGCACCCGTTCCCGTACGACCAACGTGCCCGCGAACACATCCCCGAGCCGTCGCCCGCGCGCCGACACGAGCGACGCGATACAGGCGACGACCCCGAAGGTCAGCAGGATCTCCACCACGCCGATGGCGCCCCGCACCAGTGCGTGCCGGAAGCGGATGGGCCCGCCGTCGTCCCGCACCACGCGCAGTCCGCACGCCATCTTCCCCAGCGACCGACCATGGCTCAGCGTCTCCACCGCGATGGGCCCGCCCACCAGCACCAGCAGGAATGTCGCGATCGAGAGCGCGATCTGGGCCGCCTCGTCCAAGGACGCCGTCGACGCCACCAGCACCAAGGCCACGGCTATATACACGGCCATGGCCACGACCAGGTCGAGCAATATCGCCAGCGCCCTGCTGGGCAGCCTCGCGGGGCGCAACTCCAGCGCCACCGCCTCGCCCGTCACCAGCTCACTCACGCCCGCCGTCCTTCCCCTGGTCTGCCCCGAGAACCGCAAGTCTGCCAAGCTGAGGGCGCATCGCGCCCCAGTACGACAAGCTGACAGCCCTGATCAGCAGTCGACGAGCAGCCGAGGAGCAGGCAGACCCGATGGACCTGGACGTCTTCGTCTCCGCCCACCGAGCCGAGTGGGACCGCCTCGACGCCCTGCTCAAGCGCCAGCGCCGCCTCTCCGGCGTGGAGGCCGACGAACTCGTCGCTCTGTACCAGCGCACCGCAACCCATCTTTCCCTGATCCAGTCCGCCGCCCCCGACCCGCAGCTCACGGGCCGGCTCAGTCAACTCGTGGCACGCGCGCGCAGCGCCGTGACGGGAACCCGCCGCGCTTCTTGGCGCGACGTCACGCGTTTCCTGGGGTACGGCTTTCCCGCCGCGGTCTATCGGTCGCGCCACTGGTGGGTACCGACCGCGCTGGTGTCCACCGCCATCGCCATTCTCCTGGGCTGGTGGATAGGCACGCACCCGGAGGTGCAGTCGTCCATAGCGGCCCCGAACCAGCTGCGCGAGCTCACCCGGCCGGGCGGCGAGTACGAGACGTACTACTCGAGCCACCCGGCCGCCTCCTTCGCGGCCCAGGTGTGGACGAACAACGCCCAGGCCGCAGCGATGTGCCTGGTCCTGGGCGTCTTCCTCGGTCTGCCGGTCCTCTGGATCCTCTTCGAGAACATGCTCAACCTGGGCGTCGGCTTCGGCCTCATGTCGTCGGCCGGCCGACTCGACACGTTCCTGGGCCTGGTCCTCCCACACGGCCTGCTTGAACTCACGGCTGTCTTCGTGGCCGCCGGCACGGGACTGCGCCTCGGCTGGACCGTGATCGACCCGGGTCCCCGCACTCGTCGCACCGCTCTTGCCGAAGAGGGCCGGGCCGCCGTGGCCATGGCGATCGGCCTCGCCCTGGTCCTCTTCGTCTCCGGTGCCATCGAAGGCTTCGTCACCCCCTCGGGCCTGCCCACCTGGGCTCGCATCGGCATCGGAGTCGTCGCTGAGCTGGCCTTCCTCGCATACGTCTTTGTCCTGGGCGGCCGTGCCGCACGCGCCGGCGAAACGGGCGACCTCGAGGAGGCCGAGCGCAGCTCGACCGTTCCAACGGCCGCCTGATGTGCATGCACGGGTCCTGAGCTGCTAGTCTCCTCTTCGCCCCACAGGAGCCGTTGACACGGAGCATGCGGGGAGGTAGATTCAAACAGTTGCCTAGAGGGCTGCACAGGCAGTCCCGGTGGCGTCTTTGAATCTATCTGCTTCTTGTGGAGTCACAATTCCGAGAAGCACCCCTCCGATTACTCAGAAATGAGCAGCCGGTTTCAGACCGGCTCGAAAGTTCTGATAAAGTCGGAACCGCCGGAAAGGGAAACGCGAGAGCGAGAACCTGGAAAGCACCGAGGAAATCGGGTCGAGAAAAGATCTGATAGAGTCGGAAACGCAAGACCGAAGGGAAGCGCCCGGAGGAAAGCCCGAGAGGGTGAGTACAAAGGAAGCGTCCGTTCCTTGAGAACTCAACAGCGTGCCAAAAGTCAACGCCAGATATGTTGATACCCCGTCTACCAGATTGTTCTGGTGGCGAGGTTCCTTTGAA